>CAYTYD010000073.1:0-4981 GCA_964441555.1 uncultured Phycisphaeraceae bacterium | reverse complement strand
AGGGCGGGTTTTGCCGAGGTGGTGTGGATGACACCCCCTGGAATGGTGTACCAGAGACGGGGAGGGGTGGTTGCGGGAAATGTCCTGAAACTATCGCCTGAGGAAAATTCGACCAACACGCGCTCCCGCAAACCCAAAGACGTCAGCAATAAAGGGCCGACACAGTTATCGGACTATTTTTCGGGACGATTTGGCTTTCACTTTTCCCACTGATGCCGGCTTGGTAGGGGCATCGCCCGTCACATCTTCCTTTGCAGCGGCCGTGTTTCGCTCTTTGAAATTCTGCACCAAACCGTCCCCAACTTGCTGCCACCTACCAGCCACAAAAACAACCAAGACGAAAACGCCGAGCAGGGCGCATCCCCGCTTCTCTAATTTAATAAGTATGTTCATCTGTTCAACTCCACAACATGCTTGCGCGCTCTCGCTCATGGACCCGGTCAATCTCGCTTACTAGGAGTTTGGATACTTCACTTTTACAGATGACAACTACCACACCGGCGGCATCACGCCAGCGCACGGAGATCGCTCATACTGGGTTCACTCAAAGATGAGGCAAATGCGAACGGCGCGTGGCATTAGCGCCGCCGACGACGAGTAGTCATCACAGCAACCGCGCCAGCCAAAAGTCCTGCGCCGGGTGCGGGAACGACGAGGGGCACGAGGTTGATATTGGCGTGGTCGTACAGGAAGCTGCCGTTGTCGTTGAAGACGATGTGCACTTTGTCGCCGATGGCGAGGGTGGTGTCGCCACCGAAATCGACGGGCATTTCGCTGGCGTTGAGGGAGTAGCCCCAGGTGCCGCTGCCGCGGGATTGGAGTGTGCCACCGATGTCGGTGACGACTTCAAAGCCCATGCCGTTGCTTGAGATGCCGTTCAAGACCATTTCAGCGCGGACGTTGAAGCCGCTGAGGACGGTGATCTCGTCAGCGCGAAAGGTGGCGACCATTGCCACACCGGGGCCGGCGTGAACGAAGATGCCATCGAAGGTCGCGCCGTGCCCCCAACCGGCGTAATCACCGATGTTGAGGATGGGGCCGAAGATGGGAGTGCCGTGCTGGTAGGGCCCGGAGAAATAGGTGCCCGCGGAAGCAAGAAGGGTGCCATTGGGAGCGCCGTAGCGAACGGTCCATTGATCGGTTTCGCTCTGGGTGCCGAAGCCACGATCGACAAAGTGCTGACGCAGATCGATGACGGTGGCATGAGCGGTTGAGCAGAAGGCGGAGGCGGCGAGGAACAAAGCGATGGACGACTTTTTCATGATCTGTCTCTCTCGTGAATGGAGTATTTTGATTGGAGAGGCAGCGTACTGAGGATGTGTCGCGTTTTCTAGGGGTTTTTTGATCGCGGATGAAAGAGTGCTTATCGGAAGTAGGAGAGTGACGGTGTGACGCGACCAGCCGCATGATTATCTGACTTGAAATTGGTACATGCCGAAAACATGAAATGGGGCGTGCTCTTCTACACGTTTATCTGTGAAGCGGGCAAAATCGAGGGCGATCGCGGCATCATCAAAGAGATGGAAGCGATTCAAACTGCGAGTGAATTGGGCGGCATGAGGCCGATCTGACGGGGTGTAGCCGCAATTTGTCAGGCCACTGCACAGCCAAATGTCGGCGACGTCAAAGCCGAGACGAACCCAGGATGGATCAAGGGATGAAGCAGAATCGCTACTGCGCGGGGAAGTTGATGTTGCATCGTGACTGGAACGATAAATACGGTGTGTGGAGAGCAGCGTGATGGCATGCAGCGAATAGCGGCGCTGCGATGGCGGGCCCTCGTGCGGCGTGAGAAAATCGATGAGCGTCTCCTGCGAGGCCCAGATCGCAAGACTGCTGGCGCCAGGCGGCGTGCAGCGCCGATCGAGCGGAACATCGCAATCGATGCTTGTGGTGCCAAGCGTCTCGGCAGTTTGGTAATCAACGCACGAAAGCTCGGCACAACCTGCGGCATCCACCGAGGTCGGCTCGGGCGCGTTCGCATTCAGGAGAAAAGTCTGGCGACGGTCTGATGGCCACTCCTGGCTGAGATCACGTGGCAAGGGGCGTGCCGTGAAGCCGAGGAGGTATTCGGTGTGGCGAGATGCGGGCGATGGGTTTGTCATTTGGATTGCGACGTGATCGACACGTTGATTCGCTTGCCCGCTCGTTGCAAAGACAGTTGATCCCCTTGCCGGAAAATCAACATGCCGTCATCCCATTGATACGGGCTGTATTTGTGCTGGGCACCGATCCACACACCATCGCGAAACCCGACGAGCAGCGGCTCTTCGATCGAACTTTTCATCGCCAAATCCTCCATTTTCCCCGGCGGGACAATGCCCACAAGCTGTGGATGATTGTCGATATCACCTGAGAGGCAGTATGGCGAGATCAATAAGAACGTTGCTTGACTCTTGGGAACGGTGACTGTCGCGTTTGCCGTGCCGCCGACATCGAAGCCGATCAACGCCTGTTCGACAGAGTTGAAGGCAGGTGCTTCGGCCTGACGAATCGCATCTCGTCTGAGTTCATTGACGATCGAAACAATCGCGAGTATCACAGCGCCGGAAACAGCAACCACACCAAGCCACTTCACCCATTTGGGAAGCGGTTTCTGCGAAGCGAGCGTGATGACTGGGTCGGCCATGCTTGATGCACACTCGAAATACGACAACGGAATCAGGACATCACTGACTGCCGCGGACGGTCATGAGTTTGGATTCAACCTGCATGGAGAACATACTTACCGGCCGCCACCTTTGTTCTGGCTGCGGCGCATGGATTTTGCCGCGCCCTTCTGGGCGGAGCCGCCGCTGGGCCCGCGATTGCCGGAGGGGCCGCCCTTTTCGTTGCCACCAGCGCGATTGCCGGGGGGAACGGGACCAATGCCACCTTTACCGCCTGATTTGCCTGCCATGGATGAGACTCCGGAAGAAGTTGAGAATCGTGGAAGTGTAATTGCCACTGTATACAGATGATGCGATGATTGGGCTTGCTCTGCGGCAAAGCAGCCACGATTACTTGCGATTCTCAGAGATACTTGCCCAGCGTGTGAGGATGGCACGCATCTCGTCGGTGACTGCCAGCATGGCGGATGATGGTGTGTGTGCAAGAGGACCATCGATAAGGGCGATGCGCTCAGGATGCGTGGTGGTGTTGAGCGCTGGAAGTGAAAGTGTGCCGAGGGTGCCAAGGCGAGCGCGAAGCTGAGCGGAAGTTGAGGGAGGGGTAACGGGGTCATCACGCCGCCGCGGCAGAATGAGGATGATGCCATCAGGCTGAAGAGCCAGGATCGCTTCGGCATCGAGCTCGATGAATGGATTTCCCTGTGTGATGGCGGGAGTGGCGCCGAGGCGTTCGAGGATCTGGTGGTGAAAACTCCCGGGGCCGAGCGCGGCGGGAGGCGAAGTGGAGGCGAGGAGCAGAATGCGGCCCGCTTGTGCAAACGCGGGATTGGCAGGAGCGGACCAGGTTTCCGCCATGCGGTCTAGAAGTGGGCAGGGTGCATTGGGCGGGGCGAAGGTGGTGTGAAGTTCGCGTGTAGTGCGCTGGATGTCGTCCAGCGTGAGGATGGAGTAGTTGGTGACTGTCCAACGGTGTTGAGTCGAGAGCGCTGAGAGTTTGTCGGGAACACCACTCCCAAGTTGCAGCAGAATGTGCGTGGGATTGAGGGTGAGGATGGTTTCGTAGTTGAGACCTTGCTGATCACCGGCGACGGGAAGGGAGGGGGAAAGCGCCAGGTCGTAGCCGTGCCGCGCGATGATGGAGGGTTCGAGGCCGAGATCCTTGAGTGTGACTGCAAGGGCGGGGGAGAGGCAAACGATTTTTGCAGTGGAGTGCTGAGTGCTGGGTGCTGGGTGCTGAGGTACAGACTGCTGGGGAGGTGATTTCTGAGGGGAAGAGGAAGGAGATCGGTCGCACGCGGAGAGAGTGACCAAAGACAGGATCACTGGGAGCGCAAAGAGGAGAAGGAGATTGAAAGGACAGCGTGGCATGGTTCACGCGGTGTGGGATGCCGCGGGGGATGGCTGGAATTGAGCGCGGATCGAGTGAGCGAGTGCGGCGATGGCTTCGCGGGAATAGAGCATGAAGGGCCAGGTGCGATCAGACGTGATGGATGACTCGGCAAGACCCTGGCGGGCGAGGGCGAGTTGATGTTGCAGGCGCGAGAGGTCGGGCGCGCCATCAATGCGGGCCTGATCGAGAAGAACTGAGAGTTGGCGATAAAGCTGGCGTGCATCCTGCTTACTGAGCTTGGCGGCTCTGATAGAGGCAACCAGTACGTCTTTCTGGCTTTGAAGCTCGGGAAGATTCAACGCGGCGGGGTGGTGGCGGGCGTGCTGGAGACGCCACGCGGCTTTAGCGACGTGGGCCGGAGTGGGAATGGGCCCATCGGCGAGGGGAAGGGTGAGGGTGGAGGATGCCGCGACCATGGGGGCGAGAGGAAGGCCGAGCCAGGTGGAGAACCAGCGTTCGGTGGCGAGATCGTATTTTTCGCCACCGGTGCCGTGAATGAAAAGGTCGCAGCCGTACGCGCGGATCAGGCCGGTCATCAGCAATGCGCGAGGGGCAAGGCGAGCACGATCGGCTTCGGAGAGGGTGGCAAGTTCGTCGCTGTGCATCTTGCGGCGCGGCTCACCGGGGCGGAGCAGCCAGAGGGGAAGTTCGTAGCGATTGCGGGCGGTGTTGACGGTGAGGGGTCGCAGATCCGCATCGGCGGCTTGCATGACGGCTTGGTTGTAGGTGGCGATGCAGGAGGCAGGATCACCGATCATGCGAGCGAGGATGTCGCGGAACGCGGTGGTCTTGGAGAGATCAGAAGCGAAGAGAAGTTCTGTCGGAGAGGGGCGTTCAAGTTCGAACCAGCGGACGAATTTGGCGGTGGTGAGTGTCAGTTGCTCGGCGAGAGAGGATGTGGAAGAAAAGTAATCGATCGCTTGCGCGAGATTGGGAATGTGGGCGCGGACACTGGCAGGCGTGATGTCACTTTCACTGAGAC
>CAYTYD010000072.1:0-13281 GCA_964441555.1 uncultured Phycisphaeraceae bacterium | reverse complement strand
CGTGTCGAAGAGAATGGTGGGGCGGTCATCCTGAATGGTCACGGCTCCGGCCACAAAGATGTCCGCATCGCGCTTGATGGCTCCGTCACCGAAGTCACCGAGCAAAATGGCAGAGTGGTTCGTTACCAGGGTTCGTGGAAAGATGACACATTCCAATACGAAGTGAAGTTTGAAGGCGATCGCGCGGCGGCAGGATTCACCATGATCCGCCGCTCATTCCAAATGACCCCTGATGGCCTCATCGTGCGAGTTTCTACTGATTCCCCCGGCTGGACCGAGCAAGTGGGGCTCTATCGCCTGCCGCAGGACATCCCCATGCCCACGCTGGCCAAGGCGACCATCGCCGATGTGGAGTGGATCGCGGGGGCGTGGGTCGGAACGAGATCTTCGGGGTCATCAATCGAGGAACGTTGGAGCCCACCACTGGGTGGTGCAATGCTCGCCACCTCGCGCACGGTGAACACCAACGGCAAGATGGTTGCGTTTGAATACCTGCGCATCGTTGAGCGCGATGGCGGATTGGTCTACACCGCGCAGCCCGGTGGCGCAGTCAAGACCGACTTTGTGCTCTCAGAGTTTGGCCCGACCGAGTCCGGCGGCAAGCGCGCAGTGTTCGAAAATCCCCGGCATGACTATCCCAAGCGCATCGTCTACGAACTGTCGAGCGACGGAAATCTCTCCGCCACGATCGGGTATATGAAGGGTGGCACACCTCGGCGTTTCGAGTGGAAACGCGAAGGAAAGTGATGGCGGCGAAGACGAAACTGGCACAAGCGAAGCCCAATTTTGCGCATTGAAAAACCCCCGCGTCCTGCGACCCGGGGGCTCTTTTTTTTGAGCTTTATGTGAGGGATTGCTTCACTCACACGGTTTGCGTCAGAATCATCACATCTTGCGCTTGGCTTCCAAACGCATGCACTTCGTCTCTTCATTGGTCCGGGGATCCTTGGCGAAAGACTCGATGATCAGGGTGTCCTTGTCTGGATGCGTGTGAGTTTCCCGCATCGTGCGCTCGCAATTGGTGATGGGACATGAATAGGTGTACACCCAGTCGATTCGGTTGCCGCCCATCGATGGCGTGCCGACGCCTTGCATCATGCCTGAGCTCATGTTGTCGATCCACGTGCCAACAAATTTCTGCTGCACGTTGTCATAGCCCATGATCGACATGCCGTTCATGGTGCCCATCTCGCCCATCGGCGTATTCACTTCCGTGATCGAGAACCGGCCATCCATCGACATGCGCGTGACGGCCGTTCCCTGCGCCACCGTCGGAGGTGAATTGGGAGCCATCCACATCGTGCTCGTGGTAGTCCAATGGCCAACGCCTTCGGCCATCTTCTTATGCATTTCCCCCGGCATGCCGGATTTCATGTACGTATCCATGTCCGCCATCGCCTGCGCGGCAGGGTCCATCGTGGAACTCTGCTTGCTGGCACAGCCGGAGAGTCCGGCGAGTGCGATGGTGGCGAGAAGAATGATGCTGGTTTGCTTCGACATGACGAATCTCCTGTGTGAGTGACTTGAGAAACCCTGAGACGTCCATTATTCGACCCGTTCATTGAGTCGGACCACATTCATCCGGCGCTCGGTTATGCACTGGCATACCACGTGAAGTGTACCGTTTCGGTCACCTCTTCACAGAACAAAACTGTCAAGCGTTGGGAGGGGGGCCATCTTGACACGAACCCTGTCCAGATAACTGCAAGACTGCGAACTGGGCTTTCAAACACTGGTGATCTTGTTTGGGATAGCCTCTCTTCCGCATGCCAGATCAGCCAATTCAACCCCTTGACCCGCGCGGATTGAAAATTCTCTTGAACTACTACTGGTGCGCGAGCGGCTGGCGAAATCGCTGGGCGACCACTGCCACATCAGAAGACCTTGAGTACGCCAAGAAGGTGGGATTCATGTTTGATCCAGTGTTGCTCACCCACGACGACATCATGCATCGAGTCATCGCTGCGACTAAGAGAATTAGCGCGTATCAGGTTGCCAACGCTTTCGTATTCAGTCTTTCCACGCGCAGATTGGACCTTCGTTCCGCCTTGGGCAGTTTCGCAGTCTTTCAACATTTGCAATCTCATCCGAGCCCGGATCCCCGCTCGGCATGTCAGGTGTGTGGTGAACCCCTGAACGATAATCGCGGACACAATCTATCGGTTCTCAATTTCGAGAGGCATAAGTGGGGTGGAGTCAGGCACGACGGTCCTTTGTATGCGTCATTGGACCTCGAACTCTTTGCCGCAATTCCCGCTGTCACCCCAACGTCTCACGACATTGACATTCTGAAGCAGATTCTAGGTGCCGTCGAAGCCGCGCCTCCAAAGACGACATCGACCGCGTTGCAAAAGCACCTTGCTCCAATTCTAAAATCCAACAAATCTGAACGAGACACTCTGGTTGCAATTCTCGGATTCTGTGGCATCATCGCCACTCCCGAGCATCCCGGATATGCAGCGCGCTTTGTGGAGTGCCACCAGCGCCTGACGCCGCCCAGTCATTTCATGGAAATGAAGTATCCCGCCTGCTGGTGGAAGAGACCAAACGGCATCAACCGCGAAGCACTCCACTACTGGTTTGGGCATCTTCTGTAGCGCCATGTTGCTCTGCCTCGACTTCGATTCTGGCGAGGATCCCGGTTTACCAGAGCGTCAGCGCTATGCGCGGCAAACGCACGATTCCTCACCCCGAGCACTACTTGAGCTGAATGGTCGCCAGCATTCCACGTTGCCATATCAACGTCAGCGTGATCACGTGCACAATACAGATTGCCAGATTGCTCAGCACCACTGGGTTCTTCATCGTTCCCACAGTCAGCGGCGTTGCCAGCTTGTAAATGATCTGCATCAGCAGCAGCGCGGTGACCATGCGTGGATCCGGGTGCACGATCAGCACGGTGGACATGATGCCGATCGCCATGTACACCGCCAGCAGAATCTGCCGTGCTGAAGAATCTGGCCCATATGCATCCCTGGCCCACGTCGCGTTCAGCAGAATTCCGCAGCACACTGGTATGAGCACTGTCACATTCAGTATCAACGAAGCAAGCATCATTGGGCGCATGATCACACCTCCCATCACATCGTTCGGTGATGGTCACAGATCAGATTCGGATGGTGGTCACATCAGTGCCGGTGTTGGTCCATCGACACTGTCGCTCGGGTCGCATTCGAACGCTCGCGCCAATATCTACGGCGGCTCATTTACCGGGCTTTGACTCCAAAATCGACCGAGCCATTCCAAACACGTTGCCTTTGATCTCTTCTGCCTGCTTGGCATCCTTCGCCGTCGCGCGCACAAACCAAGTGTGATTGCTCGATTTGTCGAAAACTGCAGACGCCATCATCACACCCTTCTCCGATTCAATACGTGTTTCATACCCCTCAAACCCAGCGGCACTAAACCTCGTAATCGTCGCCTCCAGACCTGCCGCATCGATCGTCGGCAAGCCCATCTGGCCGCGCCAACGGTTGATGTTTGCCAGTTCTCCTCCCACCTTTTCGGGAAAGCGAGTCACTGCCACTTCCACGTTCCCGCTCGATGTGGGCGCGACATACGTCGCGATCCGCATCGGCTTTGGCGTTGCATCGAACGTCCACCCAAAGGGAACTTTCCATGGGCCGGCTGTATTCTCTGCGGCACCAGCTGGAACGGAGGCCGTTTCAGTTTTTGGGGTGCTTTTCACGGGCTCGGCCGGTGTCGACGCGGCCTTTGGCGTCTCAGTGGTAGGAGCGGTGCGAGCGTTGGGGGAATCCTGTACTGGGGTTGAGCCCTGCGGAGGGGCCTTTTCGCACCCGGCGATGCCAGCGCAGGCGATGAATGTGAAAGTCGCCAGCAATAGTCCATTTCGCTTCCATGAGTTCTTCATGCGTGCATGGTATCAATCGTGTTCTTGCCATTTCGAGGTGGAATTGCCTTCATCCAACCACTCGCGCAGAGGGAGCGGCCACCGATCGTGGCCTGTGCTGTGCAGAACTCCGCGGCCTTCCCAGACCATCTGATAACCGCCCGCTACCGAGCAAGGCCCCCCCCAACATGACAACTGTCTGTCAGGTTCTTGACCCACAACCTGACAACTGTCTGTCAGGTTCTCTATTTTGGACTCTTGGTTCGCTCGCTTCCCATCGGTAACGTCTTCTGAACCCCGACGGATGTTCGTCGGTGCGTTCAGGAGGTGCGATATGTCTCACGCCGAAAAGTGGTCTGTGCTCGAGGATGCTGTTGGCCCCCTCATGGCCGGAGCCATCAGCACCTGTATGTCGCGGGGAGAAGTCCACTCCCGCCGCACGCTTCGTCGCCAACCTGGTGATGCACCCGGTCCCGTCCGTGAAGTCGTTCACATGCGTCGCGTGTTCGAGGGATTTGCAGACAACGTCCTCTTCATCGGTCAGGGAGATGACTGGAAATACCTCACTTCATTCCCCTCCTGCACCACGGGTGTCGAACTCGATCTCGCCATCGGCGAGCTGTCGCCACGCCGAAATCGCGTGGAAGCCATCGTCCGCGCCGCCCTGCCCTGTGGCACCGCAGCGGAGTTCTTTGCCACCGACTACATTGCCTCATGCCGAAAATACGCTGCCTCAGACACCGCCCGCGTCCGCCTCAGTTCGTTGGGCATCTCGCTGATGCCGGCAGAGCGGCGAGTAATCAGCATTGCAAAGCCGGTGAGTGAAGACCCTTCTTCACCTCTGTTCAGATCTCATTCCACCAGATTGCACGCGGTCAAGAAATCATCCAGCAGGCCACGCGTGGGGCTCGAACTCGATCTGTCACATCTGGCCGCGTTTGATTCGCACCGCGAAGAACCCGATCTGTGGAAATTCCATACCAACGTGGTCTCAGTTCGCTCATTTGAGTATCACGGGCAGGAATTCCTCGAAGTGCACCTCGAATGGACACGCAGCGAGGGGGCGATTGTCACACTCCCCCTGGTCATCAGTGGCGTAACCCTCGGCACATGGCGTCCTCAGCCCGGACAGGCCGTCAGTGGCGAGGCCTGGGTGCACGGCGAACTCACTCCATAAGCACTTCACACCTCTGTTACACTTCTTCAGACCTACGGAGATTCGTCCATGCTCATGACTCTGCTCGCCACCTGCACTCTCAACACTTTGCAACCCGCACCCACCGGCAAAGATCAGAAGGCCAGCGCACCCGCTCAGAATCTCAAGCTCACCTATCCGCATCCTCTCATCTCCGAAGTGATGTACGCCGTACCCACCGGAACCGATGGCGATGCAAATGGCGATGGCTCGCGCTCGGCCACCGGCGACGAATTCGTTGAACTCGTGAATCCGCATGACAAGGCCATTAACCTCAAGGGCTACACCCTCACCGATTCGCGCGAGGTGAAGTATGAAGATGATCCCGCCGCCAAGCCTGGCCCCGATGGCAAAAAACCCAAGAAGGCCAAAGTGCTCAAGCCGCAGATGGAGTTCACCTTCCCCGATCTGGTGTTGCAACCCGGCGAAGTTGTGGTTCTCTTCAATGGTTTTGAACAGAAATGGGCCCAGCCCGTTGGCGACAAAGCTAAGGCCGGGGCTCGCAACGCCAAGTTCAACAACGCCTACATCTTCTCTTTCAAAGCCGAATCCAGATTCATCGGACTCAACAACGAAGGAGATTGCATTCAGCTCTTTGCCCCCGGCGTTTCCTCATCCGTTGATTGTCTCTGGTGGGGCAAAGCCGATCAGAATGGTCGCGACCCATCGACGCTCATCGAGGAACTTCCCGAAGCCAGCGGCAGTGTGCATCGCATCGGCCTGACAATTGAATGGCAGGCCAGCACCGACCTCACCGGATCACTCAAAGGCAAATCCAGTCCCGGCACCGTCGAGCTTCCTGTTGCGCCGACCAAGGAAATATCCAAGCCCGGTGTCAAGCCGAACGCAAAGCCGATTCCTAAGCCGACCACGCGGCCCAAGGAATCGCCTTCAACCACACCCGACGCGCCAGCTCGCTGAGTCATCGCTCATGTCGTGAGCGCAGCGCGAATCTTCGCCACATCCGCAATCACACGTTCCGCATTTTCCAAAGACAGCATCGTGCTGGCATCACTCTTGGCGTTTCGGGGGTCAGGATGGCATTCAATGAACAAGGCCTGCACACCTGCCGCGACTGCCGCCCGGGCGAGCAGTGGGGCGTGTTCCGGTCTGCCGCCAGTGGTTTCGCCACTCCCCGGCAGCTGCGTGCTGTGTGTGCAGTCAAAGCACACAGGAGGCGAACCGGCATCGGTCTTCAACTGCATCAAGTCGCCCAATCCCAAAAAGTCATTGACCAATCTGTGATACCCAAAGAATGTGCCTCGTTCCGTCAGCATCACATTCGCGCATCCCGCCTCCGCCAGCTTTTTCACCACCCCCGACATTTCCGCCGGGGCCATGAACTGCCCCTTCTTCGCATTCACAGCGCGCCCATGCTTGGCCGCCGCTTCACCCGCCGCCAGCAGCAGATCTGTCTGGCGGCACAGAAACGCCGGGATCTGGATCAGATCGATCACTTCACTCACCGCCATCGCTTGTCCGGGTTCGTGAATGTCCGTTGTCGCCGGAACGCCAAGTTCCTTCTTGACGACATCAAACCACTTCATTCCCGTATCCAATCCCGGCCCTCGATACGAGCGAATGCTCGAGCGATTCGCCTTGTCAAAGCTTGCCTTGAAGATGTACGGCAATCCCGCGGCATCACACGCCTTCTTCATGCGCTGTCCGATCTGCCGCCCGATCTCCAGCGATTCAAACACGCATGGCCCGGCGATGATCGCAAGTGGCTGGCCGCTTCCAATTCTCACCCCTCCCACACTACACACTCTGCTCGGATTCGTCATGACCCATGATAGTGCGGCACATCTTCGTCTCTCGTACACTCCGCTCGTGCTCGAACTGCGCGATCTTCGCAAATCCTTCGGTTCCACCCTCGCGGTTGATGGTCTCTCGCTTTCGGTTCGCACCGGCGAGGTCCTCGGTCTGCTTGGTCCGAATGGTGCGGGCAAAACCACCACGATCGGCATGGCCATCGGCCTGATCGCGCCGGATAGTGGCAATGTCTCCCTCTCAGGCCGAGGAAGTCCCGCCGAGCCTGCAGTGCGCCATCTGCTCGGAGTGGCCCCCCAGGCCCTCGCCCTCTACGACGACCTTAGTGCCGAAGAGAATCTGGGCTTCTTCGCCGGGCTGTATGGCATGCCCGCTGACCTGCGCCGCACCCGGGTGAACGCCGTGCTTGATCTTGTCGGGCTTACGCAGCGCCGCGCAGATCGGGTTAAGGGATTTTCCGGTGGCATGAAGCGGCGCTTGAATCTGGCCGCCGCGATTTTGCATGATCCACCTGTGCTGCTCTTGGATGAGCCGACGGCGGGCGTTGATCCGCACAGCCGCAACAGCATTCTTGATCTGGTGCGCGAGCTCAAATCACGCGGCACCACCATCGTCTATACAACCCACTACATGGAGGAAGCCCAACGCATCTGCGATCGTGTCGCGATCATGGATAAGGGGCGACTCCTCTCCCTGGATTCGGTAGATCGCCTCATCGCCGCGCACGGAGGGCACAGCGTCGTCACCTCTATCACCTCAAATGGAGAGACCCGCACCCAGACCGCCGACCCCGTCAAGGAGATTGCCAGCATCCTCGCCCAAGGTGATGTGCAGGAGGTGCGCATCGAACGTCCCGACCTCGAATCCGTCTTTCTCAACCTCACAGGTCGCTCGCTTCGCGATTGAATGTGCCCGTAACCCATGTCCAACGAACCCGCTCCAACTTCCTCTGCTCCATCGCGATCATGGATCGTTCCTGTCCTCGCCCTTGTGCGCAAGGACTTGCTGCTTCTCTTACGTGATCGCGTCAACTTCTTCTTCACTTTCTTCTTCCCCATCATCCTCGGCCTCTTCTTCGGCTTGGTCTTTAACAATCCGACTCCCCCAGGAATCTCCCTCGGCGTTGTCGATGAAGATCAAACCGCTCGCTCTCAGGCCTTCGTCACCCAACTTCAATCCACCGAAGGCATCAAGGTCACGCTCATGCCCACCCGCGATCCGGGCTTTGATGCGGTTCGCAAGGGCAAATTGTCGGCGTGCATTGTGCTCCCTAAGGGCTTTGAGTCCGCATCTTCCTCACTCTTTCGTGGCCAGTCGCCGACCATTGAAGGAGTCATTGATCCCTCTCGCCAAGCCACTTCCGGTCTGCTTGTTGGTCGCCTGCAGGAGCTGGCATTCCGCAATCTCATGACGAGCTTCACCGATCCCACTTCGGTGAAGTCCACCACAGCTGATGCTCGTCGCGCTCTATTGGAATCCAAAGACCTCGATCCGGTCCGCCGCGCAGCGCTTAATGTGCTCCTCAATTCCGTTGAGACGCTCGCTGCCGACACCTCCAGCGGCACGACTTCCAATCCGCTCACACCATCCACAGACTCTGGCGGTGGGTTCTCTCCCATCAAAATCGACCTTAAAGCCGCCGCACGCGACGATAGCAAAAGTCCCCGGCACTCCTTCCACATCACCTTTCCCAGTGCGGTCACGTGGGCACTTATGGGTGCTGTCATGGCGTTTTCAACATCACTGGTCACGGAGCGCACTCAGGGCACCTTGATGCGACTGACCACGGCCCCGATTTCCAAAGGGCAGATTCTGCTGGGAAAAGCTGCGGCTTGCTTTGTCACGGCCTTTCTCGCTCAGGCCGCGCTCATCGGCGTGATGATCGTCCGCGCCACTCCGCAGTCGTGGTTGTTCTTGCTTATCGCCATGACCTGCGCAGCACTCGGCTTTGTGGGGCTCATGGTCCTCCTCAGCGTCATCAGCCCAACCGAGGGCGGCGGTGGGGGGCTGTCGCGTGCGGCACTCTTGTTGCTGGCCATGTTTGGCGGCGGCTCAATCCCCCTCGCGTTCATGCCCGGTTGGATGCAGACTGCCAGCAGTGTTTCACCATTCAAGTGGGCCGTCATCGCCATCGAGGGAGCCGTCTGGCGTGGTTATTCACCTGCTGAGATGCTACTCCCCTGCGGCGTGCTGCTGGGGATGGGAGCAGTCTGTGCCGCCATCGGCTGGACGCTGTTTCAGCAGCGACGATTGATGTGATCTGGGCGTGCGAGCATTCGTACAGTAAAGCATGGGGCCGGAATCCAACACAACTCCAGTTGAGCAATCGGCCCCAGATGCTGAACTCATCTGGCCGCCGCCACCCCCATCCGATCCATGGGCACATCGCCGCGGTGAGCCACGCATTTTCATGCTGCTGTGGATCGGCTGGCTCATGCTCATCACTGCCGTCACGTTTCTCTCCATCGGGCCACGCGGCATCGTCGATCCTGATGAAGCCCGCCCCATCACCCGCATCCTCCTCGTGCTGCTGCTTTGTGGCCCAGCGTTTCTCTGGCCCGCATTCCGGTTGTGCCAGATTCGGCCTCGACGCATCATCCTCTCCGTGCTTCTCGATCTCGTCGTGCTTTGCTTTCCGGCGCAAATCATCATCTGGCCGCAGGTGCTGCTTGCCTTCTGGCCAGTACCGGTGCTTGCATCGGTGGCCGTGCTTTTGACGATCTGGGCCGTGTTGGTCGCGGCGCTGCTCGTGTTCGCGTTTTCAAGCGAAGCGCTCAGACATCCGGTCGAATCACCGCCTCGCGTCAGCCGCGCCATCTGGATGGTGGTCGTTGTTCTTCTTTCGGTGTTTGCCCCTCTCATGATGCTGATGGTTCCTGGCACGACCGATCCCGCTTCTGTGATTTCCGAATCCGCCAGCAATCGGCCCTTGCTTGTGGTGTCTCCTCTGACCGGCGTGTACGAGCTGACCGCCGATCGCTTCTGGTCCGGTTCATCAGCCAAGGTGCTCGTGCCACACTGGTCTGCCTTGCGTTGGCTCGCTGCCGCGGCAGTGGGGCTGTTTGCCACAGCTTGTGCCTACCGCCTGTGTACGGCGAGCCGCGATCTTTCCCATTCACAACCAGATGCCCCCTACCCGAATCCAGACAAATCGGCTTGAGGGTGGTCGCCCGAGTGAGAATGGGGGCCTACGTTCCCCGGTTCGCGGAGCGTGCGGCCGCAGGTCGGCTCACTGTGCACGCCTCGTGAACCATGACCAGGTTTTCCACCACCTCGGCCGATCGGTTCGGCTCAGGCGTATCGCACTCTGTCAGCAAAGTTCTGTTGCGCACATCATCTTCATCGGAGCACACATGGACGTCATTACTCCTTCAGAGAAGCAGCTTCTGGAATCACGCCTCGCGGCACTCATCGCCAATCGTCCCGTCGTCACGAATCGCATCGCCGAAGCGCGAGCACTCGGTGACCTCAAGGAAAATGGTGATTATCACGCCGCCCGCGAGCAGCAGGGAATGGAGGAGGCGGAGATCAAGCGCCTCCAACAACGCCTGGCGACAGCACAAGTGGTCGATCAGCAACAGATGGAAATGGCCAAAGCCGACGGTGTGGTTTTCCTCGGCGCGATCGTCAAACTTGAGGAGGTCGGCACCGGCGATGTCGATTCCTACAAACTCGTCGGCGAAGCCAGCAACGACCCCTTGAGCGAGCACATCGAAGTGACGGCTTCCAGCCCTATGGGTGAATCTCTCTTGAAGTCGCGCGTCGGCAGCACCATCCGCGTCAACGCACCACGCGGCGTCAAGCAGTTCAAGATCATCGAAATTCTCTGATCCGATTTCCGAATCTCGATATGCTCCGCTTATGCCAGCGTCAGACTTTGCGCCCCGACTCTGCGTCGTCGGGTCTGTGAACATCGATACCTTCGTCGCCTCACCCACGTTGCCCAGATCGGGCGAGACGGTGCTCGGTATTTCGCAGGTGCACACTCCCGGAGGCAAGGGGGCGAATCAGGCAGTTGCCGCCGGTTTGCTGGGAACGCACACGACCTTCGTCGGCGCAGTGGGCGATGATGATGCGGGCAGGATTGTCGAAGCCACGTTTCGCCGATTCGAGATCGACGCCACGCGGCTGGCACGTTCGACCGCACCGACGGGTGCAGCGATCGTGTGCGTCGCCGAGACTGGCGAGAATGCCATCATCGTAATTTCGGGTGCAAACGCCGCGTTTGGTGCCGACCACGTCCGCAGTTCAATCGAGCAGATTCGCAGCGCCGATGCCGTGGTGTTGCAAGCCGAGATTTCACTTGAGGCCAATCAAGCCGCGGTCGAGGTGGCCTCCAAATGCGGCACGCCGGTGATCATGAACATGGCTCCCGTGCCACGAGATATCAATCCGTATTTGCCCTTGCTGGCGTCATGTGAAGTCTTGATTCTGAACGAGGTGGAGGAGGCCGCGCTGGTCGCGTCTGGCGCCCGGCTGCACACGTTGGGGCCTGAACTGATCGTGACCACGCTTGGCGAGCACGGCGTGCGTTGGTGGCACAAAGGACTTCAGGGCTCGATGGAAGCGATCAATCCAGCCGCGGCGATTATCGACACGGTGGGGGCGGGAGACGCGTTCGTGGGAGCGTTTGCCAATCGGTGGGCTGCCGCACGCGTGGCGGGTACGCCTCTGGATGATGTGATCTTGCGCGACATGCTGCGGTGGGGAATGGCTGCGGGAGCGCTCGCATGCACCAAGTGCGGTGCGATTGACTCCATGCCATCGCGTTCAGATGTTGTGAATCTGCTGCGCGTGCGCGCGTGAGCAATTGTGTTCGATGGCACGACTAGGCGTTCAGATCCAGTCGCTTGATATTGGCTTTTGGCGTGCCAGCCGGTCGTGGCGCGGCGTCATCACTGGCTGAATTTCGCGCATCGTCAGAGAGTTGAATCGAGTCCGAACCCTTTGGCTTTTTTGGCGCTGGCTGCTGACGCGGATCTTCCTGCCGTCCCTGCTTGCGATCCTTGTTGCTGCGATCCAGACGCGAGGCATCTCCACGCGGCTCGCGCGATGGATTGACAGGCGGAATCGAGCTGGAGCCAAATGTGCTCACGTGGTCATGATCGGCAGAATTCCGCCTTTGCGCCCGATTATTCAGGAAATCACCCGGTAAAATCACGCCGTGTTCTGCCCCGCGACTCAAACCGCCGTCTGTCGCGCATGGGCAAAGGGCGAATCGCGGCGAATTCCCGGCACGGCCTCCAACAACTGCCTCGAATAGGGGTGCTGGGGCGTGTCCAGAATCTGTGCGGTTTGGCCCTTCTCCACGATCGATCCCCCCTGCATCACGCAAACGTGATCGGCGATCTGCCGCACCACGCCCATGTCGTGGGTGATGAAGAGACAGGCAAGGCCGAGCGATTCCCGCAGGTCATTGAGCAGATTGAGAATCTGTGCCTGCACCGAAACATCGAGCGCGCTGGTGGGTTCATCGCAGATGAGCACATTCGGATTGGTGATGAGTGCGCGGGCGATGCAGACGCGTTGTCGTTGACCACCGGAGAGTTCGGCGGGCAATCGCTGGAGAAACGCTGATGAGATGCCGCAACGCTCGAGGGATGCTGTGGTCCGTGCCAAGCTGTCGTGCCTTGACATGCGGGGTTCGTGGATGGACAGCGGCTCACTCACGATCTCTCCGATCGTCATGGCGGGGTTCATGGAGCCGCCGGGATCCTGAAAGACCACCTGGAGCCGCTGACGGATCGGGCGGAGCCGGGCGGCGGTTTGCGTGAGGAGGTTAACGCCTTCGAATTCCATCAGGCCCTGCACGGAGGCGGTATGTGGAAGGAGGCCGAGAATGGCGCGGGCGACGGTTGTCTTGCCGCAGCCGGACTCGCCGACCAGGGCGAGCGTGGAGCGGGGAGACAGATCGAAGGAGATGCTTTTGATGACCGGGGTGCTGGCGGAGCGGACGAAGAGCGCAGCGCGATGGGCGAAGGAGACGTGCAGATCGCGTACGCGCAGAATGGGCGAGTCATTGCCTGAGCGATCAGATGTGATTGCAGTGCCGGACATGGTGAAGAGGACGAGTCTAGAGCGTTGTCACCATCGGCAGAATCACGCGAATCGCGGCAGAGTCGGAACGAACAGGGTGTAGGGATTGGAGGGGCGGCATGTGCCTGGGCGGGCCGAAGTGCCAGGGATGAGGTGAGTCATGAGGTCGATGGACCGATGAGTGGGAACCGGGCGGCAAGGTTCCTGACCAGTTATGGGGCGGGCTTGACGTGCCGCTTGGCGGGCTTACCCTATTGGCCCTGAACAGCAGCGCCTGTTGCTGTGAGGGACGGGTTCGGGCAGATAGCTCAGTTGGTAGAGCATGGCATTGAAAATGCCAGGGTCGCCGGTTCAAGTCCGGCTCTGCCCATTGGACGTGATTCCAAGGAATCACAAGAAACACCAACCCCCACAAATCCATATGGATTTT
>CAYTYD010000071.1:0-13481 GCA_964441555.1 uncultured Phycisphaeraceae bacterium | reverse complement strand
CTCGTCGTCAAAATTCTCAATCACCGGATCGTTGAGATCCTGCACCGTGATCTCGCTCGGAGATCCCAAGGTGGGAATCATGTAGCCAAAGTACGCCTGCACCGAGCCAAGTCCGGTCTGCGGATCCACATCGCTCGGTGTCACCGCCAATGAGAACATCAGCTGACGCGCTTCCAATGGCTGCACGCCACCAGTACCAGCAACGTCCGCCAGGTCCATCGGCCGACGCTCAGCACCCTTCCGGGCGTGACGCATCACCAACCCCGCGCGGTTGCGCATCGATGTTGTCTCGTTCACGGTTCCAAACAGGCGGTTCCAAAGACCCATACCGACTCCTGCGCATGCGCTCATCCGGCAGTCGAGTTGCCGGATGCAATCAACCCGTTTCGCCCTGCCTGGCGGCAAAGCAACCTTCTAACTCACCTCGCGCTCCACGCCACCACACGGCAACGTGCCTCACAAGGTACTCGCAACCAGATGCACGTGCCATGCACGTTGAGCTCTTGGCTCGCTTCGCAGGGGTCTTGGCTCAGTGTTACTCACACCTGCTCGCCCCGCGGCATCGTCGGTCGCTCCCTTATCCCATCCCGCGACCCTCACAGGCCACGATCATGGGGGCGGGAGCATACCCCGACCGTCTTCGCTCAGATTACCGACTTGCTCGTCGGTACGCAACTCGGCACCACTCGCGTTTAATCGACAGACCAAGTAAAAACCTTGGTCAGTCAAACAGCCACTTTGCCGAATCGCATCATTGTTCGTTAATGGTCTTATAACCATTTCAGCGCTGTGGCGTGCTTGATCTCAGCACAGGCCCAAAGCGCACCCTCACCCTGACCTCCCGAGACCTATCTGTACGGATCAGAAGCTCGCCGGTTGCAGAGTTCTGAAACCCTTACAAAACCCTTTTTGAGATTGGATAACTTCCCAGCACCACAAGATCCTTGCAATGCGTCCTCGCCTCGACGACCGCCGAAGCCAAAATCGTGGCATCTTTGTGCCCTGCCGCATCGATAAAGAAGGTGTAGTTCCAGTTCGTCTTGCCGCTGGGGCGTTTGTCAATGTGACTCAGGTTCACACCGTGCCGTTCAAACACACTGAGCACCGAAACCAACGCGCCCGGCTTATCCGCGGTATCAAACATGATCGAGGTCTTGTCATGCCCAGTTTGCGCCGCGGCACTCTTGCTGATCACCAAGAACCGCGTCAGGTTGTTGGGATGATCCTCAATCTTCTGAAACAGCACATTCAATCCGTATAGCTGCCCTGCCAATTCTCCTGCGATCGCCGCCACTTCGGGCGTTCCCCCTTTCTCGATCGCTTTCCTGCTCTCTTCCGCCACCAAGACTGCCGCGCGGCTGCTGCTAGCTTCGGAAACCAGTTCGGCTTTGGGGTATTGCGTCGCCAGCCAGCCGCGGCATTGACTGAAAACCTCCGGTTTGCTGTGAATCCGCTTCACATCTGCCGGCGCACAATTCGCTAAGAGAGCGTGGTGCACTTCCATCTGCACCTCTGCACAGATCGTCAATTCCCGCCGCTTTTCCCTGAATGCATCCAGCGTTTCCATCACGCCGCCGTGCAGCGAGTTCTCAATCGGCACCAGACCGCAGTTCACGTGTCCGCGTGCCACTTCCGTGAAGACGCCCTCGATGGCGTGCAGATCATCAAACTCCACGCTTGAGCCAAAGTGCTTGACCGCCGCCTGATGCGAATACGACCCCGGGGGACCCAGATATCCCACGCGCATCGGTTGCTGCAAGGCAATGCTCCCGCTCATCAATTCTCGATAGATCGCCTCAATCGCCTTGTCCGGTAGCACCCCACCGCACTCTTTGCTCGCCTTCAGCGCGCGCTCGATCACTTCCACTTCGCGATGTGGCGTGTACACCGGCAATCCCGCAGCTCTCTTGTGCTTTCCAACCTCAACGACCAGCGAGGCCCTTTCGTTCAACAGACGCACCAAGTCACCATCAATCGCGTTGATCCGCACCCGCGCATCATCAAGCGAAACCGTGCGAGCCGCTTTTCTCTTGCGACTTGCAACCCCTGCCGCCTTCTTGGAGGTTCGCGGAGAGACCTTCTTGGACTTCTTGCCTGCCATCGTCGTTCCTGTGTTTTGAGCGGATGATCCTCTTCTCACTATCGGCCATTTCCACCCCACTCACCCCGCGGGCCAGTCAGCAATTCCGACGAGTTTCATATTCCTCGTACGCCCCACCCCTCCATACCCTCAAACACCTATGGCCTACACCGTCCTTGCCCGCCGCTATCGCTCCCAATCCTTCGATGATCTCATCGGGCAGGAACCTATCGCTCGCACCCTCCAGAACGCCATCGCCAGCGACCGACTCGCTCACGCCTATCTCTTCACGGGCACCCGCGGCGTGGGAAAAACCTCCGCCGCCCGCATCTTCGCCAAGGCCATCAACGGCGGCGGCAGCAAGGAAGTCGAAGCCGCCATCATGACCGGTCGCGACACCGATGTCATTGAGTTTGATGCGGCTTCCAAAACCGGTGTGGACGATGCCCGCGAGTTGATCGCGAATGCCGCCTATCGCCCGCTTCGCGGCCCGTTCAAGATCTACATCATCGACGAAGTGCACATGCTCTCCACCAACGCCTTCAACGCGCTTTTGAAGACCATGGAAGAGCCGCCCGAGCACGTCAAGTTCATCCTCTGCACCACCGAAGTACACAAGGTTCCCGCCACAATCCAATCGCGCTGTCAGCGCTACGACTTTCGCAATATTCCCATCGACCGCATCGTCGCCCATCTCACCGATGTCCTCAAGCAGGAAAAGCACTCCGCCGAACCCGAGCTTCTCTACACCGTCGCCTCACTCGCCAACGGCTCGATGCGCGATGCCCTCTCCCTGCTGGATCGCCTCCTCGCCGCCGGAGAGAAAAAGCTCACGCTGAAACTGCTCCAGGATCTGCTGGGTCTGCCTGATCGCCAACTCCTCAGCGACTTCCTAGCTGCCGTCGCCGATGGCAAGCCAAAGCCCGCCCTCGAAGCCATGGATGCCCTCCTCTCCAAGGGCACTTCCATCGATCAGGTTCTCGAATCACTCCTCGACCGCCTGCGCGATCTTCTCGTCCTCACCGCCTGCGGCAGCGATTCTCCCGCGGTGCAACTCTCCGATGATTCCCGCGCTGCCGAGATCAAGCTCGCCGCTCGCTTCGACGGCGCATCGCTGGTCCACAACATCGCGCTGGTCGAAGCCACGCAGCGCTCCGCCAAAACCAGCGCAGCCCCACGCGCCATCCTTGATGCCATGGTCGCGCGGATGGCGATGAGCGAAAAACTCGCAGATGTCACCTCCCTGATCCGCGAACTCTCAGGCACTGCTCCTGGTCCGGGGACAGCTTCAGCCAAAGCTCCCGCCAAGTCCACTCCTGTCGGAGCCGGCTCAAAAAAATCCTGACGGCGGAGGTGGCTCCGCCCGAGCCCGCCCCCGCCGCACCTTCCACTCCCGACCTCACACTACCCCCCGGCACTCCGATCCCAGAGCCCATCACTCCTCCAGTGCCCTCTTCGGCAATCCCACGCACCACCACTTCAGAACCAGCTTCAAGCAGCGATCAACAACCAGAGCTCAGCAAATCCGTATGGCCCAAAGTGCTTGAGTCCGATGTCAAGCGCTCTCTCAAGACCCTCCTCATCAAACTCACACCCGTCTCCCTCACACCGGGTCTGGCCATTCTCGAGGTCCCTGCAGATCTCATCGAGATCGCCAAGACCAACCAACGCGACATCGAACAGCTCATCGCCTCAATCAGCGGCAAGCGCACCACCATCGAGTTCCGCGAGCAAGGTGTCACCCGCGCCCCAACCAGCGGCCCCCTTCCTGGCTTCGCCGAGGCCGCCCCACCCGCCGCCGCCATCACCGACCACCCCGTCGTCAAACGTGCGGCAGAGCTCTTCAACGCCCGTGTCGTCAGCGTCCAGCCGCGCCGTCGCTCCACTGCTGCGCCCGCGCCTGCCGCCCCTTCCCCAACCATGCAAGAATCCGCGTCTGAAACCCAGACCGAATCCGGAGATCCCGACTGATGTTCGACAAACTCAAAGCTGTTTCCGCCCTCACTGGCCTGATGAAGAATCAGGATGCCATCAAAGAGGCCACCGGCCGCGTCAAGGCCAAGCTCGCCCAGGCCCGCTGCACCGGCGAAGCCGGCAGCGGCGCATGCAAGGTCACGGTCAGTGGCGAGCTCAAGGTCACCCTCGTCGAGCTCGCTCCCGGCCTTCTCAATGGTGGCAACGACCCCAAGACCCGCGCCCTGGCCCAGAACCTGGTCATGGAAGCCACGAACGCCGCCCTCACCAAGGCCCAGGCCCTCATCGCCGAGACCATCCAAGCCGAAGCCAATCAGGCCGGACTGGGAAATCTCATCGGCGATGTCAAGGGTCTGGTTAGCTGATTCAACATCGGGCCATCACCACATGACCGCTCCCGGTCCATCACTCTGGCCCCTCACCCTCGCTCACTTTCCCATTCCCGTGCATGCACCCCCTGCGCGAGAAGGCGCGATGCACGAGCGCATGCGCGCGCATTGGCATGTCATGCAATCCGCCAATCCGCGTCTCTTCGATGGCCCGCTTCTCACGCTGCGTTTGCTCGATCCGCAGACTGGTGCACTTTCCCTACAGCGCGACACCTACATGCCGTATGCCGTGCAACCAGATGTCGACACGGCCACCATCTCTCTTGGCGTCACAGCAGTCATCGCACATGGCACCGATTCATCTACCGCATATCTCTTCGGCAAGCGAGCATCGCGAACACACATGTACCCGAATCAATGGGAGCTCGGCCCCTCGGGTGCACTTTCTCCACCCGATTCCGATGCGCTCACGCTCGCACACATTCATGGCCAATTGGCCGCCGAAATCGTCGAGGAAATCGGAGTGACGGTTTCCCTTTCACCCGCCAATACAACTCCCGTCTGTCTCGCCCTCGACCCGATCGCTCGCAGCATGGACATCGTGATGCTCATCGCACTTGGGCATCGCCCGACACTCAAAGCCAACTGGGAATATCAGGCCGTCGAGTGGGTTACCTCTCGCGATTTTCCCGCGTGGGCCGCTTCGCACTCTGTAATCCCCCCCACTCACGCCATCATGCGGTGGTTGGCTGATCGCCGCTCGTGACCTGCGGCCGCGTCCAACCCACCTCGTTATCACGCTCCATAAGCACTGCGCTGCGCGTGATGCACTCCTGACACGCCCAGCACCCCGGGACTGTCGGGCTTTCATACGCCGCTGTGCTCTTGTACTGCAGGCACAAGGCGCACGATCCCTGGTCACCCATCACCTGAGCGCCCGCCCCATTCACCGCGCTGAACGCCATCGTCAGGCATTCGCCGCAGATCAGACTGCCGCGGTGCCCCTCCACCATCGGTAAATCCTCCGCCCAGGCGCGGCAGCAGAAATCGCACTTGAAATACTCGTTCCCATCCTTGCCATGATCATGCATGTCGATTCCGCCTCATCCTGCGCTCACTGCGCTCGCCTCGCTCTGACCCAGCAACTGATGCCGCGCCAATTGACGATACACATCGCATCGCGCCAGCAGTTCGGCATGTCCGCCACTATCCACAATGCGTCCCTGATCCATCACCACGATTCGGTCCGCCGACAAAACCGTGCTCAACCGGTGCGCCACGATCAGTGTCGTCCGCCCACGCGAGAATTCATTGATCGCCGCGTTGATCTGCGCCTCACTCTCCGCATCGATCATGCTCGTGGCTTCATCCAGAATCAGAATCGCCGGATCGCGCAGGATCGCCCGCGCGATCGCGATGCGCTGCCGCTGTCCACCAGAAAGACTGGTTCCCTGCTCGGCCACTTCCGTGTCGTACCCCTGCGGCAGTCTGCTGATGAAATCATGCGCCCGCGCCTGCTTGGCCGCCGCGATCATCTGCTCTTCGCTGACGCCACTGGCGCCGTACGTGATATTGCCACGCACGCTGCGTTTGAAGAGCACCGTCTCTTGCGTCACCACACCCACCTGCCGGCGCAGACTTCGCAGGTTCACGCCGCGCAGATCGACACCGTCGATCAGCACACTGCCCTTTGGCGTGCCTCCACTGCTGGCATCCACATCGGGATCAAACAGCCGCGGAATCAGGGCCAGCAGCGTGGTCTTGCCACATCCATTGGGCCCCACCACTGCCACCCGTTCACCATGCCGGATCGTGAGGTTGACCTCCGCCAGCGAGGGACGCGCTGCACGCGGATACGTCAGCGTCACATCGCGAAACTCGATCGTCTGCTTATGCGTTGGCAGTCTGGGCAGCCGTGCATCATGCCCCGGCTCGGGAGGACTCTCCATCAGATCGCGTAAGCGATCCGCTCCCGCCGCCGACTGCTGCACATCGTTGATCAGCCCCGTCACCGGCTTCAACGCCGCGCCCGCGGCCCCCAGCGCGACCAACGCTGCAAGAAACTGATCCGGCTCCATGTGTTTGTCCATGATCGTCTTGCCAGCGATCAGGACCAGTGCGCCCAGGACAAAGATGGCCAGCGTCTCCACCAGCGGACTCGCCAGCGCCCGCGCTGTCCGCACTTTGTTCAATTCATACATCGCACGCTTATTGATGCGGTGAAAGCGCCCCGCCTCAAATCGCTCGGCGCTGTGCACCTTCACCACCCGCAGACCCTGCAAACTCTCTGTCGCGGACAGGTACAGCTCACCCTGCGAAGCCAGCGCCTTCTTGCTGTACCTTCGGATCTTCTTCCCCAGCCTTCTGATGATCGTGAACAGAATCGGCGCGATGAGCATGGCGATGCACGTCAGACGCCAATCGACCACCAGTGCCGCGATGATCGCGCCAATTCCCTTGGCGATCTGCGACACCGCCTTGGAGATCAATGCAGTCAGCCCTTGGCCCAATTGCCCGGTGTCATTGATGATGCGGCTGATGGCATCGGTCGCGCCGCCACCCGTCGGACCATCCCCACCCTGCAGCACCAAGCCCAGCGGCAGTCTGAGCACGCGATGAAACGCTTCGCGGCGGATCGCCGTCACCGTCCGATTCACCACCGTCAACGACAAATACGCATGGAGAAAATTCGCCGCCGCACCGATCACCGTCAGCACGCCCAGCGCCGCCATGATCCACACCAGCGCCGTGAACGGGCCGGAAGGCAAACTGTCAATCACACTTTGCGGAATCTTCCACGCGATGGTGCCTTTGGCGTTCCACCCTGCCGCCAACTCAGGAAGACCCTTTCCCTCGCGGCTGAGAATCGCATTCAGAACCGGCTGGGCACCGATCAACCCAGCGCCAAGTGAGCCACCGGACAGCACAGCGCATACGCCCGCCGCGGTCAACAGACCCGGATATCTCAACATGCGCTTGGCAAAGCCCCAGAAGGGGTCCATGCCGAAGTTTACGCGCGGAGTGGCTGCGAAGTGTCCAACCCCTGCGGCGGCTTATGGGTTGTCTGGATAGAAGATCTGGTCGGTGATGTCGCGAAGAATGCCTGCCGAGCCGCTTCGCACCATGCTGGCGCCGCTGAGAACCTGCGTGCCCAAGCCGCTATCGATCCTCGAGTACGACACAAAGCCCGACACAAAGCCAGGCGTGTTGGTCGCCGTGCCGTTCACCGTGATCGAATAGGTGCGGAACTCCGCACTCGAATTGATCTTGGCCATCACGTTCGAGAGATCGCTGGTGCGAACATCCGTGCGGTTGCGTGCGCCGGGTGTGAAGGTGCTGCTGTTAATCACCGTGCCATCGCTGAAGTGATACGACAGTGAGAAGCTAAACGCGCCGCCCGAGGCATTGGTCGAGAAGGGATTGAAGACGCTGATCGTCTCGTGCAACGTCGATCCGGCTCGCGCGGGATCGCTCAAACCGGCACCCGTGATGAAGGCCTTGCCACCACTGTTCATCGCGGCCATGGTGCTCATGCCATCGCGTGCTGCAGCGCCCACCTGGTAACGGTTGGTGATATCGATGC
Source organism: uncultured Phycisphaeraceae bacterium (assembly GCA_964441555.1). Lineage (GTDB taxonomy): Bacteria > Planctomycetota > Phycisphaerae > Phycisphaerales > UBA1924 > F1-120-MAGs238. The sequence continues at coordinate 5,515 of CAYTYD010000071.1, read as the reverse complement.
TGGTGTATTGCCCCGCCACGCCCGCGGCGGACGCATACAAGACTGTGAACTGCTCGCCCGATGGCACGCCCAGATCCGCGACGACAAGATCAAATCGGCTGCGCGGGTCGATCGTGCGATTGATCTGAGCCGTCGAACCGTTGTTGCGGATCGTCGTCAGCGTGATCGTTTGCTGAGACAACGTGGAATTGACGAAGCTCAGCAGATTCAGCGTGTTGGTGGTCTCCGCCGACACACTGCTGAAGACGCCTTGTGAAGGCGAGCCACTGGTGCCGATCACGGTCCATCCGGGAGTGGCACCGGTCTGAGTCTGTCCGCCGGTGGTCAGATCCCAATCCGACAACTGCGCGACGATGGGCTGATCGCTGGAGAGGAGCACCGCGTAGTTTCCGGCGATCTGGATGCCAATATTTTCAAAGGCCATGCCGCCGCGGCGGTACGAGCCTGTGGTGTAGGTGCGCGAGGCGACAGTCTGACCAGCGTCATTCAAAACCGTCATCGTGACTGTGGCGGGAGCGGCGCTGAGATTGCTCCACACGATGAATTCGCGCGAAGTCAGATTCCGCTCAACGCGAGCGAAGCTCCATGTCTTGAACTGCTCTTGATCATTGCTGGAAAGACCGTACAGCGCGGAATCAACACCATTTTCAAGCGTGGCCGCGCCAAAGTCGCTGCGTGCAAACGATGCCACCAGCGGAATGCTCACGCTGGCGTTGCTGGGACGAGCCGACTTGACCGTGATGGAGTATGGCGCATTCCAACGCACCAGATTCAGGGCCGAATCCAGGCGATCGGACACACGGATCGCCTTGCTGGCACCTGCGCCCACCACGCCCTGATCGATCACCATGTCGCGCTGGTCGCGGTCATAGCGCACCACCACCTGATAGAACGCCTGCGAGGATGAATCCTCATTGTGCAGGTACAGCGTCTCCGTCGATGTGTTCGATCGGAAGCCGTCGACAAACGTGAGCGCGTACTGATTGAACCCCGTCATGTCGGTGCTCTTGATCAGTTCGGCGTTGACGATGTACACCAGGTTTGAGCGCGTCACCGTGCCGCCGGTGTATCCGATCGTCGGCACCTCCGACATGATGCTGCTGTAATTAGTCTGTCCACTGGCGGGGATGAAGCCCGCGTTGTTCGTCAGGTTGTATCGCGTCAGCCCGTTGATCGCCGTCACCACGTCCCACCCCTGCACCACGCGCCCGAAGACGGCGTAGCCGTCGCTCGAACCGCTGGGATCAAGGAACGTGTTGTCCGCCATGTTGATAAAGAACTGGCTCGTCGCGCTATTGGGCGAACTGGTTCGCGCCATCGACAGCGTGCGCGTCAGGTTTGAACGTCCGGTGTTCTCCAGCACGATCGACGACTCGGTGGTGATCTGCGTCAGGCGGTTGGTGCCCGTCGAATCCGGTCCGAACTTGTAACCGCCGCCCTGCAGCACAAAATTGCTGCCCGTCGGCAGGGGCTGCCCCGCCGCCGCGCTGCTGCCGTTCTGCGCATCGCGGTGGAAGAATGTCTCGGCAAAGCGGCCGCTGTTCACATACGTCAGGAAGTTCGCCACCGTGATCGGCGCTTGGCTCGAAAATAGCTCGATGTCAATGTCGCCCAGCGTCGTTTCAATGCGAATCACCGCGTTGTTCTGATTCTCCAGCGCGCTCAGCGTCGGCAGCGCCGAGTTGGCAAACAACTGGCGATTCTCCAATTGATCAAAGAAACTGTTGCTGGCACTCGCCACTCGCCCGGCGCGGTCCTCAACAAACAGCACCTTGCTCAATCGACGAACCAGCGTCGACAAGCCGTTGCGCTTCGAACCCGTGGCGGCATCATCTGACAAACCAAGCATCAGTCCCGTCTCCATGACTTGAAATGGACACCTGCTCACCCATGAGGACGATCTTCGCCCCACTCGCAGGTGTGAAACCGGCTCTGCCGCGAGTCTCGCGGCTTCTTCGCCTAGCCCATCTTCCCAATCTTATTCGATTTCTACCTCTTGGCGGTTCTCCTCTTTCCAACTTCGCGATCAATTCATACCTTATTTATACCAAACTTTCTCAACTACTTCAATAGCCAACCACCACTTATCCTCTCAAAATCCAAACTTTTGTTATAGGACTATTCGTCAGTCGGTCAACCATCTAACATCATCACGTGATCGAAACCTTGGCCGACCCCACATCATCAACTCCCACCTGGCCCGAACCGCGGCAAACCTCACGCCATTCAACCATGACATCGCATTCCACCACGTCAGCCGCCGGGCTTCGCCCCGTTCGAGTCGCTGCGGTCAGCCCCTGTTTCAATCGCCGCAAAGACATCGAGTGCATTCTCAGCGATCTGCGTTTTCTCGATCTTTCCGGCGGTCTCACGCATGCGCCGATTGATCTCACCTTCATCGTGGTCGACAACGCCTCCACCGAGCCCCTTTCCACCATTCCCGTTCCTCCCGAGGTCTCCTGCAAGGTCATTTTCCATCGCTCACCGATCAACGGGGGCGGCGCTGGCGGCTTCAACGCCGGCATGCGTCATGCGCTGGAAACACTGCCAACGCTCACCGGTGAAGCGTTTGATTTCATCTGGCTGATCGATTCGGACTGCCGCATCACGCCCCAGGCGCTTCGCGCGCTGGTGGCCGGAATGGCATCGCATCCCAAACTCGCGGCTCTCGGCTCGGCGCTGCGCGATCCTCTTACGGGCATCACCTTTGAAGTCGGCGGCATTGTGGATCGCTCCACCGGCTTTTACCGCCCGGCAGCTCACGGTTACCACGTTGATCCAAACACGCTGATCGCCTGCGATTACCTTGCAGCGTGCTCGGCTCTCTACCGGCGCGAGGCGCTGGAACGCGCTGGCATCATGCCCGAGGTCTTTCTGAACGGCGACGATGTTGAACTCTCCCTGAATGTCGCCCAGACCTCCGGCCTCTCCATCGCCGCAACTTCCGCTTCCGTCGTCTATCACCCCTGGCGCAAGTTTCAGACCGCAGCTCGCTACTTCATCGCGCGCAATTCCTTCTCACCCATGAAACGACTTGGCCTGAGCCGCACTGCCATTTTCCGTCGCGGCACGCTTGAGGTCTATCGCGCTTGTGCTCAGACCGTCATGAGCGCCGACGAACTGGCTGAACTGCATATCAAGGGACTCGAAGATGCCGCAGCAGGACGCATCAGCGGGCCTGCCCCCGCAGGACTTTTCCCTCGTTTGGCCCTGCGTCCGTTTTCCGAACTTCCCGTCGTGCTCAAAGAACTGCGCAATGCCGGGCTCAAGGACCCGGTGTTCGTGCATCCGTATCTCACTGTGCCCGCCGCCGGACTGCACGAACTACGCCGCCAGATCAAGGAATTGAATCTCGATCCCGGCGGCGTCGATCCCTGGGTTGGTCGAACCCTCGGACAGGAACTCAAACGCGAACTCTTCGGCGCTGCGGCACGCCTTTTTCGTGGCAAGCTCTCAGATATCGCCATCGTCCCCACCGGCTGGCCCACCGGCTGGTTCCGCGGGCGCGTGCAGATCGAAGTGGCCACCGACGGCTTCCTTGTCAAGAAGTGCGAACCCTGGCCGAATTTCTTCCGCTCCCTCAAAGTCCTCGTTCGCGGCATGCGCCACGTCGTCGCCATCGCGCTGCGCTTACCTGCACTTTCTGATATCCCGCGTGTCTCGCCTCCATCCCTCAGCACGACCGCTTCCAACGCGGGTGTCGTGTGACTGCGGTCGCACACCCATCAGAATCTCTCCCCGCTCTTTCTGTCGCGCTCCTGAGTTTCAACCGTCGCGCTGCCCTGCAACGCACACTTGGCGAGTTGTCCAAGCTCGACGCCGCGCGGCTGGGAGGCACGCTTCAGATCATCGTGTGCGACAACGCCTCATCGGATGGTTCGGCGGAGATGGTCGCGAGAGAGTGGCCGGGGGTCAAGCTCGTTCGGATTCCCACCAACATCGGCGTCGCCGGCTTCAATCGCGCTGCCGAACACGCCACCTCCGACATCATCCTTATTCTCGATGATGACGCCTGGCCTGATCCCGAATCTCTGTACTCCGCACTCCAACACCTGCGCAACACTCCAGATCTCGGTGGCATCATGCTGCACCGACGCCACCCCGCCACCGGCAACCCTGAGTGGCCCCCCGATGGCCTTGCACTCTCCGGCCTCAACACCGATTGGCCCGATTTCGGTTGTGCGAATCTCGTCCGCCGCGCATGCTGGCAACGCGTGGGTGGATACGAAGAGTCATATTTCCTCTATCGCAACGACACTGATCTGGCACTGAAACTCAAAGCCGCCGGACACGACGTCGCCTTTCACCCCGATTGGCTCGCATGGCACGATTCGGTCATCGCCTCGATCAAATCCATCCGCTGGCTGCACCTTTCCACGCGCAACTGGATCTGGATGTCGCGGCGTCACGCCCGCGGCATGCGCGGCCTCATCGGTTGCACCATGGGCATTGCCCGCGCCTTTATACTCGCGCGATTTCGCCCTGCCGGCTACCTCGCCGTCTGCCGCGCCATGATCGACGGCCTCGTCCACCCTGCTCCACCCCTCCCCCGAAACCTCACCTCCGATGGAAAGGCATTCAACCGCCTCATTCATCTCAAACGCACGTTGCGCAGTGCCCGCCACGCCCCGCCGCCAGGGTCGCTTCACCTTCCCGGCTCTGTCACGGCCCCCTGACATCACACACCCGACCATCGGCATCGCCCCCTATCCTCGACTCTTAACCCTGTGCCTGAAATCGGGCAGGGCCACACCCCCCAAGCGGCGGTCAAACCCGCCTATCGAAAGGATCGAGTCCGCATGCGCACCTTGACCACTCTCGCCCTCATCGCTCTCGCCGGCTTCGCCGCTGTCGCCGTGGCACGGATCGATGATCCAAAGCCAGCGACGAACGCTGCAGCTCCCGCCGCCGCGACGCCTGCGGCTCCTGCCACACCCGCCGCCCCAGCAGCGCCCAAGCCCCTCCCCGTTCCTGACGGTCCCGTGGTGAAGAAAACCGAGCTCGAGGGCGGCCTCATCGCCGAAGACATCAAGATTGGCGATGGCTACGAAGTCAAGGCCGGAGGCGCAGTCGTCGCCCACTATCACGGCACGCTCAAAGAGGGAGGCAAGGTCTTTGATTCTTCATTCACTCGCGGCGAGCCCGTCGCCTTCCCCCTCACTGGCGTCATTGAGGGTTGGAGCAAGGGTGTTCCCGGCATGAAGATTGGCGGCATCCGCAAGCTCACCATCCCCTCCAAGATGGCTTATGGCGAGAATGGCGCCGGGCAAGACATTCCTCCGAATGCCGATTTGGTCTTCACCATCCAACTCGTGGATGCCCTGCAGATCGAAGATGTCAAAGTCGGTGAGGGCGAAGCGGCCAAGGGCCAGTGCGTCGCCGTCACCACCCACACCATCAAGGACAAGGACGGCAAGGAAATCGAAAAGGCCGATGACAAGCACCTTTACATCTGGTTCCCCGGCGAGCACCAGGGCGTGAATTTCGGCCTCGAAGGGATGAAGGTCGGCGGCAC
>CAYTYD010000070.1:7551-13899 GCA_964441555.1 uncultured Phycisphaeraceae bacterium | reverse complement strand
CGGGGTTTGAGGCGGTGGAGAAGGTGGGGTTGCCGGAGTGCCGCATTACGTTGGCGCAAGTGACGTGCTACTTGGCCTTGTGTCCGAAAAGTAATGCCAGCTATGTGGCAATTTCTGAAGCGGAGGCGGATGTGAAGGAGGGGCGGACGATTCCCGTTCCGGTCTATCTGCGTGACAAGAACTCGGCCCCGGCAGGACATGGCGTGCGCAATTCCGGTTATCAGTACAGCCAAGATCAGCCAGGTGGTGTGGGGACGCAGGATTATCTGGGCGTTGAAAAGAGCTACTACCGCCCGACCGATCGCGGCACAGAGGCCGACTTGGCCAAGCGGCTTGCAGAGCACGTCAAGCTCCGCATCAATGAAAAACCGACCGGCGGAGAAGACCGATCGGTTTGATGGAATCTAGAAATCTAATTACCGCGGGTTATTGATCCAGCCGTAGGGCTGGACAAAGCCGTGACGCCAATCCTCGTCGCTGACGGCGTACCACAGATTGTTGTTCTTTGCTGACGCGTACATGTCGTTGCATTCAAAGTCGCGTTGCTGGTTGACGAGCAACTCGTTCTTGTCGGTTTCGATTTTGAGCAGGTTGGCGTGACCGTCGATGTACGAGACATGGCCGTATCCAAAGTGGCGGACGGCCATCTGGTCTTCATTGCCGAACATGGCATCGCGATAGGTCTGGTTCCAGCGGAACGAACTCTCTTCGAAGAAGAGAGGGATGCTGGGAAAGAGCGTGAGCTGAGGATTGGTCAGCACGCGAGCGGTGTTCGCCACGTTTGGCGCGACATAGCCCATAAAGGTGCTGGTGCCGAGGCGTGCGCCCTCGACTTCATCAAGCATGGTGTAGTCGAAATCCACACCCGTGCGGCTGCCCCACATGTTGTAGTACTCAGTGCCGGTCAGCGTGCGTCGTTTGTTGGTCGGGCACGAAGAAATTTCGTGCAGGTTCTCCACATATTGATACATGAAGCCGGGATTACGTACGCCGTTCACCACGGTCTGAGCCCAAAGCGCGACGTTGGTCGGCGGTGGCGCTCCCGGTGGCGGATTGGTTTCAGGATCCCAATACCGCGTGCCATCGGGCCAGCGTGTGCGCTTGGCGACGGGCCAGATCAGGTCTTTATGGTCTTGGGCGTAGAAGAGGGAGGCAACCGCCATCTGCTTGATGTTGATCAGGCATTTGACTTGATGCCCGGCCTGCCTGGCTTTGCCCAGCGCAGGAAGAAGGATGGCAATCAGCAATGCGATGATCGCGATCACCACGAGGAGTTCGATCAGGGTGAAGCCGCTTTGCTTCAAGTTGCGAGGCCGTGAGTTGCCAGGCATGACGCACTCCCCAAAAAGCAAACACCGTGCGACCCATCCAGAACGGAGAGCCGCTCCCTTTCAAGCTCTGCACACCGAGAGCCGACACACCGGCGCAGAATACCAGAAACGGAAGATCGGTTCAAGTACTTTCGTTCACTTTGTACGAAAATAGTTAGGTTTATGGAAGTGTATTTGTTCAATTTGTTTGGTTGTAGTCCTATAACAATTGATCTCGATCCAACTTTCGTGGTTTCTTCCTACCATGACCTGTGCCGCCACCGTCAGAGCCATCACCCACCGGAACGCCTTGCATGAATCCCTTGGGGGCGACCCCGGCGGAGTTTGCATCGGCACATCGTGATATGGCCGGAGTAGGGCCTGCGCTGGCGTTGGCAGAATACAAATCTCTTTTCCGCATCGGGAGATGGACAGGGAAGACTAAATTTGGCGCATCAGAAGATCTGCAAGCGGTGCGGCGTCTGCTGCCGCCATTGGTCACGGCAAAAAGTGAGGAAAGCCCTGAAGGCACGGTAACCAAGTTTCTCCTGCGTGTGCCGGGGACTGATCGCCTGAAGCTGCAATCAGCCACGGGAGAGTTGCCAGCAGGATTAGACACCGAGAGCGTGCTGATTCCCATGATCGGACAGATGGGGAAGCTGACGTACACGCTGTGCGTGTCGTCCCAGGTGGGGTGCGCCATGGGGTGCACCTTCTGTGAGACGGCCCAAATGGGCCTGATTCGTTCGCTGACTGCTGATGAAATCGTTGCCCAGTGGTTCACGGCTACTCATGTTTTGGGCCAGCGTCCATCCAACATCGTCTTCATGGGCATGGGTGAGCCCATGGACAACATCGAGAATGTCTTGCGCGCGATTGAGATTCTCATTGATCACAACGGCGCGGCGGTGCCGGTTTCCAAGATCACAATTTCGACTGTGGGGCGGGTGGATGGTCTGCGCGAATTGGCAAAGAAAGTGCATGAGCCCGGGTGGAGGCGGCTGAATGTCGCCTTGTCATTGAATGCCGCGGTCGATTCAACCCGCGATTCGATCATGCCTATCAACCGCAAGTGGAATCTGGATGAGTTGCGTCGGGCGTTTCAGGAGTTTCCGCGTTATGGAGGCGGAAAGCTCATGTTTGAGTACGTGCTGATTCCCGGTGTGAATGACAGCGAAGATGATGCGAGAGCGGTTGCCGAGTTTGTTCAACACTTCAGGTTGCCGGATGGTCGCCATCGCGTGTGTCTGAACCTGATTCCCTACAACCCGCGGCGGAACTCGCCGTGGCCAGCTCCGACCGAAGAACGCGTCGAGTGGTTCATGCAGAAGCTGATGGATGGGGAAGTGTTTGTCAAACGTCGCCGCACCAAAGGGCGGACGATGATGGGAGCGTGCGGGCAGTTGGGTAATGAACAGATCCGCAAGCGGCAGGTGGTTGCGGCGGTGGGCTTGACCGTGGATGGTCAGCTGCCAGCATAACACCGATCTGCATCAGGGCTGCAGACGAGTGCAGGCCCATTCAGTTGTGCTGCATGTTTCGCCGGAAATTGAAATCGCCCGTATCCAAACGGCTCTGTCATGCACGCGCCCCGTGCCGCCAAGCCAGAGTTCAACGCGTTCGGCGGTGATATTCCATCCACCCCAATGTGGCGGGCGAGGAATGTGCACCGCATTGCCTCTGGCGAGTATTTCCGCAGGATCAAGGTTGAGACGCTCGATGGCTTGCCTGACTTTATCGACCAAGGCCTGTCTCCCTGTGATGGGCTGGGATTGATCGCTGGACCAGGCGCCGAGGCGGCTTTCCCAAGGACGTGCGGCGAAGTACGCATCGCTTTGCTCTTTGCTGGCACGAGTGGCGATCCCCTCGATGCGAACCTGACGATCGAGTGTGTCCCAATGGAATTGCAATGACACGTGCGGATGAGCTTGCATAGCCATGCTCTTGCGGCTGGTGTAGTTGGTGTAGAAGTGAATGACGCCGCGTGCGGCATCGATATTTCGGCACAGCACGATGCGCGATGACGGGCGACCGTCAGGATCGACGGTGCAGAGTGTCATGGCATTGGGGTTTGGTTGAATCTTGTTGGATGTGGCATGGGTGTACCACTCGACGAAGGTGGGGAAGGGATCGGCTGGCAGCACTTCGGGGAGTGACTGGGTGAGGGCAAAGCGGGCAAGGACTTGATCAAGCGGGCTAGACATAGTGGTATTGTCCGCTGGCAACGGGCACAAGTGCGTTTGGAACCCGTTTGTTTGCCAATGGGCTGTCGCTTGGATCGGCTGTGGTGAACTCGCGGGATTGTGATGGGGATGAACCGAGGCCGGGATGGACAGCGGTACCCTTGCTGACTCATGCTTGACGATGCCACACAATCTCAATCCGGCTTTGCCGAAGCCAAGCCCGGTTTTAACGGTCAGGGTGCCGCGCGCGGGCGTCGGAATCGCAATCCCGAGTATGCCGCGAATCTGGGAAAGATGTTTGACCGGTTGCCGCCGCACTCGCTGGAGGCGGAGATGGCGTTGCTGGGCGCGATGATGATCGATACGCGCGTGATTGCGGATGTGATCGCGATCATGAAGGATCCGGGTGAGTTCTACGCCCCAAAGCATCAGACGCTCTTCAAGACCATCCTGGAGTTGTATGACCAGCGCGAGTTGACGCAGATCGACCTGGTGCCGTTTCTGGAGCGGTTGAAGGATCAGAGTCTGCTGGAGCTCATCGGCGGCGCCGAGTATCTGATCACGCTGGTCGAGCAGACTCCCAGCGCCGCCAATGCGGTGTATTACGCCCAGATCGTGCATGAGAAGTACCGCCTGCGGCGATTGATCGAGCTTTCGGGCGAGATGCTCTTTGACGCATATGACGTGGGAGATCGTGGGCCTGAGGCGGCCAACGAAGTGCTGCAAGAGGCAGAGCAGAAGATTTTCGGAATCACGCAGGAATGGCAGACGAGTGATGTGGAGCCCATCGCCACGCTCTTGAAGCGTGAGATGGATCGCATTGATGCCAGCGATTCCGAATCGATGACGGGAATCCGCACGCACTTTGTCGAATTTGACCACATGACACGGGGTCTTCAACCCGACGAAATGGTGATCATCGCGGCACGCCCCTCGATGGGCAAGACTGCAGTCGCGATGAATATTGCAGAGCAGATCGCCGTGGGCGGCACTCCCTGGGCGCCCGGCAGCGCAGCGCCGACGGCAGTTGGTGTCTTCAGCTTGGAAATGTCCAAGGGGGCGGTGGCGTTGCGTCTTTTGAGCGCACGCTCGGGTGTGAATGCCCAGCGACTGCGGTCGGGCGGATTGGATGACAACACCTACGAGCGCGTCTTCAACTCGTATCAGGAGTTGTCCAAGGCCCCGATCGTGATCGATGACACGCCTTCGCTGTCGATCACGGGATTGCGGGCGCGGGCCCGGAGAATGGTGCGGCAGTATGGCGTGAAGGTGCTGATCATCGACTATTTGCAGCTCTTGACAGCTCCGGCCCAAGGAAGGGAATCTCGGCAGGTTGAAGTGTCGGCCATCTCGCGCGGTGTGAAGGCGCTGGCTCGCGAGCTGCATGTGCCGATCATCTGTCTCTCGCAGTTGAATCGCGCCAGCGAGCAGCGCGAGGGAAATCGCCCTCGCATGAGCGACCTGCGCGAATCCGGCTCCATCGAGCAGGATGCCGACGTGATCGTGCTGCTGCACCGCGAGGAGTATTACCACATTCAGGATCCGGCCTGGGCTGATGAGAATCCTGACAAGGTCGGCCTGGCGGAGTTGATCATCGCCAAGCAACGTAACGGTCCGACCGGCGTGGTGAAATTGACGTGGGATAACGCCGTGACGCGCTTCAAGAATCACGACCCACACGCGCGAGCACCGGTGGATTATGAACGATTCACAGCAGACACCTCTCCACCGTGGGAGACGGGTGGCGCGGGTGGTGGCAGTGGGCTCAATGCTGGCGGGCAGCCGCCGAACAAGTTTGGTGGTGGCGGCTTTATCGCCAAACCCCCGACCGGGCCAGTGCAGAACTTCAGAGATGGTGGTGGGGATACGCGGCCGGGTGGGGATGATGATTTTGGGATCTAGATGGCGGCACTGCGAGTACTCTTGTTTCAAGCCATAGTCGCACTTTGGCTGGAGAAGAGCATTCATGCGTGCCAGATGGAAAAGAGTGCTTTCCTCGCGTGTGACGCTGCTCGTGTCTGTTGTGGTCTTCATTCTTTCTTTGGTTATGTTGCCGATTCAAGACTACAGCCCTTCATGTGTCGGGCAGTGGATTTATGACCGCATGCACTCTGGCTTGCGGCTGTTTCAACCCAGACCGTTGGATCGTTCCTATTTCGTCCATCATCGTGGCCAGTTGGTGTACCTGCATCCCGATCAAGAGTTACCGCCCCAGTATGACAGAGGCAAAGCCGTTCGATTCACTTTCTGGTACTTCAACCAGCCATTTGGTTGGTGGGCGCCGACGGAAATCGATGAAGATATGCGCATTGAGTATTTCAATGATGCGTTGGAACTTGCAACCAGAGACGAAATCCTGAAGGCCTATGTTGAACATCTGGTGCAGAAGTATCCATTCGTAAGCTCGTTTGCAGATGAACTGATGGCAAGCGGCAAAGCTCAGCGCGTATCAACTCGCTGGCCCGGTTGGTTTCACAACGCCGTGTCGTTGGTCTCTTTACTTGTTCTCGTGCTATCCGCGCCGCTCGTTGTACGCAGCGTGTATCGATCTCGCGTGTCACGCAAGGGCATGTGTCCGAACTGTCGCTACGACCGTGCGGGTCTGCCTGCGGAAGCTCTATGTCCTGAGTGCGGTTCGCCAAGCACTGTTGCGATATGAGCAAACAAAAACCCCGAGCTGGCACTCGGGGTTGTGCGGTCATATCAGGTGTGGATCAGCACCCTTCGCTGAATGCCGCGACAAAGTCGAGGTAATCAAAGAAATCGATGCTGGCATCACCGTTGAAGTCAGCGTGCGATTGATTAGTGCTGAACGCGGCGACAAAATCCAGGTAATCAAAGAAATCGGCGGTGCC
>CAYTYD010000070.1:0-7541 GCA_964441555.1 uncultured Phycisphaeraceae bacterium | reverse complement strand
GCGTTGAAATCGGCAAAGCACGGAGTGAAATATCCGAACTCGGCATCGTCGATGAATGCCGCGCCGGTCGCCGTGGCGGGCTGGTAGAACTTGAGCTGGAATCGTGCGGTCACGGTTCCCGCCGGGGCCTGCCCATCCACCACGACCTTGTTGTACACATTGCGAGCCGATGCGGCGGTCAGGCCGACGGTGCTTGCCGTTCCCAGCACCGTGCCGTTGGAGGATCGGAATTCGATATTGATGCTGGCCTGATTGTCACCGGCCATGGGATCACTGCTGCGATTGAGGAACCACGCGCTGCCGCGGAATCGCTCTCCTGGCTTGGCGGGGAAATCCTGGTGCGCTGTGCTGCTGTTGGGGCCGCCTGAGAAAGGGCCAAACATCTTGAGCGAGCGCGAGCCGATGCGGGGAATCAGCGTTTCTGCGTACACATTCGAGTACTTGCTCCATTGCCACAGCTGCTCATTTCCAGATGGCCCCAGCTGGTCAAAGCTGCTGTTGATCAGGCACTTGTACGCGCGCACATATTCGATGTGATAGCGCTGTGGAAAAACCGTCGTGGCATCGGGCATCCCCGGCCAATCGCCGCCGACTGCCGTGTTCAGGATCATGTAGAAGGGTTCTTGAGGGATCGCCGCGGCATGCGATGATCGCTGCACGCCATCCACATACCAGACCAGCGCATCGGGATACCAATCAACGCGGAATTCGTGATAGCTGGTGGTGAAATCCGGCCCGACCCAGTTGGAGGTGTAACTCTGCACATTGGGCCATGTGCCCCAGTGGTGAGTCATATGGACGCGTGTCGGATCATGGCCGAGCAATTCCATGATGTCGATTTCCGGTGGCCATGCATCAGAAGCGGGCAACATCCAGAATGCGGGCCAGAGGCCGCGCGTGCGGGGAAGTTTGGCGCGGGCTTCAAAGCGGCCATACTGCTGCGCGAACTTTCCGCGGGTGGTGATTTCGCCAGAGGTGTACGGCCTTCCGCCCCAGGGCTGGAACGTTGATGTGATCACCGCCTCGCCCGATCCGACCGTCACCGCGAGCGGGCGGTAAAACTCCTGCTCGTTGTTCTTGTTGGGGGCATAGTTGCTGACATTCCACTTGGTGGTGTCAATCGCCGTGCCGTTGAAATCATCTGACCACGTGCGAATCCACTTATCAAATGTGCCTGCTTGCTGGGCATGAGCGGTCCCGGCGCACGCGAGGATGACGGACAAGGTTGAAACTGCGTGTATCCGATTCATACCAGCTCCTTGGTTGACGACGTGCCGGGCTTGAGGCCGATGGGGCCGTGCGTCAACTGCGCCGCGGGAATGATGTTCTTGCCCTTTGATGCAATCACATCACGATACCAATGTGCGGAAGCTTTGGGAATGCGCTGCCCGGTGCGATAATCCACAAAGATGAGGCCGAATCGCTTTTCGTACCCCTCGGCCCACTCAAAGTTATCAAAAATCGACCAGTGGAAGTACCCCTGCACCGGCACACCATCGCGTGCCGCCTGCAGCAGACATCCCAGATACTTCGAAGTGAAGTCGATGCGTTGCGGATCAGGCACGGTGCCATCGGCGGCAACCCAATCAGCGTTCGAGAGCCCGTTTTCGGTAATGACAATCGGCAGGCGGTATCGCTCATGCAGGAAGCGTGGGCCCCAATACAACGATTCCGGCACCACTGGCCAGCGGAATGTGGTGACAGGGTGCCCGTCAGGCCACGGCACATGCACAGGGCGACCAAGTGCATCCGCCGCGTAACGCTCACCGGAGTAGATATTCACGCCGTAGAAATCGATCGGTTGCTTCATCAGATCAAAGTCTGATGGTTTGAATTTGGGCAAATCCGCGGCAAAGTGCGCAAGACCATCCGCCGGATAATGCCCCAGCATCACCGGATCGGCCCACCAGGTGTTGTTCCAGCAATCGGTGGATGTCACACTGGCAAAGCGCTGCCTCGCTGCGTCGATGTCCGCAGGGCTCATGCTCGCCGGAAGATCAACGCGGGCGCACGGTGCCCACCCCACCTGCAAGGGTCGCTTGGCCTTGGCACGAATCGCCTGCGTCGCCGCGCCGTGCGCCATCAGCGCATGGTGCCCGGCCAGCAACCAATCTCGCGTCGGCAGTTTCAATCCCGGCGCGTGCGTCCCCTCGCGATGTCCAAGTCCGATGAAGATCTGCGGCTCATTGATAGTGATCCAGTGTTTCACGCGATCTGAAAGACGCTCGGTCATCAGCGCCGCGTAATCGGCAAACCAGCGCGGGCTGTCCGGATTCATCCACCCGCCGCGATTCTGCAGTTCCTGCGGCATGTCCCAGTGGTACAGCGTCAGCCACGGTTCGATCCCCGCCTCCAGCAGCGCATCCACCAAGACGTCGTAGAACGAAAGTCCCTTCTCGTTGATCGTTCCGATGCCACTGGGCAGCACGCGGCTCCATGATGTGGAAAAGCGGTAGGCCCGCAATCCCATCCACTTCATCATCTGCACGTCTTCATACATCCGGTGGTAGTGATCGCAGGCCACATCACCCGTGCTGCCCCGGTGCACCTTGCCCGGCACGCGGCAGAACGAGTCCCACACCGATTCACCACGCCCGTCCGCGCGCGCAGCCCCCTCAATCTGATATGCACTCGAGGCGGCTCCCCATTTGAATCCTTCAGGAAACATAATTCAATCCTTGAGTATGGTCAGCCCTTCACGGCTCCGGCAGTCAGGCCAGAGACGAATTCGCGGCGAAGTAATGACAACAGAATCAGAACCGGAATGATCGAGACAACCGTACCCGCCATCTGCAGACCGTAGTCTTGATAGAACTGACCCTTGAGCTGAGTCACAGCCACCGACAGTGGAAACTGCTCCGGACTTTGCAGCACCACCTGCGGCTGAATGTAGTTGTTCCACGCACCCAGAAACGTCACCATCATGAATGCGCCGATCATCGGGCGCAGCAGTGGCAACGCGATGATCCAGAACATCCGCCACTCCGAACATCCGTCAATCCGCGCCGCCTCCAGCATTTCGCGGCTCAAGCTCGATTTGGCCGCCTGCCGGAAGAGATACACACCAAACGCGCTCGCCACCATCGGCAGAATCAATCCCGCCAAGGTATCCAGCATGTGCAATTGGTGCAGCAGCACATACCCGGGTGCCAGCAGCAGTGGGGCGGGAATCAGCACCGAAGCCAGCACCACCGATGTCACCATCCGCTTGCCTTTGAATTCATAACACGCCAGCGCCACTCCCGCCATCGCGCTCACCAGTGTCGAAAGCACGCCTCCCACCGAGGCGATGCACAGTGAGTTGAGCAGCGCCCGCCCCAGATCGAGCGAGGTGAACAGCGTGCGATAGTGATCCAGCGTCAGTCGCGACGGCGCGAGCTCCCCCTCATGCCGGGGCACAAACGTGGATGTGAAGAAATCCGCGCTCGTCTTCATGCTGGCCAGCGCCAGCCACACAAAGGGCACCAGCGTGAATACCGCGGCGATGATCAGCACGATCATCGCTGGCCAGTTGGTGGCGCGATGCACTCCGCGATGCCCAGATGGTGTGCTCATGCGGCCACCTTTCTCGCCGCGATCGCGCGTTGTGCCGCTGTGATCAGGATCAGCACCGCGGCCAGGGTCCATCCCACCGCGCTGGCATACCCCAGGTCCCCATTCTCAAATCCATTCTGATACAGGTACGTGATGATCGTCAATCCCCGATTGTCCGGCCCGCCGCTGTTATTCAGAATCAGGTACGGAAGTTCAAACAGCTGCAGACTTCCAATCACCGACATCAGCACGACAAACCCCGCCACCGGCCTGATCTCGGGCACAATCACGTGCACGAACCGCTGCCACGCGGTCGCCCCGTCCAGAGTCGATGCCTCGATCAGCTCGTCACGCACGTTCGAAAGCGCGGCCGAGAAGAAGATCATGTTGAATCCGGTGAACATCCACATCGAGGCCAAGATCAGCATCCACAGCACATGTTCCTGCTGCCACGGAAAGTCCAGCCCACGCCCCGTGAATGATTGCAGAAGCTGGTTGACGAGCCCGGTCTGCTTTTCAAACATCACGCCAAACATGATCGCCGCATACGCCACACCCACCGTGGCCGGAGCAAAGAGCAGCATGCGGAAAAAGCCCTTGCCCCGCACGCCCTTGGCATGTAATGCCAGCGCCAACAGCATCGCCAATGGCAACTGAATGCACACGGATCCCAATGTGTAGAGTACGGTGTTCCGCACCGCGACCCAGAAGAGTGGATCTTTCAAGAGCGCTGCGAAATTCGCCAGCCCCACATATCTGGTCGCATCCGGGCCAAACGTCTGCTGAAACGCCAGCACCAACGAGCGCGCCAGTGGATACAGCGTGAAAAGCCCAAACAGCACCGCAAACGGCAGCAGCAGTCCATACGGAGCAAGCGACGACCGCAGGCGGGTGGTGCTCATCGCACACCTCCCGTTGCGTCACTCAGAAACACATTCCGATCCGCCTTGGATTGCATCTGCGCCTGTGCTGTCTTCAGCAGTTCCGAAGCGCGTTTCTCCACCGTCGCCTGATCATGCGCCAACGCCCCAGAACGCCGTTCTTCGCACAGTCTCACCAGTGCGCTGGTCAGGTGATCGAGCGCCCGTGCATTGAAGGGCGAACTCGATCTCAGCGGCACATCCGTCGCCAGATTGATATACGCCCGACCCGGCGCCTGGCCGCAGAAGTATGCATCCGGCTGATCGTAAATCGGATCGTTCCAGAACGTCTTGACCGGCGTGATGATGCCGCCCTTGCGATACAGCTCTCGCGCCACATCTTGCGACAGGTACAAGTGCGAGGCAAACGCGTACAACTGCTCAAATCGCTCCGGGCTCGTCACCGCCGATTTGGGAATGCCCAACATGGTTCCGCCCCACACGCTGGTGCGTCGCCCCCCCTTGTCCCACGCGGGAATCGGCATCAACTTGATCTTCCCGGCGAGTTCTGGCATCTCGTGCTTCCACACATCGCCCATCCAATCGGGCATGAAGGCGCAGATCACCTTCCCCGACACCTTCATCTGATTGCCGCTGGCCGCAAAGTTCGGCGCATCATGCGCAATTCGATTCGGCCCCGCGCACCAGTCGCTCACCTTCGCCAGCACGCGCCGATTGATCTCTGAATCAATCGTCACCTCCCCCGATTCGCTGATCAGCGTACCACCCGCCTGCAACAGCAGCACCTCCAGCTCGTCCGCGTGCGTCTCCCACATCGAAAGGCAATACCGCAGTGGCTCGCCTCGCGCATCCTTGGCATCCTGCAATGGACGCATGATCCGTTCAAAGTCATCCCACGTCTCAATCTTGGAAACATCAATGCCCGCCGCCTCCACGATGTCCGCCCGGTACCCCAGCATCACCGGATGCACATCGTGAGGCAGGCCGAAAACCCTCCCGCGGCTGCTCCACGGGCTGAAACTTGGCGTATTGATCCGCTCCAGCAAACCGTCTTTCGCCAGTCGATCCGTGAGATCCACAAACCCCACCGCCTCAATCGGTCCCGCAAACGCCCTTGCCACGGCGCGCCGTTCCACTTCCATCAGATCGGCGCACGGCGATTGCGAGAAAAAACTCGCCAGCATCCGCCGCTCAATCGCCGGCAGACCCAGTTGCAGCATGTCAACCTTTGGCGAATTGCTCCTGTTCCATTCCGACACCAGCGGCTCATACATCAGCGCGTGCATCCGCGCAAATGTCCACATCGTCGCCTCTGGCTTGGCTGCGGGCTTCGCCATCGCCAGCATCAGCGAACTCACGACCGCAATGGCGATGATCAGCCATGCCCCCCCGGAAAAGAGTGAGCCCCGGTCGCGAGAGTGGAAAGCATTCGTGCTCACCGGCCCAGAGTCTCCAGAGGGTTCGTAAAGCGCAACGCCCCGGCAAAGGGGCGCTGCGCGGTCAGTCACCGGATGAGGGAATCAGCACCCGGATGAGAAGGCAGCAACGAAATCCAGATAATCAAAGAAGTCCACAACGCCGTCGTTGTTGAAGTCCGCCGTGCACACGGCTTGCGACGTGAACGCCACATCGTCAACCCACACGCTGCCACCCTCATAATTGGGCTGCAGAATGAGCACAACGATGCGAGCTGTCGCCGTCTCCGGTGGTGCAACGCCCGAGACCGTGTACTGCTCCCAGGTGTCCAGGGGGCTCAGATTGGTCACCGTCGTCGTCGTGACGTACGAAATCAAAGAGCTATCAGCCCGGCGCCACTCGATGTTGATCAGGCCGATATTCTGGCCCACCATCGGATCAAGCGAAGAGTGCGCAAACCAACCGGTGCCGGTCCATGTCGTGCCAGGAGTCGTCGGGAAATCCTGAAAAGCACCCGACGCCGCATACTCCTGCGAGAAGTTGCCGAAGAATTTCGCGGCATGCGTGCCGGAATGGGCCAGCGTGGTGTCAACAAACGCCTGCTCAAACGTCGACCAACCGGTAAAGCTGCCACCGTCAGCGTCAAAGCTGGGGTTGGCGACTTGGCCAAACGCCGCGCCAGCGCACACACCAAGAGCCGCAATCGCCAAAACACACTTCTTCATATCTTTCTCCTTCACATGCAAAGCAAACGGGTTCAAACTGCAAGACTCACAAATTACCCGTCAGCGACACCGCCGCCGGGCTGTACGACATGAGATTCTCATCAAGGCAACGGTTCGATCAGCCGGTCAATCGGTGACCACAGCGCCTTGCCTGTGGTGCGGCCTGTGGCCCGGTCAATCAGCACATCCACCGTGAACTGCTCAACATGGCCATCCGCCATACCGAAATTGGCCGCGCCGCGAATCTCACGCTGGCCACTCGTCCGCCGCGGATGGCGATACCACGGGATGTATGACTTCAGCGTTCCCGCCGGCGCCGGGCCCATCTCCTGCGCGTTGTTGGGCCACTGCCCTGGGAAATCGCTCACGCCCGCTCCGCCGCCAAAGCGCGCACCCGGCATGCCCGATTCACCCACTTGCGCGCCAGTAAACCAGCGCCGTGGCGACACCGTCTCAGAGAAATACAGGCCCCATCCTTCCGTCATCAGCATCATCGACGACGAGTATTCCACCGTCGTGTCAAAGCCGCGCCCGCGCGTCCCTTCAGTTCCGAAGGAGCCCGGCTTGTACGTGATGATTCCTGAGCCACCCGGCGCCCACTTGCCCGCCGAAGATGCCCAGTAATTCATGGTGTACGAACGTCCCGCATCCGGGTGATTCGGACACCGCATCGAGCCACCGCCCACCGTCCGCGTGCGCGTGTTGGTCTCAGAAATGTTCGAGTCATCCATCTGGGGCAGATACGCCCCGATCCGGTTCACGTCATACCACATCATGCTGAACGTGTTGGATTCCCGATCCACCGCATCAACCAGATTGGGAGGAAACTGACCCTTGTAGTCGTTGGTGTACACCAGCATCGCCGTCACCAACTGACGAATATTCGATTTGCAGATCGTGTCCCGTCCCGCCTCACGCGCTTTGCCCAGTGCGGGCAGCAGAATCGCAATCAAAAGCGCGATAATCGCAATCACCACCAGCAATT
>CAYTYD010000069.1:0-13976 GCA_964441555.1 uncultured Phycisphaeraceae bacterium | reverse complement strand
TCCCGCTTCTCAATCGCATCTGCCAACAGCCGCTGAAACTCCCTGGGCGAAGCATCCAGCGGCACATAATCCGGCGTATCAATGTTCGCGATGTTGTTGGCAATCAGACGCTGACGCTGACCAGCGAATCGCATCGTCAGTTCCAACGCCGGAATAGCCCCTGAATTGGTGAGTTCACTGATCATCACGGCACCTGTTTCTCAGCAAGACCTGCGCCAGACTATTCACAACGTCTGCTCAATCAACTGCTCTTCCTTCCACTTCTTCAGCTTCAGGCCCAGGGTGCGCACTCCGATCCCCAGCGCCTGAGCCGTCCTTTGCCGATGCCGGCCCATCTTCATCAACGTCTTGACGATCGCCTCCCGCTCGATCTCATCAAGCGTGCGGATCAGGTCAGACGCCGCCGCCGCCACCGCCTGGTTCGACGGAGCCGCCGCCACCGGCTTGGCTTCCAGCTCCGCTCGATTGGTCAAGGGCTCCGCCTTCACGCGGATCCACGGCTCAATCAGCGATGCCGGAATCACGATTTCATTCTCCGCCTTCTCCAGATTCGCCCCCAGCACCACCGCACGCTCACAGATGTTCTGCAATTCCCGCACATTCCCCGCCCACTCATACGCCTGCAATCTTCTCAGCGCATCATCTGAGAAACGCATGCCGCATCGACCTTCGCGGCGGCAAATCTCTCTCACAAACGATGCTGCCAGTGCTGGCACATCGCTCAGGCGCTCGCGCAACGGTGGCAACGTGATCGGCAGCACATTCAGGCGGAAGAACAGATCCTCTCTGAATCCCCCCTCCGCCGCCATCTTGGGCAAATCGCGATTGCTCGTCGCGATCACGCGCACATCAATTCCCATCGTCACGCTCGATCCCACACGCTCAAACGCCCGCTCCTGCAGCACGCGCAGCAGCTTCGCCTGAATCGACGGGCTCACCTCGGAAATTTCATCCAGCAGCAGCGTACCGCCGTCCGCGAGTTCAAACCGCCCCTTGCGCAGCTTGTCCGCCCCCGTGAACGCACCGCGCTCATGACCAAAAAGCTCCGATTCCAGCAGCGACTCACTCAGGGCCGCACAATTCACTGCCAGGAACGGCCCACTCGCCCGAGGGCTCATCTCGTGAATCGCCCGCGCCACCACTTCCTTGCCTGCTCCCGATGGTCCCGTCACCAGCACATTTCCATGACTTTGGGCAATCGTCTTCAACTGATCCTTGATCCCCTTCATCGCCGTGGATTCACCGATCAATCGGTCCATCCCCTTGCCGCTGTTGTCCGTCGGCAGACGACGCACCGGAACATCCGCGGCCGCCTTCAACACCCCATTCTCCCGCGTCAGTTTCGCATGCGACACCGCGCGCTTGGCCGCGATGATGAGTTCATCACCCTCAAAGGGCTTGGTCAGATAGTCAAATGCGCCGCTTTTCATCGCACGCACCGCGGTCTCAATCGTCCCAAACGCAGTCATGAGAATCACCGGCAGATCCTCATCGATCTTCTTCACCGCTTCCAGCAGTTCCACACCCGTCTGCCCCGGCATCCGCAAGTCCGTGATCACCACATCCGGACGACGCTTGGCCATGCTTTCGAGCGCAGCCCCGGCATCCGCCGCGGTGCTCACTTCAAATCCGGCCCGCGACAACGTTGTTGCCACGCTGTCACGCATCATTTCCTTGTCATCCACGATCAGTACAAGACTCATGACCCGACCTCGCTTTCAACACACACCCGGCGTGGAATAACCACGACCGGCTCCAGTTCACCGGTGCAATCCGCACCGGCAAACCCACTCTCCCCATGCTCGGGAAGCACGATCTCAAACTTTGTCCCCGCCCCTGGCGAACTCTCAACCACAACCCAGCCACCGTGCGCATCAATGATGCGGTGCACAATCGCCAGCCCCAGCCCCGTACCCGAAGCCCTCGTCGTGAAAAAGGGATTGAACATGCGTTCAATCACTTCGCCGCTCATCCCCGGCCCCGTATCTTCCACAACCAGCACTACGCACGACTCCACGCTCGCTCGCGATCGCGCCATCCGCCGCTCTTCGCACCGCAGCGTCAGCACCCGCTCCCGTCCACGCTGTTCCCCCATCGCCTCGACCGCATTCCGCACCACATTCACCAGCGCCTGCACCACCATCGAGCCATCCACGCACAGCGACTTCTTCCCCTCCACCACCACCCGCACATCCCCGGCACGTTCCACCTCAGCGCGGCACTGATCGAGTGCCGCCTCAAACAACTCCCCGCATTCATGCGTTTCACGCTGCAGTTTCATCTCTTTGGCAAAGTGCAGCACATCCCCCACGACCGCCTCCAGCGCTCGTGCCGCGTCGCCGATCTTCCCCGCCAGCTTTCGCTGCTCCGGCATCGAGGCAAGATCCTCATCCAGCAGCCGTGCATACAGCCGGATAGATCCCAGCGGATTGCGCACTTCATGTGCAATGCCCGCCGCCATCTCTCCCAGCGCTGCCAATCGCTTGCTCCGCGCCACCTGCTCATTCGCTGCCTGCAGTTCCCGACTCAGTCGATGCACCTCGCCCCGCAGCGTCTCATGCGTCGCTTCCAGCCGCGCGGTCACCTCATTGAATGTCCGCATCAACTCGGCCAGATCCACAGCGCTCAGCGCCTGCGGCTTCACCGAGTCCACTGACGAAGTTGCTGGCAGCAGTGCCTCGCTCATGCCGTGGCCTCCGTCGCCGGACGCCCCGGAATGCCCGGATACCCCACACGATTCGCCGGAATCTCCGCCTTCCCATAGCTCCCCATCGCCTGACGCTGCGCGTTCATGGCGTGCAGCTCCGCAACCACTGCATCGCGCCGCCGCTCCAGCGCTTCCCGATCTTCCGCATCCCGCTCCGAGATCGCCCCGATCAGCCCCGCAAGTGCATCAATCCGCCCCGCAATATCATCGCGCTGCTCAGCGCTCGCCGTTCCGGAAACCGCGTCCCACACCCGCCGCAATGGCTCAATTCGTGCATTGCACCGGGTCAGGTCCTCGATCACCCGCTCCCGCTCCGCCAGCACGCTCAGGATCGCGCTCGCGTCCCCATCCGCGACAATCTGCCCCTGACGCTGGCTGATGGCGTCCAACACCCCGCACAGCGCGCCGTGTGCTTCCAACTGCTCGACAAGCTGTTGGTAAATCGAATTCAAAGATGGAGAAAGTTCGCCTTGCATGTCATCCTGACTCATACATCGCGGCATCCTGCCACAACGCGGAACATTCATCGTCCCGGGGGTTCGTTCTCCTTCCCCGCACCCAAGCCCGCCCCCGCATCCGCGCTCACGCGCATCAATTCCTCCGCCGCATCCAGCCAACGTTCCCAGTCCTTGCGCGTCATCGGCAGGTTCGGATCTTCCCACGCCGAATCCGGCAGACTCTTGTAGAAGTTCTTGGCCCGGTTGTTCACCGTCGCCGCTCGCGCCACATCACCCAGCTTCAGATAGCAGCTCACGATCTGCGTCATCGCCACCAGCGCAGCCGGCTCCTTGCCATACCGCTCCCGCGCACTGTCATAGCGCCGGATCGCTTGTTCATAGTCACCCAGGTCATACGCCACATCACCCAGATAGAACCAGGTGTTCCGCAGTGTCAGCTCTTCTAATCCCGTGCGTCGGCGTGAATCCCGCGCCTCCAGCGCCGCCAGCACCTGGTCATACTCCGCCATCGCCCGCTGCAGGTGATCCCGCTTGCGTGCTTCCGCCAACTGACGATCCGATTCCGGCAACGGCTGGCTCAGTAGTTCCTGCTCGGCGCGAGCACTCAGACGGTGACTGTCTGCCAACCTGAACCGTGCGATGTCAATTCGCTGATCATCCGGATATCGCTCGTCCGCCTCACTCAGCCGCTCAATCGCCTTGGCATACTGATGCGACCTGTAGTAGTACGCACCCAATTCAAAAACCGCGTTGCGGAAAATTGGTGTCAACGGACCGCCGACGCCGCCTGAGCATGCCGCCAGCAGGTTCGCCTCCGCCTCCGAATCATTCTTCTCATCCGCATCTGCAAGCAGCGTCTGCGCCAGCGGCACATGGCTCATGTCGCCAAACACACCGCTGTTGGGTTGCCCCGCCGGTGGCACGCGATTGTCAATCAACTCTCTGAAGATCTTCGCCGCCGATTCAAAATCCCCACGCGATTGCAATGCACGCGCCAATCGGTATTGCGCTTCCGATGTCTTGGGATCACCCGCAAAGCTCTGCAGGTGCTCCTTGAATAGCTCGATCGCACCTTCCTGATCCCCTGCTCTATCCAGCGAATCCGCGGCCATCCACAGCGATTCGCCATATGCCTTCACATCAGTCAGCACCACACGGTCCCGGTGCTCTTTGTAGTATTGACCCGCCGCAAGATTATGTGCTTGTGCTTCCCGGGCTGTCGCCGTATCCAGTGACTGTTCCAAAGCAGCCGGGTCACTTCCCGCCGCTTTGATCGCTTCATCCGCCAGAGCTCGGTGACACGTCGCCAGTGCCAGCAGCACCTTCTGTGGCAGTTCTGCCCGCGGGAAAAGCAATTCCGCCGTCGCCGCGTAGTTCAACGCTGAGGGAAGTTCCCCCGCTTCGCGCCGCTCCTCCACCCGCGCCAGCAGACTTTCCGCGATCTGGTCACGCGTGATCTGCGCTCCAGCCGACTTCCGATCCGCTCGTGCCACGCGTCGCACCAGCCGCTCATAGCTCTCGATCGATTGAGCCGTCTCGCCGCGAGTCGCCTCGACTTCACCAAGCCCAAGCAGCGCGAATTCCGCCGCACCCGAATCCTCATACTTGGCCACCACAAGCTCATACCGATCCCGGGCATCCGCCAGGTCGCCCTTGAGCGCGGCAATCCGTCCCAGCATCAACTGCACTTCCGCCGCTCGCTCATCAGATTCCGCGATCCGCTCCACCGCTCGGGCAAACTGCTTGTCCGCCTCAGCAATGTTGTCCGTATCGAAATACGCCTTCCCCAGCAGCAGGTACACCTCACCCAGATCCACCGACGGGGTGTTCGTCAGTCGCGGCATCTCTTTCAGTATCCGCATGATCGCGATATCGGGATACCCCTCGCGAATCTGCACTTGGGCCTGACGGGTCACAGCCCACAATCGGTCTTCTGTGGCCAGTTCTCCATCCGCCAGCAGACGCGAAAGCAAATCCGTCACCTTCGATAGATCACTCCCCGCCGCCTTCAGACTCCGATCGATCAGCCGCCGATACAACTCCACGCGCTGCTTGGCCGCATCCGCAGGAAGCCGGTCGGCTCGCTCCAGCGCTTGTTCAGTCTCTCCCACTCCCGCCAGCGCTTCAGCCAGCGCCACCTGATCGGAAACTTCCAGATTCGCTTTGGCCTTTTCCGCCTCGGAATACTGAGTCACGATCGTTTGGTAGTTCTCCGTCCGCTCGATTCCCTTGCCGCGCTGTCCCACAAAGACCGCTCGCCCCACCAGCTGGTGAAACCGTCCGCGATCCTGCTGAGTCAGCTTCCCCTTCGAGAGATACGGCAGTACCTTGGTGTTCAACACCTCTAATGCCGGTTCTGCCTCTCCCTTGTTGATCAGCTTCGTCGCTTCATCCAGATACGGCGCAAACTCCGGCTTGGGAGTGCGCATGATCACCACCGCCAGACCCGCCGCCAGCAACAATCCGCCCACGGCCAGCGTCGGCAATTGCCACAACTGCCGCACCGATGGCGCTGGCTTGCCTGCTTCTCCGCCGGGTTGATTCGATCCCGTTGCCAGAAAGCACTCCTCGATTCCTCGGGTCGCGGCAGAACGCGTACCCAAGACAGGGTGGTTATCGGGTCAAACTGGGGGTCCTCTTCAATGAGATTCGGCAATTCCCGCGCGGTCCACCAGCAAACCCTGCCTGGACACCCCTCCCACGCCCGCTTGCGGCACGGAAAGCCCTCATTCAGATGTTGAAAACGACCCATCGCTCTCGCGCCAAAGGCGTGGGTCAAAACAAGTAGCCGCCGCGACAGACTGCGCCGCACACCACCGTCAAAGTGCTGTGATTGGCCATCCGAGTCCTAGCCCTCTGCCTCTTGGCTCATCAGCTTGATGAACTCCACGCCAGGCAAGTAGTTGTCCTGACTTGGATAGAAGAAAGCCAATTCCTTCTGGTCGCTACGCCGGACAAGCGGAATCATCCCCATGCATAGTTTTTTCCAAGCCAGATCGGAGTACGGCACGACTTGGCCCTTCAACTTCCTTTGACTGGAGACAACCCCGTCTGGTCGCAATTCAATCTCTCGAGACCACCGAACACTTCGACCCTGCAGCAGCTCTTCGCTCCAGCGGTCCACCACCGCCGCGCAGACGATCGCCCGCACGGTGTCGATTTCGTCTTCCCCTGTGAACTGCTTGCCAAGATATGTAATCGCGAACCCCTTGGGTTGCTCTTTGTGCCTGCCATTCCAACCAATGCTCTTTTTTTCCTCAGCTTTCAGCGTCAGTTCAACTGACGTCCCCACATACAGGCCAAATTTGTAATGTCTGGTAGCGACATAGGCAAAGTTCTTGCACTCTGAATACGCCATGGAGCGTACTTCCTTGCCGCGAAAAGTGACGCGGACGCCTCGCGCGTAGAACTCCGTCTGCTGCATCGCCAACCGCAGACACCAAATTCCCAACGCCAGAGCGGAAACACCGATCGCTCCAACAATGAGAAACCCTTTTATGCTCTGCTTGAACAATCCGGGAGCCAAAAAAACAAACAACGCACCTACAAGCAAGAGAAGAATGGACCCCACCCATTTCACCTCTCCTCCGCCTCTCGCGGTGATCAGTGGGCCAAACTCAGAATCGTCTGGGTGAGTGGTTCTGCTCATATGTGGTGCGCTCCTGTGCAATTTCGGTCCGTAGCCAATGTAACCACGGGCAGTCGCATCATCAATGCGCACTCAGGATCCAAAAACACACCACCCCCTTGTTCAGGGGGTGGCGGAAGCTTCGACTTTCCAATCCGGCTCAGGCCGTGATCTTCCGCTTGGTCGCGATCTCTGACAGACTCGAACGCTTCTTGATCGCGTCCTCGTCAATCAGGAACTCGGCCCCGCGCCACTGCCCGCCGGGCAGTTCAAACATCAACTCGATCATCACTTCCTCGACCACCGCACGAAGCGCACGTGCGCCGGTCTCTCGCTTCACAGCGCGGCGAGCGAGTTCACGCATCGCGCCTTCCGTGAATTCGAGCTTCGCCCCTTCCAGGGCAAAAAGGTGCTGGTACTGCTTCACGATCGCGTTCTTGGGCTGCGTCAGCACCGTCACCAGCGTGTCCACAGTCAAGGGCATCAGCGGCGCCAGCACCGGCAGACGGCCGATGAATTCGGGAATCATGCCGAACTCAATCAGGTCTTCCGCGGTGATCTGCTGAAGAATCCACTCACGATCATCCCGGATGTTGTTCACGTCCGTCGAGTTCTTGAAACCGATCTTGGTCTTACCTACGCGGCGGCGGATGATCTCTTCCACACCCACAAACGTTCCGCCGCAGATGAACAGGATGTACGACGTGACCACCTGGATGTACTGCTGCTCTGGATGCTTACGGCCACCCTGCGGCGGCACATTGCTGATCGTGCCTTCCAGCATCTTCAACAGCGACTGCTGCACACCCTCGCCCGAGACGTCGCGCGTGATGCTCACGTTGCCGCCCGTCTTGCCGACCTTGTCGATTTCGTCAATATAGATGATGCCGCGCTGCGCGGATTCCAGATCAAAATCCGCCGACTGCAGCAAACGCAGGATCAGATTCTCCACGTCCTCGCCCACGTACCCCGCCTCGGTCAGCGTCGTCGCATCACCGATGGCAAACGGCACCTTCAGCATTCGCGCCAGCGTCTTGGCCAAGAGCGTCTTGCCCGAGCCCGTTGGCCCGATCATCAAAATGTTGGACTTATCAAGCTCAAGATCCGCCGCGCCACCCTGCTCGATATGCAGCAGGCGCTTGTAGTGATTATGCACCACCACCGACAGCGCACGCTTGGCGAAGTCCTGGCCGATGATGTATTGATCCAGGTGCGCCTTGATCTCGCGCGGCGCGGGAATCTCCCGCAGCGTGCTCGACACCGTCGTCACGCGCTTGCGCTCCTGACGGAAAATATTCTGGCACAGGTCCGTGCAGTTGTTGCAGATGTAGACCTCGCTCGGACCCTCCACCATCGGGCCAACCTCGCGGCTGGTCTTTCCGCAGAATGAACATGTCGTCACGCGACGGCCACGAAAATTATCGTTGCCGCCGCCGCCGCCACCACCACCGCCGCCACTCGCGCCGCTCCCCGACCCGGATGAATCCGAACCAGGACGGTTGGGCGCGGCAGGAGGAGGAACATCATCATTACGGTTCTTGGCCATACACCCTCGCAAAAACCCAGCACTGCGCCCTCGACGAAATACAAGCCGCCGCGGCACGGGCCACCTTCATCGACAGAGTATCGACGCGACATGCAAACGTCTCTAACCAACTGCGCCGTCTCGCGCCGCATTCACGACCTCGTAAAGCAGCCCGCGATGATCCTGCGCGAGTTTCTCGGACCTTGCGTCGATTCCTCTTTCCTGCTCACGTTCCACGCTTCACATTGGGCGAATTGCCCTGCCCGCCCCCCGGAATCGGCGGTGAAGACATCCTGCGCCCAGTTGACAACGGCCCAATATCTGAACGCAGCTTGCTGAGCATCGCCGCCTTGGTCTGGTCATACTCCGCCTGCGACATCTCTCCTCGGTCGCGCATCCCTCGAAGTTGATCGAGCAACGAACCCTGATCGACCGCGGATTGATCCGGCGACAGAAGCTTTCGACGAGCGATCAGGATCGCCGCACCGGCGATCAGGCACAGCGCGATGAGTGCCCCAATCGCGACCACCACGCGCACGCGTGCCTCGTCGGGGTTGGCAAACAGAATAAAGTGATCGAAGCTCACATGAAAGGATACCGGCCAAACCGCTCAGGCGTTGCCACTGGCAATCGCTTCGCGCAGCGGCACGATCATCCGCGGAATCAGGCGATGCTCGATAATCTCCTGCCCGATCCGCGTCACCTCATCAAACACGCGCTGCAATTCCCCGATATCCGCCACCGAACCAAACCGCCGCAGCGTCAGATACACGCTGATCGGCTCTCCCGGCTCCCCATCCGCAGGTGGCACAAAATTCCGCGACCTCGTCTTCACCTCGAAAAACGCTTCCAATTCCCGCGCCGATTTCCCCGGAATCGTCAAGCCGATCGTCGGCTGGCAATCCACCAGCTTGGTGTTCCCCATCTCCAGCACGTTCGCCAGTGGCGATCCGCCGTACAGCGCATCAAACACAATCTGGTCGTGGCTCCCTGCCGCCAACATGTCGAATCCAAAAAGCACTTCCAGGCAATCCACATCCAACGGGCTGATCGACAGATACATCGGCGCCAGTTCCAGAATCGCCCGATGCAACTGATACGCCTCATCCAATGTCGACGCATTCACCGTGCCGCTGCGCAGGTGATTCGTCCGCAACGCGCACCATCTGTGCGGCACATCCGACTGCACACTCTCCAGCGCCAGCTCTTCCTTGTACCGCCGAAAATTCGACATGTGCGGAAACTGCTTGCGAATCCGCTCAAACATCTCCAGCGCAGAGCCACGGTCCTTCGGAAGATCCAGTTTCACCTGGAGCTTCTGATTGACGTAAAAGTCGTTGCACAATGCCCGGTACGATTCACCCATGTCCGGCAGTTGCTCCCTGAAAAGTGCTCTCTAAGTGTAGAACCGCCGCGAGAGAAAACCCCGACCCAAGCGACAATCTCATCGGTTTTCCACAATGTTATCGGGGCCTTCTGCAACCACCACCACACCCAGCCCTCCACCACACACCATTCTCAGACCTCATCCCACTTTCATCAGCCACTCCACCACACCCTCCACATCACCCATCGTTGCCACCGCGTGATCCGCGCCCGATGCAACCAGTTGCTCCGCTGTAAACAACCCCGTCCCCACGCCCAGCACGCGGCAGCCATGCGCCTTGGCACACTGCACATCATGTGGCGTATCCCCGATGATCGTCACATGCGCCGGGTTCACATCCCGCCCCACGCGCTGCCGATACCGATTCATCGCCACCGGCGGCAGGTGATCCCGTCGTGGCGGATCATGTGGCGATTCGTCTCCCCACACCGAAAGCGGAAACACATCCGGATTAAGCCCCGCACTCCGAAGCTTGAATCGCCCCGTCTCCGGCCAATTGCCCGTCAGCAATCCCAACACCACATCACTGCGCCCCGCCAGTCGCTGCACAACCTCGTGCACTCCCGGAAGCGCCTGCGTCCGATCCGTCTCATGCGTCAGCAGCTTCATCAGGTGCCGCTTATATCCATCACGAAAGGCATCCAGATTCTTCTGCGTCCGCGCGATGTCGTTGCGCGCCAGCACATCATGAGAAATCAATGGATCCAATCGCCCAGCAAACTCCACACCTTGCACCGTGAACGACGGCGCAAACAGTTCACGCCCCGCCTCTTCCATCGCGAGAATGCCTCCGCGCCTGGTGATCAGTAACGTGCCATCAATATCAAACAAAAGCAGCATGGGGAGCGAGCGTATGCAATTCACCGGCGAATCGAAAAATCCGGCTCATCACCCACCACCGCGATCTGCGCCGCGGCGGAGTTCTTGATAAACCGCGCCATGTCGCGATGCAGATCGTTGAGATACGCCGACACCACCTCCGCCACTCCTTGCACTTCAAGCAGCACCGTGCCGTTGTCTTCATTCCGTACCCAACCCGTCACCACGTGATTGCGCGCGATCGCCCGGGCCGTGGCTCGAAAGCCAACGCCCTGCACGCGGCCGGAAAAGATCACCCGCTGACGAATCACACCATGATGGTAGTGAGGTCAGCACCCACTGCTGAACGCGGCAACAAAGTCCAGGTAGTCAAAGAAGTCGATCACCGTGTCAGCGTTGAAATCGGCACCACTCCCACCGCCGCTGAACGCCGCGACAAAGTCCAGGTAGTCAAAGAAATCCACCACCGTGTCCGCATTGAAATCCGCCGCGCAATTCGCAGATCGATACGCGCGCACTCCATTCCTATCCGACACGATCAGCGACCCATCCCCCGCCAGCGCCGGCCCACCCTGATTCTGTCGATCCAGGTTCAACGTGAACAATGTCGATGAGAGGTCCGCCGGGAAAGCCCACAATCTTCCATCCGTCGCCGGGTTGTTGGCCCAACCGTTGGAGAGATACACGCGGCCAGCCAGATCGACTGCAACGCGTGGGCTGAGATTCGTGCTCCGCAACGGCGAAAGCGCGGCAGCCGTGTTCAGGATGGTCCCATCCACCGGGTTCAATCGCACAAAGGCATCCGACACACCATCCTCAGCGGGTACAAACGTATAGATAGATCCTTCCGGCCCGACACCATGCTCATGGCTCGTGGTCCATTTCACCGGCCTGCTCCACAGCATCGTGAAAGCCGCGCCCGTGTCGCGCCACGCAAAGAAGTTGTCCACCGGCTGATTATTCTGCGACCGCGCAAAGTACACCGTCTGCCCATCATGCGAGAGGAACGGGCTGTTCTGCGCAGTGAATCCCGACATCACTCCAGATTGATACTGCAGCGCGCCGGTGTTGATATCCAGCTTCTTGACCGCATGCCCACCCACCACCGCATCCACGATGTACACCGCCGTATCGCTCGCCGCCCCGCCGCAATTCCCGCTCACGCTCCCCACCCGCGGCACCCGCCACACCGTCGCCCCATCCGTGGAATTGATCCGCGTCACAAACCGGAAATCCGCCACGATCAGATCCCCATCCGGCGCAAACACCACACCGTCATACGAACCTGCCGCCGTTGGGTCCTGGCTGATCCACAGCACCGAACCGTTCGCCGCATCCAGCGCATACATCCGCTGCGACACACTCGCGCCATTTCCTGATCGCGATGCATACACGCGCCCATCCCGCGCTCCTGCGATCCACGCGATCCAATCCTGCGAGGTGTTGCCGCTGAATGGCAGTGAGAATCGCCACAATTGCTGACCATTCGTCAGTGAATACGCCACGCAGGTGTCGTTGGCCGCGCCGCCGTTGGTCGGAAACCCCGACTCTTTCACCACAAACACGCGATCCCCCGATGTCACCGGAGCCCACGCGATGATCGAAAACTCCGGAGCACTCCACGCCAGATCCGCCGCCAACGGCCCACGGACATCGTTATACCCATTGCGTCGCGGCCCACCCCCCGTATTCGTCCAATCACCCGCCACCGCACCCGAAGCCACCACCATCGACATCACCGCCGCAATTTCCAGTCGCGCCACATGCATGGGTCATGCTCCAATCAAACACACGAGCTCATCCCGCCACTCACGTCTCACACTACCAAAACAGCCCAGTCGGCTCAAGACCTTTCCCACAATCTCACTCCCATTTCTCTTCTACCCTTTTCATGGTCCGTCCTGATCCCTCTCCAACCTGCGGAGTCATCCCATGCCCCATTCCCGCCTGAACACGGTCGCCTCCACTCGCTTCACCTCCCCTCTCATCGCCCTCTCCCTCTCCGCCACACTCCTCACTGGTTGCAACTCCTCCTCCAAATCCACAACCACCTCACCCACCTCTCCCACCACCGCGCTCGTCATGCCGCCGCACGCCAATCCCGACCCCGCGCTCCTCCCCCTCTCCTTCATGGCCGGCTCATGGCTCGGCATCAATCCCAACAAGACCGTCAACCACGAGCGCTGGACGCTCCCCCGCGGCAATCACATGGTCGGAACCTTCCACCAGATTCGCCGCGATGGCAAACCCGCCTTCGTGGAAGTCTCTCTCATCAGCGTGGAAAAAGATGGAGTTCAGTTGCGCCTCCGCCATATGCATGGCGCGCTCGAAGTCCCCACCACCCGCAAAGAGCCCAACATCTTCCGCCTCGTCAGCGCCACCGACAATCGCGCTGAGTTCGCCGGCACCGGCGACGCCGAGGAAGTCACCAGCGTCGTCTACCGCCTCGTCAATCCCAACACCCTCGCCGTCGATGTCGGCTTCGCACCCACCTCCAAAGAAAAGCCATTCACGTCCACGTACACACGCGAGTGATTTCCTTCGGGCATTTTCTCCCGTACCACTGTTCCGGCTTTGCGGAGCAGTGCCTCTTTGTCTTGAATGCCTGCGGTATCTCTGCCTTTGATGGCACCGGTCTCCACACCGGTGTGTCTTCCCTCATGTCGTCACTTCGCCACCTTCACCATTCCACCCCATCGCGCAACCTCATTCCAATACATGACTTACAAACAATCTTTGCAGATTTCCCCTTCGCGCGCTTGCACCTCGCCGGTATTTTGATCTCCATGAACACCGATCCTCTCCAATCTCTCGAAACCACCGATCTTGCCCTCCTCAACCTCCTTCTTCTCAACGCCTTCGATCTCCGCGCCTGCATGTCATCTGATCCTGACACCCACCCCGCCGCGCGCACCTACGTCACCCTTCTCCTCTGGCTCGATTCCCCCGCCATCCGTCCCGCCTACGAAGCCCTCCTCGCCCTCGAAGCCGAGAAATCCGCGGCAGCCGACATCGTCCGCGAGGAACGCGCCCGCTCCTGCATCGAATTCGCCGTCACCATCGCCAGGGAAAATCTCGTCGACGCCTCGCGCATCCCCGACAATCACGATCAGATAAACCGCCGCGCCCGCGAACTCCGTCTCCTCGCCCGTCCTCTCCTCCGCACGACCCGTGGCAGCCGCAGCGCCCGCTCGACCACCACTCACCACACCATCCCCGAAAGCTCCTCAACATCACCTCCACCCAATCCACGCGCTCCCTCCCCGCAATCTTCTTCACCCGGCGATGACATCACAGCGAGTGAAAGTGCAGAAAACGCCCTCGCCGAATCCGCGCTCATCACCACCAACTCCGACTCACCCTTCTCGACATCCACCCTCTCCCACCACACCCCCTCACCCGATCACTCCACCATCTCCAACCTTCTCTCCGCCGCACACAGCAGTTTCCCT
>CAYTYD010000068.1:10392-14103 GCA_964441555.1 uncultured Phycisphaeraceae bacterium | reverse complement strand
GCCGCCGCGCCCGCCGCGGCAGCAAATGACGTCTGCTTCAACGCGGCCACCGCCGTGATCGGCAACAACAACTTTGATACCACCGAAGCTACGGCGGACACCGTCGCCACCTGTGCGACGACCACCGTTGGTCGCGACGTGTGGTTCAGCTTCACCGCCCCATACCGCGGCAAGCTGCGTCTGGCCACCTGCCCCGGCACTTCTTGGAACACCGTGGTCTCGATTTACGACGCATGCAGTGGCACTTCGCTCGCCTGCAACGACAACGCCAACATCACGGGCTGCTCGACGCAGAGCATCGTCTCCAACTTTGCGATGGATCAGGGTCAGGAAGTCAAGATTCGCGTTGGTGGCAACTCCGCCACAGCCTTCGGTGCTGGCGTGCTCAATGTCTCTCTCGCCTGCGCCGCCGACTTCAACGCGGACACCGTCGTTGACTTCTTCGACTACCTCGACTTTGTCGCCGCCTTCAGCACCAACGACCCCACCTCCGACTTCAACGCCGATGGCACCATCGACTTCTTTGACTACCTGGATTTCGTGGCCGATTTCAGCGTCGGTTGCGGCAACTGAGATTCATCCGGCTGAAACTGACTGATGGCTTCAATCCCTATCGCGTCGCGCGAGCATGAAAGTGTTCGCGCGACGCTTTCGTGAAGGAATGGACTGTGGCGATACCCAACAAATGCGGTGAATATGGGATCCAGTGAAGCATGTGTGCGAAAAGACCCGCACTCGGAATGACCGGTGAATCACGAGACATTGTGAATTGGTGACGTGGTGGATTTCAAAGGGAGCGGATATGCAGAAGGCAGCGAATCGTCTTGCAGCGTTGGCTCTGGCGGGTATGGCCGGATTGGCCATGGCCGGGCCGCGCATCGTGTCTTTGGGTGAAGGTGTATCAGTCAGTGGGCTCAGCGCGGATGGAACGAAGGCCGTGGGTGCCAGTGGTGGTCAGGCCAGCCGCTTCGTGATTGCTGATACGACCATCTCCACATTCGCGATGCCCGGTTCAGAGTTTGCCACACACGTCTCTGGCAATGGCCTCTTTGCCACAGGGCTTGTCTTCAATAGTGCAGGGCTTGGTGGCTTGCCCACCGAATCGACACTGACCGC
The DNA here is from genome assembly GCA_964441555.1 of uncultured Phycisphaeraceae bacterium. Classification (GTDB taxonomy): domain Bacteria; phylum Planctomycetota; class Phycisphaerae; order Phycisphaerales; family UBA1924; genus F1-120-MAGs238. The sequence goes on along the minus strand of CAYTYD010000068.1, from coordinate 12,987 downwards.
GCGCTGGAGCCAGTCATCTGGCACATGGACCACGCTGGGTCTTTTCCCCACCCCTCCCGGCTCCGGCGATTCCGGCGGTTCCATTCATCACCCTCTCGCGATTTCATCCAACGGTCGCTTTGTCGTCGGCCAGGGATACATCAACGATTTCTGGCAGTTTCGCGGCTATGTCTGGGATGCTCAGGCCAACGCCGGACTCGGCGAGATGACAGTGCTGCCCACCAGCCCAGAAGACGGCCGCGCTTTGGCGGTTTCGGCGGATGGTTCGGTTGTTCTGGGTGGCTCGTCACCAAACACCGGCGCAGGCCGCGCGATTGTGTATCGCCTGAATTCCGGCACGGGTGAGTATGTCGGCACCGTCCTTCCCAACGGCATCGACCCTACTACGTCCGAGCCCTACGGCATGTTTGTCGACAGCATGCACATGAATGATTCGGGGACGATCATCGTGGGCAATTCATTCGAATACGACGCCACGCTGGAGTTCCCTCTGGAGTGGCTGACGCGCTGGACGTGGAACTCCACCACGCAGCAATGGGATCGCACACTGCTGGCCACGGGCACCGCAGGACTTTCAACCTGGTGGAATGATCCCTTCTGCCCGATTCCACCTTCGCTCATTCCAACCGGAATGACTGCGGACAGCACACGCATCGTCGGCATTCTCGTGTATCCAACCTGCGGCAGCTTCATCCGCGGTGGGTTCATCTACGACGGCAGCACGGGCCAACTCATGGATCTCTACGACCGTCTGCAGTCAATCGGCACATCCGGCCTCTCCGACTTCTCTCCAAGAGAGCCGCAGAACTCCCCGCCGCGATTGGGCTGGCCAGTGGGAATCAGCGCTGATGGCAGCAAGATGGTGGGGTATGGCGGTCCGCAGTCTGGCTATGGGCCAGCGTGGGCGTTTGATGCTGATAACTCCAACTGTGTTCCGGTCTTTGTCGCCCGCAACCCCGACGACACGATTTTCTCGCGCTGCGCAAGTGTCATCTTGAACGCCGGTGCAGGTGGTTCGGGCCCCATTTCGTATGTCTGGACGCGCAATGGCCAGCCCATCACCGATGGACTCACCGCCCACGGCTCCACCATCGAAGGTGCGTCGACATCGCGGCTCTTGATCAACAACCCGCATCCGGCAGATGCTGGTGCATATGCATGCATCGTCACCGGCGCATGCGGCACAGTGACCACGTCTGCCGCGACCGTCTCGGTTGATCCCTCGTCCCCTCCGGTGGCCAATGACACCTGCTCGACAGCGCAGACCATCGGCGAAGGAAGCTTCACATTCAATCCCTGCGGCGCGTTTAACGACGACGGGGTTGAAGTCAACTGCCAACCCGGAACAGATGTCACCATCACCGACATGTGGTATCGCTACGTCCCCACATTCACCGGCGATGTGCGTATCTCGACGTGCGGCTCCACGCACGACACCATCGTGACCGCATTCAATGCGTGTGGTGGCACTGAGCTCGCGTGCAATGACGACTTTGATGTCGGGCCGGGTGGTGACTGCTGGTCATCACATGGACGCATCGGCCGTCTGGCTGTGCAGGAAGGTGTGCCGGTGTGGATTCGCGTTGCCGGACATTGGTTTGTGTCGGCCAACGGCATGATGCAGATCGAGGCCGCTCCCGCGCCCGTTGCCAACGACACGTGCTTCACCGCTGCTACGGCGGTGCTGGGTGCGAACACCTTCGACACCACCGAAGCCACTGCCGACACCGATGTCGAGTGTGATTTCAGTGAAGCCACCCGCGATGTGTGGTTCACCTTCACCGCCCCTTCCGATGGAGTCTTGAACGCCACCACCTGTGGTGGCACAGAGTGGGACACCGTGCTCTCCATTCATGATGGCTGTGGTGGCACCGTGCTGGCTTGCAACAACGACACCTGGCAGGGAGAGTGCGGATCGCAGAGCACGATCTCGCGTTTTGCCATGACCGCTGGCCAGATCATCAAGATCCGCGTGGGCAGTGGCTGGTCCTCGGCCTTTGGAACCGGCACCCTTCATCTCTCCTATGGCTGCGCTGCCGATTTCAACGCCGACACCGTGGTCGATCTCTTTGACTACCTGGATTTCGTCGCCGCCTTCAGCGCCCAGGAGACCAGCGCCGATTTCAATAACGACACCGTGATCGATTTCTTTGACTACCTCGATTTTGTCTCCAGCTTTGCCGCCGGTTGCGGCAATTGATCCGCCGAGAATTCTGACTAGTCCTATCCCTCCGCCGCCCGGGCTGTGTTGTGCAGTTCGGGCGGCTTGTTTAATGCCCAAAGACAGCCCCTCTTGCATCCCTTGTATACTTGTCGCAGGAGTGGCAAACGCTCCCAAGGAGAACTCATGCTTACAGCCTGCACCCTCACTGTTGCCGCACTTCTCGCCGCATCTGGCGACACCGTCGTCCTCAAGCCCGTGAATTCGGGCGCGGGAACGACGATTGGGTATTACATGCCCCAGCGCCTCACGCTGTCGGCCACCAAACCGACGACGATCACCAAAGCGCCAGAAGGATTGAGCGATGCCATGTATGGTGAGCTCCCCTTTGCAGGTAAGAAGGTCACGATCATCGTCAATGAGCCCGCCGGCAA
>CAYTYD010000068.1:0-10382 GCA_964441555.1 uncultured Phycisphaeraceae bacterium | reverse complement strand
CGCGACTCTCTTCATCGATTCCAATGGCAACACCGATCTCACCGATGATGGTGCCCAAAAGTGGGAAGGCAAGGCCAGCAAGAACGGTGACAAGGAGTACACGATGTACTCCGGCGGTGGCAAGGTGATGCTCGGCACCACACCCGTCAATCTCAACATGTATCGCTTTGACAAGACTGATCCCGCTCGCGCCCAACTCAAGGATGTCGTTCTCTATTACCGTGACTACGCCCTCGAAGGCGATGCCACTGTCGGTGGCAAGAACATGAAGGCGATGCTCGTCGACGACACGACCACAGGTGATTTTCGTGGCAAGCCGATCGAAACCAAGGACGGCAAGGAATCGGCCTCCGGCGTCAATCTCCTCCTCGATGTGAACGGCAACGGCAAGTTTGATCGCAAGGGTGAATCCTTCGACGTCCGCAAGCCCTTCAACATCGCCGGCACGACGTACGAGATCAAGGAATTGGATGCCGCCGGGGCCTCGTTCCAGATCGCCAAGAGCGATAAGAAGGTTGATGAAATCCCCACTCCTCCCGATCTTTCCAAGGGTGCCAACATCATCGCCTTCGAAGCCACCACCATGAGCGGCAAGAAGGTGAAGTTCCCCGGCGATTACAAGGGCAAGGTCGTTCTGCTGGATTTCTGGGCCACCTGGTGCGGCCCCTGCATCAAGGAAATTCCCCATGTCGTCGAGGCCCACAAGACCTTCGGCGCCCAGGGTTTCGAAGTCCTCGGCGTCTCCCTTGATCAGAAGGACAAGGCCGAACACGTGACCAAGTTCACCGGCGAAAAGGGCATGGCGTGGGAGCAGATCTACGACGGTGGCTTCTGGAAGGCCGAGATCGCCCAGAAGTTCGCGATTGACTCCATTCCTGCCGTTTTCCTCGTCGATGGCGACACCGGCAAGATTCTGGCCACGGCCAGCGATCTGCGTGGCGACAAACTCGCCAAGTCCGTCGAAGCGGCTCTGGCTGCCAAGAAGAAGTAATTGCCGAAATTGAAACTCGACACGATCCACACGCGGGCTTCACGGCCCGCGTGTGTGTTTTTGTGCTGGTGTGGTATCTTCCCCACATGGCAATTCTTCCCGTCATCGCCGCGCTGGTCTTGGTTGCTCCCTGTGGCATGGTGAGTGCCGATGAGCCCTCGTCGCGCCAACCACCCGCCTCCTCCACGTCCAATGCCAAACCCAAGCCCACCATGCTGGAGCTCAAGGCGCCGATCAATCGCTGGGATGAAGGCCTTCCAATCGGTAATGGCCTCATGGGCGCGCTTCTCTGGGGCGGAGGCCAGAACACGCTGAACATCTCTCTGGATCGCTCTGATCTCTGGGACACACGCGAACCCGAGCCCTTTTTTTCTCCCGATTTCAATTACAAGAAAATGATCGAGTGGAAAAACGCAGGCGACCACGCATCGCATGTGAAACTCTTTGATGTTCCTTACGACACTATTCCCTATCCCACCAAACTCCCTGTCGGTCGCCTCGTGCTCACCTTCTCTCCCGATACATCGCTCACCGATTTTCGTCTCAACCTCATGTCGGGCGATGCTTCCATCTGGCACTCGCGCCCTGCCGGCGGCACCGCTTCTGCAATGAGCAGCATCACCACCACCTTTGATCGCTCGCGTGCAGTGCTGCTCCTCACCGGTTTCCCCGGCCAACCGGATCTCAAGCTCATCCCCCCTGGAGGCGTGTCCAAGCTTGGCTATCCCGCAGCCGAGAGTGGTCACGACGACACCTCTGTCTGGTTTCTGCAAAACACCATCAAAGACGGTTCCTACGCCGTTGCCGCGGCTTATGTGAAATCTGCCCCACCCAACAAGGGTCAGCCCTTCCGCTCTTCAGTCGCCATCGCCATCGTCACCAGCCGCGAAGTGATCGATCCCCGCACCGGTCGAGACGGAGACCCCTTAGCCGAAGCAAGAAAGCGTGCTGCCGAAGCCGCTGACGTTTACCGCTCCGACCTTCTCTCTGCCAATCGCTCCCACATCGATCAATGCAACACCTCATCCGTCACGCTTCCCGATCCGGAGATTCAGCGTCAGTACGACCTCTGCAAGCATCTCTACGCCGCTGGCTCGCGCCCCGATGCGCCGCCGCTTGCACTGCAGGGCGTTTGGACCGCCGATGAAGGGGGCCTACCTCCATGGAAGGGTGACTACCACCATGATCTCAACACCCAGACAACTTACCTCGCCTATCACGCCGCGGGGCTCAACGACAGCGGCATGAGTTTCATCAATCAGTTGACCAATCTGCGTCCGAATTTCCAACGCTTTGCCCTTCGCTTCTATGAAACCCCGATGGAACGCCCCGGCCTCGTCGTCCCCGGTGTGATGGGTATCGATGGTGCCCCACTGGGTGGCTGGGGTCAGCACTCGCTCTCACCCATGCATACCGCGTGGCTGGCGCAGACGTTCTATCTGCATTGGAAATACACCGGCGATGACCTCTTCGCCAGAGAGACTGCCTATCCCTGGTGCCACGATGCGCTCGTCGCCATCGAATCGTTGCTCAAACCCGATGCCGACGGAAAAATGAAACTGCCCCTCTCCACTTCACCCGAAATTCACGACAATTCGCCCAAGGCCTGGCTCACTCCAAATTCCAATTACGACCAATCCCTCTTGATGTTCCTCTATCAAGCCGTCGCCGAGCTTTCCGACGCATCTCTTCGCAGTTACGCATCGAACCAATCTCAATCCGACCACAACTATCCAGAGCCCGCAGACGCGATCCGCGCCCGCGCGGCCAAGCTCGGCACCCTGGATGTGGACCCAACCACCAACGCGCTGACCTTTGCCAAAGGTGAACCGTACAACACATCACATCGCCACTTCAGTCACGCCATGGCGATTCATCCGCTGGGCATTCTCAACATCGAGGGGAGCGATGCCGATCGCGCCACCATCAATGCCACGCTGGATCAGTTGGAACGGGTCGGCACCAGGCAGTGGGTTGGCTATTCATTCAGCTGGTATAGCGCGATGTGTGCACGAGCAGGCCGCGCTGATCAGGCCCTGAAGTATCTGGAGCTCTTTACCAACAGCTTCACCAGCCGCAACGGCTTTCACCTCAATGGCGATCAATCCGGCAAGGGCTACAGCGATTTCACCTACCGCCCCTTCACACTCGAAGGCAACTTTCTCGCCATGCATGCCGTGCATGAGATGCTGCTGCAATCCTGGGGCGGGCGGGTGCGCATCTTTCCGGCCGTGAGCGCGAAGTGGGCGGATGTCTCTTTCAGCGACCTTCGTGCAGAAGGGGGCTATCGCATCTCTGCCCGTCGCGTGGGTGGCGAAACGCGCGAGGTCTCCGTTGTCGCCACACGCGAGGGTACCTTGCGTCTGCGCAAGCCCTTTGCTACGGAGGGCACATGGAACATGAAGTATCGCAGCGAGGGGAGCGACCTGCTCTTTGATCTTGTTCCGGGCGATCAGGTGCGAGGAGGCGTGTGACTGATGCAGGCACTCACTTGGCTTCCATGATCGCCTGCAGCGCAAATGCCGTTCCGAATCCCGCTGATCGTGCAAACACGCGATCATTCCACGATCCATTCTCACTCTGCACGCTCATCAGCAGTTCATTCACGCGGCGGCGATATTCCGCCCGCTCCTGCCTAGGCAAGAGCTCAATCGCCTGTGCCGCGTAGCGATGCCCGTACATGAAGTAGTAGGGGGCGATGTTGTACGGCGGAATATGCGTGCCATTCTGGGCCCGGCGTTTATTCAGCCACTCCCAATGCACGATGAACGCATCCACACTCGCCCGCAATCGTCCCATGTCGCCGCGTCCCGCCATCTGCAACGTCGCTTCACATGCCGCCATGCGGGCACATGCCGAGGGAACCGGTTCACCTTCTGGTTTGCGCTCCTTGTTCACCTTCCCGGAGTAGACATACGAACCGGTCGTGCCTCGTGCCGCGTCGAGCGTGTCCAAACCTCGCGAGATCGTGGCATCATCCACGACATAACCCATCTCCTTGGCCAGCATCAGCGCTTGCAGCGTCGGTGCCGTCATGAACGGACTGGGGTTCGCCACCTTGTCGCGGCCCGTGGGGCGCGCGTAATTCCAACCACCCACTTCGGGAATCTGCGTCGCCTGAATCGCCTCGATGCTCCACAGAATCGTCGCTTCCGCCTCATCCTTCAGCGCTGCCGGAATCGCATCAGCCCGCTTGGCTCGCAGCAATGTATCCAGGCCATAGGTGTATCCCCATCCGCGCACGTCATATCCAGCGTCATACTCCACGTGGCTCATCAGTGGATGCTTGCGGGCTGCGCAGATGAATTGGATCCCGCGCTCAATCGCCTGTTTCCGCGGCTCATCCGTTGCCAAAGCCGGGACTGAATTCGGTGCCTGGATCAGCGTCGTCACCACGATTGCCGTGCCGCCGATGCGATACGCGACGGGAATCTGCCCCTTGACGCGATACACCCCCTCATAAGGCCATTCGCACTTGCCGGGATTCGTCTCGGTATCCAATGGCCCAAACTCTTCCTGCGTCGCCACTAGAAACTCAACGCCCTTGCGAACGACCTCCGCAAAGTCCGCGGGTTTGGCCGCCGCCGCACTGGATATCTTCGTGGGCACCGGCTGAGCAGGTGGGGCTTGGGTGGTTTGCCCACCTGCCTGACCAACTGCATGACCAGCAAGCAAAGCGGCAACGACGTAGCACATCGTCGCGGCAGGCCCAAGGCGAACTGGTCGTGCACGCAACGTTGATCTCAGGGTGCTCATCGCACCACTATACCAGACCGCACTATCACGCCCCATCAACGAGCACCATCCCGCCTTCCGCCTTCAGCTTTCCTCGTTCAACTTTGAACTTTCAACTTTGCACTTCCTTCCTCAGCACTCAGCACTCGCACCCAGTACTCAAAAAAGACAGAAGCCCCGCCTTCGAGGGATCGGGGCTCCTGCACGGAGAGGGCAGATTGTCAAATATCACCAATTACTCGCCGGTTTCACCCGGCAGCATGCCCGGCACCGATGGCTCATCCGCGGCTTCAAACACCGGCAACTGCATCTCGTCAAACGACCAGCGGGTCGTTGCTTCGACGAGTTGATCAATGTCATACGCCGTGGGCTGCCACTCCATCGAGCGATTGCCGCGCCAACGGTTGAGGCGATCCTCCACCAATGTGCGCCGCATGTCGTTCTCAAGCGTCATGCCCTTGTGCACCATGACCAGGGCCACTGTCAGGTCCACCCAGCGAAGGGTGGCGTTGAAATGCGACTTGGAAGCGATCTTAGATTTGTCCACGATACCCCCCTTTCTTTCCACACACGACTCTCGCGAGTCTGCACTTTCACTTGCACTTCTGATGCCAGGCGTGCCGCGAAAGTTCCCGATCCACTATGTATTCGTAATTGGTGCAACGCTGGTTTTACAAATCTGTCACGGTTGCCGTGGTGGATTCTCCTTATTTGCGCGTCACTCGTGAGGGATCACCGCTGCCGAATTGGCAGTCATCGTCTTCAGCAGCACGCTCAATTCGCTACCATCCGCGCATGACCGCAGCGACATCTCCATCTCACGATCACCAGGATCGATACCAGCAGTTTCAGGCCTATCGCACACGCATGAATGCGCGCATCCTCGGCGCTGCCGCCAATGCTGATGCGCCCGCGCCAGCTCCCGCCGCACCCGGCCCCGTCGGCGCCACCCTCAATATGAAGCGCTTCTTCCGACTTGATGGCGCGTGCTACGAAGACGGCAAGCTTCCTCGCAAAACCAAGGAGCTTCTCGGCCTCGTCGCTTCCATGGTGCTCCGCTGTGATGACTGCATCGCCTATCACATCGATCAGTGCATCTCCTGCGGCGTCACCGATGAAGAGTTTTTCGAAACCTTCGACGTCGCCCTCATCGTCGGCGGCTCCATCGTCATTCCGCACCTGCGTCGCGGCGTGGAGTTCCTCGATGTCGCACGCCAGCACACTTCACGCTAAACGATCGGAGCATCTTCTCTCGTGGGACAGTTTGAATCACAGATGTCCGGTTCCAATAGTGAACGCCGCGATTGGGCCATCGACATCATCCGCGCCCTCCGCGCTGCCGGGCACACCGCATATCTGGCTGGCGGCTGCGTCCGTGATGAGCTTCTGGGCCTTTTTCCCAAGGATTTTGACGTCGCCACCGATGCCACACCCGATCGCGTGCACGCCCTTTTCCCACGTTCCGAACTCGTCGGCGCTGCCTTCGGCGTCGTGATTGTCAAAGGGCGGCTCGGCATGATCGAGGTCGCCACCTTCCGCGCCGATGGCAACTACGCCGACCGTCGCCGTCCCGATTCCGTCACTTTCTCCGATGCCGTCACCGATGCGCAGCGCCGCGATTTCACCGTCAACGCCCTCTTCCTTGATCCCCTCGCTCCCGCTGATCCCACCCTCACCGCATCCCTCGGCATCGTGCCGCAGGGCCTGGTCATCGATCACGTTCGCGGCATCGAAGATCTCGCCTCAAAAACCCTCCGCGCAGTCGGCGATCCCGATCGTCGCTTCGCCGAAGACGATCTTCGCGTTCTCCGCGCTGTTCGCTTTGCCACCCGCTTTGGCCTCACCATCGAGCCAGCCACCCAAGCCGCCATCCGTCGTCACGCTGGCCAACTTGCCGGTATCAGCCGCGAGCGCGTCGGTGACGAGATGCGCCGAATGCTCGCGGCACCATCACGCCGCGCCGCCATCGCGCTCATTGAGCAGCTCGATCTCACCAAGCCCGTTCTCGGCGCCGCCGCCATCGGCCCGCTCCCGCCTCTCACTCCCGCTCTCGATTCCCTTCCCATCAACTCTCCAGCCATACTCACCGCCGCGGCATGGTTACTGGACCAAGGCCTCAGTCCAAATTATCGGACTATTAAGCCCGATCCGACTTCCGCACTTCGCGATTCCTGGGTCCTCAGCAACGATGAGATATCGGACCTTCGATCCTCTTTCTCCTCGCTTCATCTGGTAGAAACAAAGTGGGGGGAGCTCTCCGAAGCTGCTCGCAAGCGTGCCGCATCCACCGCAGGATTTGCCTGGGCCATGCACCTGCTTGGTGGTCGGCACCCCTCCCTGCATCGCCAAGTCACCGAAGAAGTTGCCCAGCTTGCCGCGCGGCACGGTGGCCTAGCCCCTCTCCCCTTCATCACTGGCGATGACCTGATTCATCATGGGCTCCGCGCTGGTCCAGCCTTCAAGGCAATCCTCGATCAGACCTACGACGCCCAGATGGAGGGGCGAGTCGCCGATCAGGCCGCGGCTCTGCAGTTCGCACTTTCGCTCGCCCGGTCGAGCCCCTGATTTCCGCCCCAGAGCCCGGAACCCGGTCTGTTTCCATGCGTCTCAAACAGGTGCGGCTCGGTTTCGCACCGCCGCACGACCTCACGCGACCCGATACCCTTTCCGGGGCGGGTTGCGCGTCGGTCGCAAATCGCTCTGTAACAAATTCAATCGCCCAGTGGCTCTCCGCTGGCAAGGTTCATACAGGGGCACGTTCATGATGAAGTTCACGATCACCAGATTGGCCGCCTTGGCTGGCAAACACGCCGCAACAGGTGCAGTTGTCTCCGCTATGGCGTTCTCCGGCTTTGCTGTGGCAGCTGGCACCGCCATGCCCCTTCCCACGCTGACGCTCTCCAGCGTGATCGCCGTAGCCGATGAGCCGGACGTCCTGATTCTCCGCGACGGCCGCGAGATCATCGGCAAGGTGGTCGCCGAGACCGATGCCGTGGTCACGTTTAAGGGCAAGGCCAAGGGCTCAGGAATTGAGTTCACCAACGACTACAACCGTTCCGACATCCTTTCACTGAAGAAAGGTGTTTCAAATCCCACTCCTGCTGGCGACACGGCTGCGAATCGCTCGACTGCATCTCCGAACGGAGAGAAATCGTCAGTGACACAGAGTTCACAGCCGGAGGATAGTGCCGACTCCTCCAAGGTATACGTTCTCGAACTGGCTGGTGAATTTGGCTACGAAATCAGCAAGAAGCCCGTGCGCGACGCGATCGAAGAGGCGAGAAGCAAAGGTGCGGACACGCTGGTCTTTCGCATTGACAACAAGTGGGAATTTTTTAATCCACGCACCGGCGATAAAGAGACAAGCGCAACGATTGTTGGGCCAGGAATCAATCAGCTGCTTATTTTCGAAGATATGAGTCCTGTTTTTACTGACGAAATTCAGCAGAACTGGAAAAAACAGCCCAGGATTGTATTTTGGGTGAAGCAAGCGCTCGGTGGTGCCGCGTTTCTTCCGTTCATCTCGCGAGAAATTTAAATGACAAGTGATGCTCGCATGGGCGGCATCGGCGGCTTGGACCTGATCATGCAGGGCAACCGAACCGTTGTGGAGAAGCAACGGTCTTTGCGGCTTGGGCACGCGCAAGGATGGGCCATTAAAGGCGGGTACGACCCACGGGTCATCAGTGCCATGATGGTGGTTGAGTACGTTCTTTCGTACCGCTTCGTGGGTGACAACGTCGAGCTTCTGGAGAGAATGCCCGAAGGGCCGGACGAAGTGTTGCTGACCGATTCGGGCGAAACCGACACGGTGGCAGATTCCGTGCGCGGCCGTTCAAAGGCATTCTTAACGCTGACTCCTGAAACCGGTCGTGCGATTCGTGTAGTAAAGGACATTGCCGACACTGAAGACGAGCTCTTCTTCAAGATGGGGATCGAGCGTCGCGTGAAAGTTGTGGGACGCTCTGACCAGATCATGAAGTCCTGGTCAACGAGTCTTGAGCGAGCCGTCAAGGATCTCCGTCGGCTGTGGGGCGAAGACTTCGTGACTCCAATCGAAGGTAATTTTGAACAGCGGCGGGCTGCCCGCTCCAAGCGGATTCGCGCAATTGAGCAGATTCAAGCGATTTTCAAGCGATTCGGAAGCGCGTTGGATGAAGTTCGAGGCGAACTGCGAATTCCAGCCGACCCGGAATTGAACACGATCAAGGAGCAGATTCGAATTCAGCAGCAACAGGATCGTCGTTAAACTTTTGAACAAATGGCATAGTGTTTCAGGCAGATTCTTGGAGGCATCATGAAAATTCTCTCAAAAATCGCACTTGTCACCGTAAGTATGTTGTCAATGTGTACGGCACGGCTGCACGCGGACCAAGTGTCGTCGGGATCTTTCGCGGGCGCGCTGTCGACCGGGCTGGCTGATGAGCCGGTCGTGACATCGCCAGCAACCGGCAAGAAAGACAAGGCGCAGGATCATCGATCAAAGGTCACTGACAAGGCTATTCCTCGTGGCGCTGTCATTACGATGGGCGAGCGTAACGACATGAACATGGTCGGTGTTTTCTTAACAGCAGAAACACTTCGACGCATGATGCCCATGTTGGAAGAGGAGAAGGTAGACGTCGTGGTGTTCCGGTTTTATTCTGGTGGCGGTTACGGCAGCGAAGTGATGCCCATGTCAGACGTGGTTGAAGAGTACAAGAAGAAGTTTGTCTCCGTCGCGTGGATTGAGTCTGCCATTTCTGCTGCAGCGATGACAGCGCACACTTTCGAGGACATCTACTTTACCAGCCAAGGCAATTACGGAGCATGCACCGGTTTCTACGGAAGTTTGGATCGTCCGGTGACTGGACGCGAGTTGGAGAAAGCTCTTGCAGAGATGGAAGTGATTTCCGGTCGTGGAAAGCACGATCCCAAGATTATGCGTGCCATGCAGATTTCCTCTAGCGATGAAGACGTCAGGACGCTTCAGATCGCTCCTCCTACTGGAGCATTATCCGCCAATATTGACGAGAATGGCGATGTCATGTGGTTCCAAGATTCGACGAGCGGCAAGTACGTTATCAATCCGAGCGCCGGGCGTCGCATTTTGACCTTTAACTCTGAGACGGCTGAAAAGTTCAAGTTCAGCCGTGGAACCGCAGATACGCTTGATGAACTCGCGAAGAAAATGGGCTTTCAGGAAATTGAGTGGGTTGGCGAGAAGGATTCTCGGTACTTGTATCCGGTTTGCAAGGCCGAAAAATTCAACTTGAAGTTTCGCGCCAACACAATGCGCGATCAAGAGCACTTTCGCGAATACTACCGTAGCTATAACATGAACTACGAGTTGGCTCGTGCTGAGCAGGACAAGCAGCGTCGTGGCGCATATGTTGCGAAGTGTCGGCAAGCTATCGAAAACGTCAAGCGAATGGTTCGAAACAATCCGAACTTCGCTCCTCAGGTTCTGGGTGTTGAAGTAAAGGATTTCCCAGAATGGGTTGAGAATGTCGAGAAGCAGCTTCGAGAGCTGATGCGCTGAGATGCCGATCAGAACCTCACTCCGCCCCGGCTCCCTCCGGGGCGGTTTTCTTTTTGTCCCTCCCAACACCTCTCTACCAGCGCGCCCTTGGTATCGCCCCACAGGAGTACTCCATGCCCGCAACGTCCTCTTCCT
>CAYTYD010000067.1:0-14136 GCA_964441555.1 uncultured Phycisphaeraceae bacterium | reverse complement strand
GACGGTGCCGTCAGTGACCCAGAGGGAGAAGGGAGTCTGGTTGTTGGGCTGAGCGCGGAAGACGACGCCGTTGGGCGTGCTGGCCAAATCGACGGTGGCGCCGCTGCCTCCGGAGAGATTGAGGCGGAGAGCGGGCACGATGGAGACGGTGGAGCCGGGTGTGCCGCGGGTGCGGTAGAGGCGTGCGGTGAACGTGCTATCCAGTGCGGAGAAATAGACATCGGGGCCGTGGGAAATGAAGCGGTTGGGGCTGGACGAAGCAGTGCCGGGAATGAGATCGGCGACGAGGGTCGCTGCGATGCCGTCGTAGACAAAAAGTTCGGTGCCGACGTTGGCGTTGTTTTCATCTCGGCCACTGGCGGCGAAGAAGAGCATGCCATCGTGGGCGCTGAGATTGAGCGGGAGTGATGAGGCGGAGCCGGGAATGATGTCGGCGGCGAGGAGGGTGCCGTTCACGGTGCCATCGGATTTCCAGAGTTCGTTGCCGTTGGCGAGGGTTGAAGCGGCGAAATAGCAGGTGTTGCCGACGATGGTGAGTGAGGTGGGGTTGGAACTTGCGGTGCCGGTGGCGATATCGACGGGCGTGATGGTGGTGCCATCGGAGATCCAGAACTCATTGCCGATGGTGTTGGGCGAAACAGAGGCGACGAGGAAGAGCCGCGAGCCGTTGGTGACGACGGTGCTGATGTTGGAGCCGTTGGCACCGGGAGTGAGGTCGGCGACGATGGTGGTGTTGGCGGCGGTGCCATCGGTGCGGTGAAGCTCGATGCCTTGCGAGGTGTTGTTGGGTGAGAAGCCGACGTAGTAGAGCCAATCACCCATCACGGTGAGCTTGGCGGGGCGGAGGGAGCCGGAGGAGCCATCGGCGAGGATGCGGAAGTGGGTGCGCGTGCCGCAGGATGTGCCGTCGGTGGAATAGAGCCAGAGGTCTGAGGAGGTGGGTGTGTTGGCGACGAAGTAGAGACGATTCTGATAGAGGACGAAATCGCGCGGGCTTTGGGTGGCGAGATTGTCGACACCAAAATCGCGGGCGAGGGTGGTGCCGTTGGTGGTGCCATCGGATTTCCAGAGGACGCGGCCGTAGTTGGGATCTGGGGCGGGGAAGAGGGCGATGGGGCCGCTGCTGGTGGGGAGGATGCCGAAGGGGCCGGAGCCGTTGGTGGAGTTTTGCGTGTTGAGGGCGCCGGTGCGGAGATCGGCGACGACGTCGATCTGGGCGGGGGTCGTGGGCGATAGAAGGGCGCACGCGAAGATAGCGAGGGTGGCAACGTAAGTGAATCGCGACATCGAGGACTCCCCGGGAAGGCGTTGATTGCGGCATGAGATTACCACGGGAGTCAATACTGGGTTGGAAGAATGGGCCTTGACTTGAACCAGGAACGCCCGAGAAGAAGTGGATTCCTGATGTATGCACATACGCTTAGGGCATGGATGCACGCTTGAAGACGTTGTTTGAGGTCACCCAGCTTCCCACCGCAGCGGGCCGGGAGGGGCATGTGGTGCGTTACATCAAAGAATGGGCCGCAGCAAGGCCGGAATTGGGGTTGGAAGCGGATGCGAGTGGGAATCTGACGGTGAAGGTGAAGGCGTTCGAGGCGCCAAACCAAGCATCGGAATCTTCACCGAGTCTTTACTTCACAGCGCATTTGGATCATCCGGCGTTTGTGGTGGAGAAGGTGTTGCCGGGTGGACGAGTGCTGGCTTCGTTTCGCGGCGGGGTGATGGCGGATTACTTTGTGAATGCTCGGGTGGCGATGTATGCCGGTGAGCCGGATGCGAAGCGCGGCGGGCAGCTTGGTGTTGGAACGGTGTTGAGCAAAGAGGCGATGGCGGGATCGCCCTTTGATCATTATCTGATTGAAATTGATCCGCCAGCGCGGGCGAGTGAGGCGGGTGCGGAGGTGAAGGTTGGGGATATTGCACGGTGGGATGTGCCGCGGGCGGAGGTGGATGGAGATGGTGTGTTCCACACGGATGCGTGCGATGATTTGTCGGCGGTGGCCTCGATGCTGGATGCGATGGATGAGATTGTGAAATTGGTCAAGGGCGGTGAGAAGTTTCCCCAGCCGGTGCGTTTGTTGTTCACCCGGGCAGAAGAGGTAGGATTCATCGGCGCGATCGCGGCGGTGCGGAATGGGACGATTCCGCATGATGCGCGGGTGCTCGCGCTGGAGAATTCGCGGAGCTTTGCGGATTCACCGATTCACGAGGGGCCGATTGTGAGGGTGGGGGATCGGTTGTCGATCTTTTCACCGACGTTGACGGATGCGATCGCAGCGCGGGCGGAGGAATTGAGCGGCACGGTGTCGCCGACTGCACAGCAGAAGCTGGCGGAACAGCCCAAGCCGAAGTTCAAGTGGCAGAGGAAACTGATGGCGGGTGGGGCGTGCGAGGCGTCGGTGTATTACTCGAGCGGGTATGACGCGACGTGCGTGTGTCTGCCTTTGGGGAACTACCACAACATGGCGGATTTGGCGGCGGTGCAAGCGGGGACGAACACAACCCCGGCGGTTGTGGGACGCGAGTACATCGGCGTGGATGATTATCTAGGGTTGGTGGAGCTGCTGGTGGGGTGTGCGCAGCGGCTGCCGGCGAGCGCGATCATCCACTCGCGGATTGAGAAACTATGGACTGAACGGTCGTTTGTGCTGGGTTGAAGCTGAGGTGTGGGGATTGGTATGCTGCGGCGATGAGCGAAATCACCATGAGCGTGGATGTGGCGGCGACAACGGAGCGTGTGTTTGCGATTTGCTCGGACATCGAGGGGAGTCCCAAAATGCAACCGAAGATCGTTTCGGTGGAGATGCTCACACCGGGGCCGATGCGAGTGGGGACAAAATGGAGAGAGAAGCGGAAGATGGGTTCTGGCAGTGCTGAAGCGATGATCGAAGTGACGGGATTTGAGCCGGGGAAGCGGTACGAATTCGCTTCGATGTCGAAGGGGCCGGGGTTTA
Organism: uncultured Phycisphaeraceae bacterium; assembly: GCA_964441555.1. Taxonomy (GTDB): domain Bacteria; phylum Planctomycetota; class Phycisphaerae; order Phycisphaerales; family UBA1924; genus F1-120-MAGs238. The sequence continues at coordinate 11,182 of CAYTYD010000067.1, read as the reverse complement.
CGGGTGAGATCGCGGTTGCCGCCAAGGGAAGTGGGACGGTGCTGTCGATGACGATGCGCCCGATGGGGCTTGGTTCCAAGATCATCCTGTGGATGATGGGTGGGACACTGAAGAGGGAGCTGATGGACGACTTGCAGTGCATCAAGAGAGCGGCGGAGGCGTCATGACATTGGCCAAAATGCCACATTTCCAAATGGCCAAATCAGAATGAGCCAGCGATAAAGCCGATGGTGAGAAGAGTGGTGCCTCGGCGGCAACTGCGTCGTGAGTACGATTTCGTGCTGATCCAGCCGCACCGCTCAGTCGAGCGGTGCCACCCTCAGGCAGTGATCAATCAGGATGTTGGAGGTTGCATGTCGCGTTCGGTGTTTTCGGTTCTGGCGCAACGATTTGGCCAATCACCTTCGGCGCTGGAGCGGCGCGAGTTTCTGAAGATATCGGCGGCGACGGCGGCGGGGCTGATGATCAGCCAAAGTGCGCTGGGCCGAATCAATCTGCAACCAGCTGGTGGCAAGCGCGTGGTGGTTGTGGGTGGCGGTTTTGCCGGATTGGCGTGCGCGTATGAATTGAAGGCAGCGGGATATGACGTCAAGGTGATAGAAGCGAGAAACCGCATCGGCGGACGCGTGCTGAGCGCGAATGCCGCGAATGAGCGGGAGTTCGCCAAAGGGCGGAATGTGGAGTTTGGCGGCGAACTGATTGGCAGCAACCATCCGGCGTGGGTGGGATATGCCAAGACCTTCGGCCTGGACTTGCAGGACGTGACGGACGATGAATCGGCGATGATGCCGATCGTGCTGGATCGCAAGCGATTGACGGAAGCGGAGGCATCGCAGGTTTGGGATGAAGCGCAGAAGGCGCTGAATCAGATGAACGCGCTGGCGGCCAGCGTGGATGAGGATTATCCATGGCGTTCGCCCAACGCAGAGAAATTGGATGCGATGTCGGTGCAGCAGTGGATCGACGGGTGTGGCGCATCGGACTTGGCGAAGCGACTCATGAAGGTGACGCTGGCAGGAGATAACGGGCAGGAGACCAGCAAGCAATCGCTCTTGGGCCAGCTGGCAGCGGTGAAGGGTGGAGGTCTGGAGAAATACTGGACTGAATCGGAGGTGTATCGCTGCAAGGGGGGCAATGACCAGCTGGCGACGATGATGGCGAGAGCGATTGGCGGGGACCGGATCATCACCGGCGTGTATGTTCGCACGGTGTGGCGGACTGACGGCCGAATGATTGTGGAAGTGTCGGATGAGCGGCAGTTTGAGTGCGATGATGTGGTGCTCGCCGCACCACCGACGATGTGGTCGAAGATCAACTTTGCGCCTGCGCTGCCGAGCGAACTGGCTCCGCAGATGGGCGTGGCTGCGAAGCACTTTTCGGTTGTGAAAGAGCGATTCTGGGAGAAAGCGACGCCGAAATTGAGCCAGTACGGCGTGGATGAGGATGTGATCAGTTCAACATGGGACGCAACGGACGCGCAAGGCCCTGGACCTGAAGGCGCGGCGGGCGCGGTGCTGGCGGCATTTCAGGGAGGTCCGGCGTGCCGCGGCGTGAGCGCGATGGATCGGCAGCGGCGCGATGCGACGATGGGGAAAGCGCTTGAAGGCCTGTTCCCGGGGTACAAGCAGCAGGTTGGAAAGACTACGTATATGAACTGGCCGATCGAACCATTTGCCCTGTGCGGTTATTCGTTTCCCGCGCCTGGGCAAGTGACGACCGTGGGCCCACTGATGAATCAGGCGCACATGGCAGGACACCTGTTCCTGGCGGGTGAGCACACCTGCTACAAGTTTGTGGGATATATGGAAGGCGCGTTGCAGAGCGGCATGCGAGCGGCACGTGCGATCGCGACGCGAGACTTGGCCAAGGTCAAATAGCCCAGAGCACATAGCCAAGGGCAGATAGCCAAGAGTAAATTGCTAAGGGCAAACGCGTGAAGGCGCCGCGTCGGGCATGCTCAACCTGCTTGAGCGGAGGCACGACCGATGTCGCTCGCGATCACTTGGATTCCTTCATGGCTCGAATTTCGCCTTCGACGCGGAGTTTGAAGCGTTCGAACTCAAGACGCCATGCGGGGTCGGTCTCGATGAGCAGCGCCTGCTTGATGTGACCGAGGAGGGTTTCGTCGATCGCGGAGGTTTCGATGGCGCCGAGGGTGTAGCCGCGAAGACTGGGAAGGTGATTCTTGTCGCGTTCGAGAGACATGCCGTAGTAGCGGACTGATTCGGGATACCAACCGGCGCGACGGTAGAGGAGTCCGAGATTCTCATACGGGCGAGGATCTGTGGGAGAGAGATCAGCAGATTTGCGCAGGGCGGCGGCGGCATTGAGATAGTCGGGTTTCTCACGCTCCATGAGCGAGATTCCCAGGTTATTCCATGCGGCGGCGAGATCGGGATTCAGTTCCACGGCCTGCGCGTAGAACTCTCTGGCCTGTTCAAAGTTACCGGCCTTCTGGGCGCGCTGGCCAGCGTCAAAGAGGCGGTAACTTTCGCGGATGCGACGGTCACGCTCTTCGGCGGAAAGCTCCTGCGCGGTCATGTGCGTGGTCTTGCACCCGGCAAGCATGGACACGGAACCCATCAAGGTGACCGTGGACGAAGCGCAGGCGAAGAGCATCATCAGGCGGCGAAGCTGGCTTGACTGATTCATCACGGACACGACTCCTGATTGAGACTCGACGGACATGAATGCGGGTGACACAGGGTCACTTGGTGCGTTCCCAGCGGCTGAAGGTGACGTTGAGATCCCACTGGTTGGCTTCGGGGCGAATCCTGACGCTGTAGACCTCCAGACCGGGAACATCACGCGTGGCCAACTCAACCCACTTCAAAAGCGAATTGAGGGACTCGTCACGAATGTCATACTTGAACTGGATGCGCTGGGCGTTGCCAATGGGGCTGGAGCGAGTGGGATTCACGGGGGGGATGGCAGCTTTGACGCCTGCCTGCACCGCGGCCTGCTGAATCTTGGATTGGACGCGCTCGGCGGGTTGACCCCAGCGCTGAACACCGGTGCGTTCGGCCTCATTGAACTGATTGAGACGGGCGACCAATTCGGCGACGCGAGCGGACTGACGTTTTTGTGCGTCGAGTCGCTCCTGTGCCGCGGCTCGTGATGCACCTGCCACCAAAGTGCAGATGAGCGCGATGCCCAGCAGCAGGAGCGCGAGGACGATGAGGTGGGTGGGAGTGTTGCGGCGGGCCTGACGAGCGGCAGCAACGGCGACATCCTGACGGGCCTGTTCGCGTGCCTGTTCGCGGGGGGTGATTCCGGGGCGGGCGGAACCAGCGCTGGCAAGAGGATCAGAAGTGGAGATGGTGCTCATCGGGATGTGCCTCCCGAGGCAGGTGATCCGGAGGTGGGAGCACCCGGTGCGCGACGGCGAGCAGACTCACTCCAACTGCCCAGATAAGTCACCGTGAGCTTCTGCCCGGGTTGAGCGTTGCTGGGGTATTGGGGTTCGCTCCAATTGGCGATGTTGGAACCACCGATGGCGCGGAGCGCTTCGCGGATTTCTTCTGCACGCTCGGTGGATTCAGCAGTGAGGCGAAGACGAACCACGTTTTGACCTGAATCCAGGTCAAGCTCATCGAGCTGAATCTCGCCGGAGCCGAGCACCATGGAAAGGGTTTCCAATTCCTGCAGGATGGGGAGCGCGAGATCGACACGCTCCGGGGGTTTGAAGTCTTTTTCCTTCTTATCCACTTCGTCCTGCAGAGCCATGAGGGGGCCATCGAGGGAGTTCATCGCGCCGGGAACGGCTACGTCGACAAGTTTGGTCCATTGCTCGCGATACGCAGCGGCGGCGGTGTCGCTGGCAGAACCATCGCGCGAGAGACGAAACGCGAGGACAAAGAGGGCGAGGGCGAGGGCCCCCACTCCTGCGGCGACCCAGATGTGAGAAGAGCGATGGATAGAGCCGGGGCGGTCTTCGAGCGCGGCGAGGGAATCCGACATCGGACGCGCGGCACCGGAGCCGACTTCGACCTGTGCGGCAAGCCGCTTGAGGGTGGCGAGAACGGGATCTGGCGCGGTGACGAAGTCGGCGGTCGCGCCTTTCCACAACGTGGTCAGCGATTCACCGAAGGATGCAGCCGTGCGGGAATCTTCGGGGGCGATGATGGTGATGCGGGTTGGTCCGCTGCCGACCTGAGCACTCCAGGAAAGCCACTCGGCACACAGCCGTGCGGCATGATCGGAAGAGGGAGCGGCAAGATCGCCACCGGATTCATCGCGCACCAGCGGGATGCGCAAGGTGCCTGCGGCCAGGAGCGTGCCACGAATGGACCACGACCAGACGATGCGACCGACAGGATCTATGAGAACAGTGGCGACCGTGCTTGTGCCGGTGAGAGATGGATCTCCTGCAGGGGGGGCATCCCACGCGGCGGCAAGCCCTTGCCAGAGAGAAGTGACGCGATGTACGCGAACATTGCGGGCGTCGAGGGCATCGAGGAGGAGACGAGCCGGGGCATCGGCCGACACGAGCACGGGAACTCGCTTGGAGGGGAGCACCGCGCCACGTTTGGGGGCTTTGGCCGGTTCGGAGGCGACATCCGGTCCGAGGGCCTGCACGGAAGCATCCAGCGGCGATTGGGCAAAGTGGGCGAGTGGGGTCAAGGGTGCGGCACCAACATCGGAATCTGAAGTTGGAGCTTGACGAGCGAGTGATTCGACGGTCTTGAGATCCGTGGATGGCGTGGAAAGCCAAGAGCACAGAGAGCCCTCGACATCAATGCAGAGGAGTGAGAGATCGGGGGCGGATTGCTCAGGAGAGACAAGCCGCTCGACAATCCACGCGGCGGCAGTGTCAGCGACCTGAGTGGCGAGTTCGCCTCCATTGTCGGATTGGGAGTCCGATCGCGCAGCCCAAGACTGGTTGGCCGAGCCACTGAGACGCTCATTCACCAGACGCAGAGAGCGGATCTTTCCAGAGCGCGGATCCTGAGCGAGATAGACGATGCGGGCGCTCATTTGCCGTCCTTTTCGTCATCTTCGTAGAGTTCGGGCATTTTCTCACGCAGGGCTTTGTCGGCCTCTTCGGGTGACATGCCGTTATCGCGTGCAAACTCCTCCAAACGTTCCTTGCGGATCGTCATTTGCTTGTCGCGCTGCTGCTGGCGAATGGCGGCGACCTTGGCACGGGCCTGTTCGGTCGTCATGGGGCCGGTGCCAGGTGGAAGATTGACGCCCGCGACACCTCCACGTGGAGAAGGGGAGGTTTTGCCCTTGGTCAGCGCTGAGCCAGTTTTGACGGCAATATCTATGGTGTGTTCGCCCTTGTCATCCTGCAGGACAATGTGCGATTCGGTGATTGACTTGACGGTGACGGAGACGTGGGTGGTCCCGTTGGCGACCTTGAAGACGTCTTTCTCGGCGACCATGCGCTGCTTGGCATCAACCGCCAGGAGGGCGATGAAGCGAGTGGGTTCAGAAATCAGACCGAGAAAGCGAACATGGTCTTTCAGATTGAAGACGATGACCGGCGGCGGCGCTGTTCCATCGGCTTTGGGTTGCTCTTTGGGCTTGGGCGTGTTGGACACCAGTACCAACCGAGAAGCCAAGGCCTCCGTGTCGGCACGCAGAGCATCGGAGGTGCCACTGACGATGGGTCGAATCGGATCCAAATCGGGAAGCTGAATCTGAACAGTCGGTTTGGATGATGGAGCCAGCAGAAGCGAACCAGCGGCTGCCGCGGCACCGGCGAGGCCCAGTCCGACGGCGACGCGTCCGAGCAGGCGCAGCCGGGAGATTGAAGTTCGATCTGTGGTGCCCAAGGCCATGCGGCTGAGTCCATTCTCGGCGAGTGCGCGGACGCATGGAGAGGTGTGACAGACCGTCCATGGCCAGCGCTGTCAAGTTTAGCGACTGGCTGAGCGTTCCGGCGGCCTGGGAGGCCCTTTGGCGCACTCGAAAGGTCTATTGCACACCAGCTCCGGAGCCACTGAACGAGGCGGGCTGCGGCTCGGGCACCCGGTGCCAATCGAAGATGCTGGTGAGACGCGTGGTCTGGCTTCCGGTTCGGTCGCGCTGGCTGGAGCGGCCGGAAATCATCGTATATCCCGCATAAATCGCGGCAGGCGGGGCGTCGGCGGACGCACCGGTGCGGAAGAGACGCGCCTCGAGGCGATACAGGACGGGCTGAGTCGTGAGGATGCGGCTCAGCACATTGCGTTGCTCGGCTTCACCCTTCAATTTGGCGATGACATCCGACAGGTCTGCGGCAGCGAGTACTTTGGAAGACCGGGCTTCGACAATCGCCTTGACCGGATCGGCGGAGTTGGATCCTGCAAAGGCGTAACGAATCGCCGCGTGAAGCACTGGTTCGGGAGCGGAATTGACGCTGATCTGAAGCGGGCCATGCCGGCGCGTGAGCTCGGTGAGGCGGCCACGCTGAAAGCCCGTGAGAGTGGCGCGGAGTTCAGGGGGCAGTTGCGAGAGTTCGCTGATGAGATTGGCTGCATCGACGCGAGCTTCACCACTGAGACTGATGATTTCAGTGAGGACGCTGCCTTGGCCGTCGAAGGCATAAAGCCGCAGGGTGACACCACCGGCAAGGTCCATATCCAGGGCATGGCCATCGGCTTCGAGGAGCTCGTTGAAGGGACGAGCAGCCACCGATTTCATCCAAGCGTCGATGGCTTCCTGCATGCCCTTGGCAAAGTGATCGTCGCGATAGTGATCGAGTTGGCGCTTCTGGCTGAGCGTCTGGGTGCGCTGGCGATCAAGCACCATGGCCATGACCACGCTGGCGACGAGGGCCAAGAGCAGAACAAGGGGGAGGGCGTATCCACGGCGTGACGAGCTCATTTGCCGCCACCTTTGGAACTGGATCCGCCGGACTTGGTTGCGGGTTTGACTTCGAGGAACTTGATGATGGATTCGGTCTTGCCACCCTCGACCGTCTTGGTGGTTCCGGTTGTGGATTCCGAGCCGCCACTCTTGGAAGTGCCAACGGCGTCGATGGGTTGGCCAGCAGCGTTGACAGGAGAGTCGTTGGCGTCTTTGGGAACTTCTGCGGACATGACCCAGCCGACCTCAAAGAGCCACTTGGCCCAGATGCCGGTGGTGGTTTCCACCTCGACCTGCACATAGGCGGGGAGGTGCTGGAAATAGGTCGCGGCATGCTGGCGGATCCACGTGCGATCCTTAAAGATCCGGACGTTGAAATAGCGAAGACCTGAGGCGACAAGGGTTGGCTCTCCGACATACTCGGGTGGAGCAAGTGGCGCATCGATCGATTCGATGCGTTCGCGCGGACGCAAGCGCACCCAGTACAGATCCCAGGGAATCTCATCCGGATTCATATCATCGCGTCTGCGGCGATCAGTCACACCGGGACGAAGAAAGAACTGGCCGCGAACCAGATTGCCGGCGAAGGCATCTTCTTCATCAGCAGGAGCGGGCGCATCAAGTGAAGCGGCACGATCACGCGAAGCGGACTCGGCCAAATCTTCCCCGCGAGCAGTTTCATCCGGGGATTCGTCGGCGGACGTGCTGTTTGACTTTGTCGAACTTTCCAGACCAAGCCGCACGGCCATGCGGGTTTCATATTCTGCCAGCATTGCCGCGCGAGCATCACCAATGGGAGACTGAGTCAGCGTGACCTCAATGATTTGCGGCGCGAGGATGCCGGAGCCGCCACCACCCTCGAGAGCGCGAGAGAGGTTGACCATGCCACGAACTTCGGGGTTCTGATCTTCCAGAAGCACGAATCGCGGAGGAGGAAGTGATGCGGGAGTGAGCGAGGTTTCGGTTTCGGTGCTACGTCCGGGCTGCGTGGTTCCAGCGGTTGCATTGGTGGCCTGCACACCGGGAGTGCCAGGAGGCGCGGCCTCTTCGGACATGGCGACATTACCAAAGGCCTTGCGGAGTGTGTTGTGCAGGCGTTCGACTGCGACGGTTTCTTCGAAGCGGCGCTCGAAGCGCCGATCGGCACGATCCATGCTGGTGAAAATCGCGAGTGCCGCGGCCACGATGATGGTGCCCAGCACGGTGGCGAGGGCAAGCTCGATCAGCGTGAACGCGCGGCGGTTCACTTGGAACCTCCGCCAGACTTGGAGTCTTTGCTGGGTTGGGGCGAAACAGGACGACCCTTGCCCGGAGTTGCGCCGGGGGGCGGAGCGAGACCTCCGACGCCTCCGGTCACTTCATCACCGAACTGACGCTTGAGCTGGTCACTCTCCATCATGTTCTTGAAGGAGTCGGGATTGCGAAGGGCAAGCGGATCGAGGACGCGGGTGAGCTCAAAGGATGGCATGACTTCCGCATTGGATTCGCCTCCTTCGCGTTCTTCGGTGAGCCACACTTTGACGGTGACTTGCTTGATGCGTTCGATGGACAATGTGCGCGACGGGCCGGAGGCCTCACTGCTGCGGGCAGGGCGAAAGCCGACACGATCTTCACGGATGGTGTAGCGATATTGCCACGGTCCGTAATCGACGGGCGCGACCTGCGATGGAAGGCCATTCTTGTCATCCAGATACTGGATGATGATGCTGCTGGCGAGTTCGGCAGCGCCGAGCGTCTGCTGCTCGCGCTTGTGCATGTTGCCGACGAAGCCGATGGTGGAAAACGCGCCCGCCGCCACCAATGCAAGCAGCGCGGAAGCAAAGACCATTTCCAGGAATGTGAGTCCCGGGCGTGAACCCGTTAGGGAGCGAGGGCGGAATCTGTGCGAGACCGGGGGCATATGTGCGTGGTTTGAGATTTACTTACCAGCTTCCTTATCGGCGGCGTCCCAGATGCTGATGTCGTCTTCGGTGCCGACCTGCTTATCTTCACCCTTGGAAACCAGGTCATACTTGCGGCCGTTGCGACCGGGAACGCGATAGACAAGGTCTTCATTCCAGCCATCTTTCAGATTGCCGGATTCATCAATGTACTTGGTGCGCTTCAGCGTGACCAAATCCGGCGGGAAGGCCGACGCTTCGCCTTCGTAGGCCATCAGCGCGGTCTTGATCGTGTTCATCGAAGTCTTGGTCGCGGCGATCTTGGCGCGACCGGCAAAGCCACCGAAGCTGAACGCGGCGACCGCGGACAGCACGCCGATGATGGCGATGACCAGTGTGAGTTCGAGGAGTGAGAAGCCGGAGCGGCTGGCGGCAAGGCGCGTCGTGGTATTCATGCGCGATTCGACGCGGGTGATGGCAGAAGAGTTCCGCAGAATCGCGTGAGAATTGCAGATGATGAGGTTCGACATTTTTGGTTCTCCCCAAGGATGAATGGTCGGAGGCGTGCCGCGATGAGCGTGGGTGCGGACGAGGCAACCCCGCCTGACAGGATCATAGAAAGCCCCGGGGAGGAGCGTCCGAGAATCCTGTTTGGCTGCCAGATTGCGGACCCCCACAAGGTGCCATTCGCCGACGGCCCAGGCCAGCGGAATACGTGGCCTGAATTGATGACATGTGAATCTGTGTCGAATGGGACGAAGGGGGCACGGTCCCGATTCAGAAAGACTTGGACGCCGCCTGAATCATGGGGACCATGATCGACAGCAGCAGCGAACCGACGATGACGAACATGAAGACGATCAGGGCGGGCTCAAGGACGGAGAGGAGCCGCTGAGACTTCTTATCCACTTCCTCGGCCATGTCGATGGCGAGGGTGTCAAAGGCGCTTTCAAGATCGCCAGATCGCTCCGCAGCGATCAGAAGGCGTCGAGTGGTCAGGGGAAGAGCGGTGACGTTATCGATGAGGTTGCGAAGAATCCCACCTTCAATGAGTTTGGTGCGGAGAGTGGTGAGTTGGGCCCGCAGAACGGGGTGGCCGAGGGCGCCGATGGCCACTCCCAATCCATCCGCCAGGGGCACGCCACTGCGCGTCATGGCGGCCATGACGGTGAAGAAACGCGTGGATTCCTGAGCCAGCACGACATCGCGAAGGAATGGAACCGTGCGCATGAACCGCTGCACGCCGCGAGCGATGATGGCACGGAAGGCAAAGGCAACCACGCCAAGGCCCAGCAAACCAAGGCAAAGCCACAGGAACTGGTCGCCAATAAACTCCCCCACTGCCATCGTGACCTTGGAGTACGTGGGCAATTTCATGCCAGCACTGGTCAAGGATTTACCGATGCGGGGCACGATCAGGGTGAGCATCATCACTGAGACCGCCAGCGAGATCGTGAGCACAACGGCGGGATAGATCATCAGCGTGGCAGCTTTGCCACTGACGGCGAGTTGGCGGCGCTGGGTGACCGCGAGCTGCTTGGCCGCACCGGACAGATCGCCGGTGCGTTCGGCTGCGCGATACACCGCGACCGTGACGCGATCAAAGACGCCCACGCGTTCGCAGGAATCGGCGAAGGACGCGCCACCTGCAACCAACTCGCGCATCCGCGCGATGATGGGACGGTTCTTGACCGAAACAGCCGACGCCACCACATCCATGGCCTCGACCAAGGGCACACCGCGACCCAATAGCTGGGAAAGCTGGGTGTTGATCTCGGCCTGCTCTTTCAGCGAAAATCGAACCGAGGAGCCTGCCCATTTGGGCAATTGAATCGTGCGGACGGGAACCAGTCGCTCGCGGCGGAGTTGATCAGCCAAAGCGCGAGAATTCCCTGCCTGACGAAATCCGTAGGCGCGGCTGCCATCTGGGCGAACGGCCATAACAAGGAATGAAGAGTTTGTCGCGGGTCCGGTCGTCATGCTCAGTGCGGTCAGTGTACGGGAGCCGTGCGGCACACGCCGCGGCCAACCCCCTTACCACGCCTTTCTCTCCCTCCGTTTCGACAGGCCGGACTCCCGGATCGAAATCAGATCGGTTCGATTCCATCCCGCCCTTGACCCTCCAAGGGGTCTACGTTGTAGTCATCGACGCCCCGGCGGGAGCGAGGTTCCCGGCGGCAAGCGTTGGTCGTTATGAATCACCTTTCGGGAGCAGAACAGATGAGTGGAACGCTGCCACAGCCCACCACCGGTCGCCAACCCGTTGAAGTGCACGCCCCCAAGAAGGATCACACTGCCACCATGCTCGCACTCGTCAAACACCACGCCGGCCCGGAACTGCAACTGGATACCAATCGCGCCAAGCCCGTCTGCGGGCCGCGTGATGTCTTGGTAAAGGTCAAGAAGGTCGGTATCTGCGGCACGGATCGCCACATCTGGGAATGGGACCAGTGGGCCGCCAGCCGCATTCCGGTGGGAATCGTCACCGGGCATGAATTCGTGGGCAT
>CAYTYD010000066.1:0-14193 GCA_964441555.1 uncultured Phycisphaeraceae bacterium | reverse complement strand
GTCGAAGAAGTCGATGGCGTTGTCTTTGTTGTAATCGGCATCGCAGGAGATGACTGTGAGGTGGGCGGAATAGGACATCACGAAGCCGCAATCGTTGCGGAGGATGCAGGTGTAGGTGCCGGCGGATTCGGGGGTGATGGGATCGAGTTCAAGGCGTGGGTTGTCTTCGCCGGGGAGATCGACACTTTCATGGCGCCATTGATAGAAGAGCTCGCCGTAGTTGGGATCGGATTCGGCTTCGCAGTAGAGGTCGGTGGCGGCACCGAGCCATGCGGAAGTGTCGGTGGGTTGGGTGATGATGGTGGGGGTGCCGGTGTCGCAGCCGGGACGCTGGGTGAGTGAGGCGTTCATGACCATGCCCAGGCGCACGCCGGGTTCGTGAATCCAGGTGTTGCCGACACGGCGCTGAGAATCGAGCCAGACGTCGTAAGAGATGACCTGGCTGCCCTGCTCAAAGAAATCGGCGACCTGCTCATCGTGTTCGATGGGCTCGCCGACATCGAGCATGACGGGCGCGGCATCGAGATCCGTGGAGCTTTGGATGAGCGGATCGTTGGGCATGAGCTCTTCGAGAGAGACTTCGCGATTGACGCGCGTGACCTTGCGCTTGACCCAGATGGGGCGATTGTGTTCGTCGGTGTTGGTGAGGGTTTCGAGGACGACTTCGCGGTTATTGAGCGTGGTGATGATGAGAGAGAGGGTGGGGAGGGGAGGATTGGCGGGTGGTGTGGGGGGTTGAATGCCGCCACTGATCCAGCGGAAGCGCTGACCTGTGACAAGCGCACCACCACGGAGCGAGGCGCCGAAGTGTTCGACAGCGTGATTGTGGGTGGCGTGCGCGGGATGGGAGTAAATGACGCGGATGCCAGTGTTGCCGGGGAGTGATTCGATGCGGGGCGCACCGTAGTTTCCGTTGTGATAGGTGTGGTAGACATCTTCGGGGTGAGGGCCGTCGAGTTCGAATTCGAACTCGTTGCAATCGTCGCCGGTTTCGTTGTAGACATCAAAATTGGAGAGGCCACCATAGATGCGGACCTGTTGAGCCATCGAGGCAGATGTGAGCATGGCCATGGTGATGAGGCCGAGTGCGGACGCGTGTGCGACTGTGAACTTCATGAGCGTTCTCCTGTGAGTGGTTGTGTCGCAAAGCACGCACGGGTGCATCGCGGCACAGATTCAACGAGTCGCAGTGATCGAGGTCACGAGTGAGAGATGTGAAATGCGCGCGATTGTGGCAATCAGAGAAAACGCACAGGCAGCCCGGAGAGATGCCACATCCTGCACCGGGCCTTACGCGCGTGCGCGGGTTTCCCTCGCATGACAAGCCGCGGAATGCGGGGTCTTCCTGCTTTGCTTTGTCAATCTGTCTGCGATGCTTCTGATATCACGGGATGTGCGTCCTGCGTGCGGCATTTCAGGAGGTGTCACATGCTTCGTCGAGTTCTGGCCATGCTGGTCGCTTCATTCTCAACTGTCGCGAGTGCGGATGTGCTGTTCACGCAGGCACCGACGACATCTGGCGCATTGCTGATGTCTTCATACTGGAATCCGGATGGAAGTGACTACGACGAATATGTGTGGGACTCATTTGTACTGCCGGCTGCCGCGGATATCACGGAAATTCAATGGCGCGGCGGCGGTGCGGCCACGGTGATGGATTTCAGGATTGAGATCTGGGCTTCGATTCCCGCAGGCATTCAGCCGGATATTGGCAACATGAATGGTGGTCGCTTGGCGCGCTTTACAGCTGGGGGCAACGCGAATCAGACGTTGGTGGGGTCGGTCGGCGGCACGACGATGTATGACTATCGCTACACATTGCGTACACCATTTCGGGCGGTGGCGGGCGTCAAGTACTGGGTGCAAATTGAGGCGTGGACCGTGAGCTTCCCTTTCTGGGGATTGGCGACGGGAAGTGGTGGCAACGGAACGCACTTTCATCGCGCAGCGGGTGCGGGTGATGCGCGGTATTTCTATCTCACCGGCGATGCGGCGTTCACTTTGATCGGCAATCCGGTGACGTGCACGAATCCGACGATCACGCTACAGCCGACTTCAGTGCAGTATTGCAACACTGGCGGAACTGTGACCTTTGCGACGGCGGCGACAGGCGCAGGGCCAATGAGCTATCGCTGGCGACTGAATGGCAGTCCGGTGTATGACGGTCCAAATGGTGGTGGGCACGGCGGTGGAGCGTTTGTCAGCGGGGCAACAACACCAACATTGTCGATCACCGCGCCTTCGCATTGGGCGGATGTGGGCAACTACGACTGCGTGGTGACGAATTCCTGCGGCAGCTCGTCGTCAGATTCGGCGGCACTCGCGTTTTCCACCGTGCCCTACATCAGTGGTCAGCCGTTTGATGTCTCGACATGCCGCGGCGGCGCGGCGAGCTTTGGTGTCACGGTCGCGGTGCAAGGAGGGGCGAGCTATCAATGGATGTTGGATGGTGCGCCGATCGTTGATGGCACCACATGGTCGGGGTCGGTCATCAGTGGTTCGCAGTCGGACATGCTCACGATCGACAATGCCCAATTGGCAGATGTTGGTTCGTACTCATGCGTGGTCAGCAATGAGTGTGCGCCGGGTGGGGTGACGTCGGCGATCGCGATGCTTTCAATCTGTGCCGCGGATTTCAACTGTGATGCAACGGTTGACTTCTTTGACTACCTCGACTTTGTCGCTGCGTTCAGCGGTGGGGCACCCGCATCAGATTTCAACGCTGATGGTGTCACCGACTTCTTTGACTATCTGGACTTTGTCGCGGCGTTCAGCGGCGGGTGCTGATCGCTCGCCCGAGCATCTTGATTTCCACCCCCTGAAGACCGGCCTGAGGACTCGTTCCTTGGGCCGGTCTAGATAGTCCTATAATACAAGTCCCTGTGCGATACAGAGGCAGATTACGGCAACTGCGGCGGGACGCAACTCCTAGCAAGTACCGTGGGTATACCAGAGGAGTCGGCGGTCTTTGGTGTGGGGGAGGCGTGACATTTCGCCCTGGGAGGGTGACACGACCCTGTGCCGCGGCATTGACGACGGACAGGGGATGATCATGCGCGCGATGATGAAGGGTGGTTGTAGTTCGGCGTTCCTTGAGCCGTTGGAAGATCGGCGCTTGCTTTCGTCACACCTGACGAACCTCCATTTTGATGCCCCGGTGGCGACGATGCACGCGTCGCTGGGAATCAGTGTGACGGCGTATGCGCAGCAAGGCGCACGAGCGGTGACGTTTTTTCTGGATCACAACAACGATGGGCGTTGGACGCCGGGGACGGATCGGACGCTGGGCGATGTATGGACGGGATCGAGCGCGACGACGGCGACGGTGACAAAGCGCGTAGAGATTGATGCGGGCTGGAGCGGGGTGGCGCGTGTGGTCGCGGATGTATTGGATTGGGCGGGGCGGTGGTCGGGGAACCCGATGGGGCGAAGTATTCCGGTGGAGACGTCGCCGCCGGCGGCATCGCTGGCTGCCAATGTGGGACTTGCCGAGCCGGGTGACACGATTCTGCTGACGGCGGCAGCGCAGCCGGGTTTCAACATCCGTGCCGCGAGTTTCTTTGTGGACATGGACAGCAACGGCCGATGGACGCCGGGGACGGATCTGGCGCTCGGGGATGTAACGACACCATTGCCGGGAACGAATCTGTTTCGATTGGCGACGACGGTGCAGTGGGCATGGGGTATCGGCTTTCAGAGTCCATCACAGGTCGGCTTTGAATCGCGATCGATCGGCGTCAATGTCGTCTCGGCAAGTGGCTCGTGGTCAACGGTCGCTTCGATGGTGTCGCTCACTATTTCACCCACGCCCACTGTGACCACGTTCAAGGTGGGTGGAGATGCATCAGTGGTGACATTCAATGCCAGCACGCGCTCGCCGGGGGCAAGTGGCTGGTATGCCATCGTGCCGCCATCGAGCAACATCGTGCAGAGTGTGCGTTTCTTTCACGATGCGAACATGAACGGTCGGCACGATTGGAACGAGACGTTTTTAGGAAGCGCCAACCCGACGGGGACTGGTTCGACATTCGCACTTTCGGCGGGCGTTGATTCCAACTGGGCGTGGCCGCGGATGTTTGGGGCCTACACGATTGATAGCGCGGGGCGCGCGGGTGATGTGCGCTCGGTGCTGATGTATGCGCCGACGACCACGCCGGCGGATGTGCCAGCGACAGTGACCAAGATGCGGTTTGCCTCCGTCTCGCGAGTCTTCTCCAATCAGCTTTGGTGGATCGAAGGGGAGACTGTGCGGTTGGAGGTCGCGGCGTCAGTGAACACCGGTGGCACAACAGGCATCTCGCTGGTGACAGTGTGGAATGATGAGAATGTGAATGGCCTGCCTGATGCGGGTGAATCGATCATTGCGACGCGCTTTGCCGGCAATGCACCATCCATTGCCTTTGAAATCACGTTTCAGGCCAGTGGGCAGGGAATGAGGCACCTGAGCGCGATCACGACGGACAGCCGCGGTCGTTTGGGAAGCGCAATGGGGCAGATGTTCCTGGTGACGCGGCCGGTGCAGTTTGCCGGGAATCCGACGTGGATTGTGGAGAACACGGGCACGGGGCGCTTCCTGCGGATTGATGTGGATGCGGCGACGAACAGTCACATTCTGCGGATTGACGCGCTGCTGGATACCGGTCAGTATGGGCGCGTGTATGCACCGGCAACGGGGAACAGCGCGAGCGGCCGGTACACAGTGCGGATCAATCTGGCGGGGGTGACGCCGGGAGCGCATTCCATGAATCTGATCGGTGTGAATGCGTATGCCGCGACAAGCACGCTGCCGTTTATTGTGTATGTGTGAGAAGCGGATGTTGTCGTAGACCAGTGCTGCGTCTGCGCAAGTGAATCAGCGTTTTTGGAGCTCCAAAGGGGTTTTGAGCAAAAACACAAGATTGCTCTGAGAAGTCATGAAACACCGGATTCGGGGCAGGCGTATTCCTTATCACGCGGCGATTGCCGCGATGATTTCACTATCTCTGGGAGGTTTGACATGTTGAGGTTTTCTCTTTCGTGCGTGAGCGCTGCCGCGCTCTGTACACTTTCACAACTTGCATCCGGACAGACGCTGGGGTGGCTGCCGATGGCGGACCTGCCGCCGACTGTCTATGAAGTGAGGAATGAGCCCGTTACACCCGCGGTGTTCTCTCTCATGGAGTGGGATCCGGACGCAAGCGGTCCACTTCGTTCTCGAATCGTCGCACACGGTAACTTGTTCGCCACATTTGTTGGCGGTAGATATGCCGCAAACTTGACAGATTCCGGATGGCAAGGACTGAATTCAGATTTCACGGGAGGCGGCGACAGTCCCTATTCAATGGTTCAGTATCAAAGCCCACTAGACGATTTCCCACAGATCATTCTGGGAGGAGGCGGTGGGCCGATTCGTCGTTACGACGATGGTGCATGGACTATGTTTGCAAACATCACCGGCCCGCGTGCGATGTGCGTTGGAGACTTGGATGGTCCCGATGGCCCCGAGCCCGCATGTCTTTTCATCGCGGGCACTCAAGGGATTTACAAGTGGAACGGTGTCATCCTTCAAGCATTGGTCGGTGGCCAATCAGCAACTCAGTGCGGCGGACTGTTTGTCTGGGATGCTGATGGCGATGGACCACAATCGCAGCAGCTGTACGCGAGCACGATTGCTCGACCCACAAATCTTCTTCTGGCTTGGACCGGTGCTTCTTGGATCGCTGTAACCAATCTCAGCACATCATCTTACGAGATCAGTCAGTTTGACTTCGATGGCGATGGTCCAGACCTTCCTGATCTTGTCGTCGCCCAATCCGGTTTCGTCAAACGGTGGCACCAGGGTGTTTGGTCGAATGTCGGCGAGATGCCCAGTGGCACCGGACGCGTCAACGCACTTGCTTCGTTTGATCCAGATGGCGAAGGGCCCTTGCAACCCTGGCTTGTGGCTGGCGGAGCTGGCACCTCCAAGATTGCGGCTTTCTACGACAACCAGTGGAATGCGTTTCCAAGTTACATCAATTCAGAGGTGACATCGCTTTCAGTCGCTTCAAATTTGCCATACTCAAACTCTCCTCAACTGCTGGTGAACAGTTTGCAATTCCGCCCCTGCATCGGCCGCTTCGGCCTGTGCGATGGCCCCGCAGGCATCACCGGCAATGCCCCCACGCGCTCGCGGCAGCCCGAGGGCCAATCTGCCTCCTTCGATGTCATTCCCAGTGGTGATGAACTCACCTTCCGCTGGTACAAAGGCGAGACCGCCCTCGTCGATGGCGCGACCACGCACGGCTCCACCATCTCCGGTGTCTACGGCCCGCGCCTCACCATCGCCAACGTCCGCACGCAGGACATCGGCCAATACCACGCCGTGGTCTTCAATCCGCTGGGTGAAGCGCGTTCGCGCGATGTTGCTCTCTCCTTGGGATGCGCCACTGATTTCAATCTTGATGACGCCGTCGATTTCAGCGACTACCTCGACTTCATCGCGGCATTCGCCACCAGCGACCCTGATGCCGATTTCAACGCGGATCGCACCATCGACTTCTTTGACTATCTGGATTTCGTCAATCAGTTCGCTTCTGGGTGCTGATTTCGCAGTCGAACATTTCAAGCTCTCCTCGCGGGGGCGGGGTCGTTGCACACACCTGCGCGGCTCCGCCCCATCGCTTTCTCGCCTGGGCGCGGTTCAACCTCCCCCAATCCAGTTTCAGCCCGCGCCCCATCCCGCCGATGAATGAACTTGGTGGTGAGTCGCTGCGTACCAGCAGCTCGACATCGCGCGGCACCCCCAGATTCAGGGCGTAGTGCGTTGTTTAGCCATCTGACATTGCCGCGCCCGCACAACCCCGGGCGCAATCACACCGATCAACATTCAAACCCGAATCAGAATCATCAGGCATATCCATATATAGAGTAGTTTCACCCGCCACGATCAGCTGTGGCATTCAGAATCGGAGAGCACACGCATGTGCGGAATCGTCGCCTATATCGGTAGCAAAAAGGCCCAGGAACTCCTCCTCGAAGGCCTCAAGCGCCTCGAATATCGCGGCTACGACTCCGCCGGGCTGGCCACGCTCTCGAAGTCCAACAACGCAACCGGTGATGTCGCCACCCTCAAGGTCGTCAAGGCCGTGGGCCGCGTCGCCAATCTCGAAGACAAGCTCGAGGACATGGGCGGCCTCGCTGGCTCCATCGGCCTGTGCCACACCCGCTGGGCCACCCACGGCGGCGTGACCGAATTCAACGCCCACCCCCACACCGATGACCGCTTTGGCATCGCGCTGGTGCACAACGGCATCATCGAAAATTATGCCGCGCTGAAGACCTACTTGGAGTCCAAGGGCCACGTCTTCAAGAGCCAGACCGATACCGAAGTTCTCGCCATGCTCATCGGCGAGTTGTATTCCCCCGCCGAAGGAATCGATCTTGAAGCCGCTGTGCAAGCTGCCTTGCGCGAAGTCACCGGCGCGTATGCCATCTGCGTGATCTGCGAGAAGGAGCCCGATGTGCTGGTTGTTGCTCGCAAGGGCTCGCCGCTGTCGGTCGGCGTCGGCAACGGCGAATTCATCGTCGCCTCTGACCCCTCGGCGATCGTCAGCCACACCAGCCAGGCCTTCCACCTTGATGACTACAACGTGGTGAAGATCACCCGTCAGGGCTTCAAGACCAGCACGATTCACAACGTCGCGGTGACGCCCAAGGTCGTGCAACTCGAACTTGATCTCGAAGAAATCGAACTCGGCACCTTCAGCCACTTCATGCAGAAGGAAATCTTTGAGCAGCCCAAGGCCCTCAAAAACACCTTCCGCGGCCGTATCAATGTGCAGGATTCCAAGGTCGTCCTGGGTGGCGTGGCAAACTTTGACCGTGACCTGGTCAAGGCCCGCCGCATCATTCTGACTGGTCAGGGCACCGCGCTGCACGCCGCCCGCATCGGCCGCTACCTCTTTGAGGATCTGGCCAAGGTCACTTCGCACGACGAATACGCCAGCGAGTTCCGCTATCGCAATCCCATCATCGAAGAGAACAGCATCGTCATCGCCGTGAGCCAGTCGGGCGAGACCGCCGACACCCTTGCCGGCCTGCGCGAGGCCAAAGATCGCGGCGCTCTCTCGCTGGGCGTCATCAACGTCGTCGGCAGCACCATCAGCCGCGAGACCGATGCCGGTGTCTACCTCCGCGTTGGCCCCGAGATCGGCGTCGCCAGCACCAAGGCCTTCACAGGCCAGGTCGCAGTGCTCACACTTCTCTCCATCTATCTCGGTCGCAAGCGCTTCATGAGCTCTGAGCAGTGCCGCGAATTGCTCACTGGACTTGAGCAGATCCCCGACAAGATCCAGCAGGTCCTGGAGTATGACGACCTGATCAAGAAGGTCACCGCCAAGTACATCGAGAAGGAGAACTGGCTCTTCCTGGGTCGTGGCTACAACTATCCCACCGCCCTCGAAGGCGCGCTTAAGCTCAAGGAAATCTCCTACATCCACGCCGAAGGCATGCCCGCCGCGGAAATGAAGCACGGCCCCATCGCCCTCATCACCGAAGGCATGCCGGCTGTCTTCATCGCCAACAAGGGCCCGCAGTACGAAAAGGTCATCAGCAACATTCAGGAAGTCCGCGCTCGCGGCGGGCACATCATCGCCGTCGCCACCGAGGGCGATGAACACATCAAGCGGTACGCCGAAGATGTCCTCTACGTCCCCGATGTCCCTGAGTGCCTCTCACCCATGGTCACCGTCATCCCCCTCCAGTTGATGGCCTATCACGCCGCGGTGCTGCGTGGCCATGATGTCGACAAACCCCGCAACTTGGCCAAGTCGGTCACTGTGGAGTGAAGTCTTCGAGAACCCCGAGCGCAAGCTCGGCGGCTTCTTGGAATTTGTCACGAACGAACTCTCGAACCCCAAAGCCCCTTTACAGGGGCTTTTGATTTATTCCAGGCTTGTATTCTCGGACGTTTTCATATCAGATCAAGCTCTTGCCAGTTCAAGCCGATCTCTATATCATTCAACAAAAACCTTAATTATCACATAAATCCTCAATCATTACCTTTATCTTTCATGTCTGAAACACCCCTTCAACCCCACGCCACCAACGCCGCGCTGAGTGCCATCGCACTATCGCGGCACGCTCTCTCCACCGCCGATGCTCTTCGCGCCTCCATCCTCCAACTCGCGCTCACCCTCCAGCCCAACACCAGCGGCTACCTCCTCCTCACGGATCCCGCCATCACCCCTGCGCGGATCCGGCAAGAGTGGGGGGGTATCGCTTCCATCCTCCGACCCGATCTCGCGGCGCGGCTCACGATCTGCATGACCCACGATCGCTCCACCTTCACTTCCATTCCTCACGATCCACCCGCCGCCGTACTCACCTGGCTGCGTGAACTCGTCGCGCAAACCTCTTCGCGCCCACCCACCACACGCCCGGATTTCGACTTCATCATCCTCAAACTCCTGCTGCACCAATACCTCGCCACGCGGCAGCTCCTCACCACTCTCGACCTCACCCGCATGGCCGGTTGTTCCTATCCCACCGCACGCCGCGCCCTCGATGCCATCGCGCCTCTGCTCGTCCGCCGCAAGGATCGCGCGGTCGCGCTCCGCGATGTTCAGCCCCGCGATATCCAGCGTCTTCTCTCCTCTTCCGACCATGCCCGCGCCACGCTGCGCTTCGCTGATCGTTCCGGCCAGCCCCGTTCTCCCGAATCGCATCTGCGCCGATTAGAGAAACTCGCCGCCCAGAACTCCCTCACCGGCATCGCCATCGGGGGCGTCATCGGCGCACGTCACTATTTCCCCGCGATCGATCTGGTGGGCACGCCGCGGCTCGACCTCTCCATCCATCACGCCGCGCACATCGATCCCCACGCCCTCGCCGCGCAGATCGATCCGGCCCTGGTCGCGCAGCCCGATCCCGATCACCCTGCGGATCTGGTTATCCACACCATCCGCCACGCCGATCCACTCTTCACCATCAATCCCGGTGGCCCACTCCCATTTGCCGATCGCGTCGAATGTCTGCTGGATCTCTACGAAGCTCGCCTCGAGGCCCAAGCCGCCCAGTTCCTCGCCGAACTCTCCATGCCACCAACAATACAGATATGACAGAGCCGCGCGACATCCACCCCGAAGCGGTCCTCAAGAGTGTGGTTGCCGCGATACCTGATCACGTTCGCCCTCACGTCATCATCATCGGTTCGCTCGCCGCGGCATACACCCTGCTGGATCGTCAGCCCGCCTACACCGTCCGCACCAAGGACATCGACAGCGTGATCACGCCGCGCAGTAGTGCTGTCAGCAGCAGCACCGTTGTCGCCGAGAAACTTCTTGCCGCGGGTTGGAAACGCAAGACGGAAGGCAAGTTCGGTTCCCCCGGCTCTGAAGCCACACCAGATGATCTGCTTCCCGCACTGCGGCTGTACCCGCCCGAGGGTCACGACTGGTTCATCGAGCTTCTGACCGAGCCCGAGCCCAACATCCAAGCCGCTCGCAACTGGATGCGATTCGCCCTCTCCAATGGTGAGCATTACGGCCTGCCCAGCTTCCGCTTTACCGGGGTCGCCACATTCGAGCCGATCGAAACGCCCTACGGCGTGCGCATCGCGCGGCCGGAGATGATGGCCCTGGCCAATCTCCTCGAGCACCCCATCATAAAGCCCGACCTCATCGAGGGCACCACTACCCGGCGCAGCAACAAGGACCTAGGCCGCGTCCTCGCCATCGCGCGGCTCAGTGATGAGGCCCGCATCGAAACCTGGGCACCCCTCTGGCATCGCGCCTTGAACACACTCTTTCCCGCCGATGCCAAGGCACTCGCCCTTGCCGCGCCCTCCGGCATCCGCGCCCTGGTTGCCAGCCCGGCCGATCTGCAGCAGGCCGTCGACAACTGCAACAACGGACTCCTGGCCAGCCGCAAAGTCACGCTGCAGGAGCTCGATCTGACAGCACGCCGCTTGCTCACTTCCGCGCTTGCAGATCTGGAATCGCTGGCAAAGACGAAGTAATACGCCCCGCGTACCCACTTGACCCCCTCATTACACTGCAACCGCACGCTTCCTCATCTGTATCGCCCTCCATGCGGAGGTCATCCATGCACCACTGCCGTCGCGGCACAACTATCCTCGATCTTGTCATCGTCGCTGGCACGCTCACCGTCGCCGCTGCTATTTCCGGCCCCATCTTCTCGGACCGCGACACGTGGATGATGCTGGCCCAGAATCGACTCAAAGACATCGGCCGCGCTGCCGCGGCGTATCAGAATGATTTTCAGAACTACCTTCCCATTCCGGGCACGCGCTCCCCTCGCGGCATTGGCTACACCACACAGACAGTCCAGGGCATGTGCTCATGGCAATTCGGTGGCAAGAACAACAGCAGTTTCTGGTACACCAACGTCAGCGGCATCTTCGATGTCGAAGCGACGGACCGCCCCCTGAACGCTTATGTCTACCCGGGACGCACATTCGGTTGCCCGCCGGCTCCGCAACGCCTTGCCCAAAATGCAACAGCGCGCACCACCGAGCAGGCCGAGGCCTTTCAGGACCCCAGCGACAAAGTCACCCGCCAGCGCAACTGGCCCAATACCACCCCAGGCGTAACCACCTACAACGACATCGGCACGAGCTTTCTCACTCCATTCATCTGGCAGTCTCAGATCATGAATCAGGGCTTTAGCTTTGCGAACTCGATTGTCGAGGGCAATCGCCGCATCGCCCGCAGCATCCGTATGGCACCCGACCGTTTCGTGTGGTGTGCGGATGAATCCATCAGCACCATCACAGGTCAGACATCATCGCAATACCAACTGAGAAACTCGTACGGCGATGTCAATCAGGGCAACGCCCTCTTTGTTGATGGCCACGTCAACTACATCAAGATTCGTCTGGGGCGTACGGATTCGTTCCGCAATCGCGAGTTTCAGTTTCTGTTTGATTGAGTGTCGCGCTTGCGAGCAGAATCGCGCATGAAGCGATCAACCCGTGCGATGGCGAAACATGTGCATTGTCCGAAACCTGATGTCAGCGCTGAGCGCGGTCGAAGGGCCCGATGCCTTGTCTTATTCCTTCCGCCACACTTTGTACACCGTCAGTCCGTCCACTTCGCCGATCCGCTTCCGCTCCACGCCGTTGCGGTCAAACCGACCCATGTTGTACGGGAAACGGTGCCGCTGATCGACCACGTACATCAGGTCTGGCGGACCACTCATGCGGATGAAGACTTCGTTTCCAAGCCACGAATCCCGCGGCACAACCACCCTCTGCAACCCTGGCCCGTAATACCACAACGGGTCCAACTGATACCCATCCTCTTCCATCACCCGAGCTGTCGCGTTCCCATCTGCGGCAATCATCGCCGCCGCGCCGCGCCAGTCTGGGTTCGGCTTGTACACCGTCCATGAATTTCGCTCCACCGTCATCATGCGGATGGAGCCGGTAAGCGGGAGAGCGATGATGGCGGTTGCAAACAGCACAATCGCACCTTGCCGGAGAAGTGGCACAGTGGCAAGGCCGCGAAGTGCCGAAGTGTCTTCTGTTGGACGATGGCCCTGCGCTGAGCCGCCTCTATTTGGTATGCAGAGCATGGCGACAGCCGCGCCGCACAAGATCGCCAGCGGCACGATCATCCACAACAGATTCCGTTCCTGATAGATGTTCCATTTGCCATCACCGTACCAGGCGCGGACTGCCGCGCTTCCAGCGAAGATGAGGACCAATCCGATCCACACTGGACGGGCAACCCAGACGGCATGGCCGCGTTTGACAAGCCCGCGCAGCCCGATGAAGACCACGCCCAGCACTAGCACCGCCATCCCCGCTGTGAACCACAAGTGGGGGGGCATGAACGCCTTGGCTTTATCTTCATACGGCTGCACAGGCCGCAGCGTGTTCCCGCTCGGCAGCCAGTTGGTGATGAACAGTACCACTTCGCGCCAGTCAAAGAGCCGCGTGTGGCGGCGCATGAGTTCGGGAATCTGCATGGATTTGTAGATGAGGAGGGGAAGCATGGTCATCAGCGCCACTGACCACGCCAGGCCAATGGCCCTCCAGTTCCGCTTTCCCACCTTTTTCCACACCGTTGCCGCCGCCATCATCGCGCACAGCGCCGCGAACAGCGAATTCCAACTCGTGAACCCGCCCACGATCAGTGCCGCGCACAACCACACCGGCGGCCTTCTCCACCACACCACACTCCCCGACACATCCTCCGATCGCCGCGTCGCCGTCCGCTCCACACCCACCAGGCAGGCGACCGAAGCCAATGTCGCCAGCATGACGTTCTTGGCATCCGCGCTGTGCCAGATCATCACTGGCGACACCACCAGAAACAATCCTGTCACCCACGCCCCGATGTCCCCAATCAACCGCCTGGCCCACCAGACCGCCAGAAGCACGATCGCCGCGCCCAACGCCAACGACGGAATGCGGATCGAAACTTCCCCATCCCCAAACACGCTGATCCACACATACATGCACGCGTTGTAGAGCGGGTTATGCACATCGCGAAATAAACGATCGTGAAGTGTCTGTTCATTCAGATAGAGCTTGGTCCGCCAGAATTCGTCGTACCATAGCGATTGCCCCATGCGGGGCAAGGTCATCCCGATCAGGGCCAGTGTCGGCACGACATACACCAGCCAGCGCGGAATGCCGCGTTGCCGGATGAGTGCTGCTTCGCCGCCCTGTGCTGTAGCCTGACTCATGAGATGGGCAGTGTACCGTGTCTTTGCGGGCCAACGGCGTGCAGTACCCGCTACGAATGCTGCAAAAACACCACCGCCCCATCCATCAGGACAGGGCGGTGGGATTCATCTTTGCTATTCAAATCACTCAACGCTTCGCGAGCAGATCGCGGATCTCCATCAGCAGCTTCTGATCCGTGGTCGGACCCGCCGGAGCCGCCGCGGGCTTCTCTGCCTCAAAGCGCTTCTTGGCCGTGTTGAAAGCCTTCACCATCAGGAAGACCACGAAGGCCAGGATGATGAAATTCACGATGTCGCCGATGAAGGAACCGATTTTGATCGACACAGCGGGCTGAGCCGCGGTGATCACCTTGCCCGTTGCATCTTTTACTTCAGCGACCGCATCGCTCAGCGGGATGTACCAGTTGCTGAAATCGACGTTGCCCACGATCTTGCCGATGATCGGGTTCAGCACGTTATCGATCAGCGACCCCGTCAACTTGCCGAACGCGCCGCCGATGATCACGCCGACCGCCATGT
>CAYTYD010000065.1:0-14320 GCA_964441555.1 uncultured Phycisphaeraceae bacterium | reverse complement strand
TCTCAAGCTCTCTCCACCGCCACCTCCCCCGCGCTCACGCCGCGGCAGGCCCACAAACTCCGCCGACCTCGACAACGACATCGCCTCCGATGCCACGTCGGATACCGACAACCCCACCTCTTCCGATGCTGCCACGTCCGATTCAACCGAATCCATTCGCGCTACCCAACCCACAATCCGCCCCACCCCTCGCGCAGCGCACGCAACTCGCCTCAACCGCAACTCCCGCAAACCCGCCTTCTCCCCCGCCGAGGTCGCCGAAATCCTCTCCGCACTCCTCGATCACGAGGCAGATTCCCAGTCCCGCAACCCGCGCCCCCTCACGCACCCCGATTTCCCATCAAACCCCGGCTCAGTCACCGATCCCACTCCATGCCCCCCCACCGATCCCTCGCACTCATGAGTGCGATCCGTGATATTGGACCTACATCACAATCACCTCGGCTCCTAATACCACAACAGGGTCACTCAGCCCCTCCCCTTGGCCCGAGAACGACCCGGCGTAATCCTCCCCGGTGGCAATCTCGTTTCAGCCACCGATCAGTTTCGGCTCCGCCCCACAACCCGTTTCCCATGCAGCCACCCGTCGCCGATGCACAGTCCCGGCATGGATGCCAATTCGTCCACCAATCTGATACAAGATCTTCGCCGTCGCCTGCAGCGAACGGTGGAGTGCAATTCGATTGTGCCGGTCTTCCAACCCATCGTTGATCTCCAGGCCGGTCGAATCGCTGGCTTCGAAGCCCTCTCACGCCCCGGCCCTGAATGCGATTTCTCGGACGCCACCGAACTCTTCGATTCCGCAGACAAAGCCGGCATGCTCTGGGAGGTCGAGAGCGTCGCTCGCCATCACGCTCTTCACGCCGCGGCGGACTGGCCCGATGGCACTCAGCTCTTCCTCAATTCATCTCCAGAAGTCTTTGCTGATCACCGCTTTGCACGCGAAATCATCAACGGCATCGAGAGCATCCCCGGTCTCACACCGGATCGCGTCGTCCTCGAGATCACCGAGCAGGCCAGCGATCAAGCCATCGGCGGCCTTGAACGTCAGGTCGAATTGCTCAAAGACTACGGCTTCCACATCGCCATCGACGACGTGGGCGCAGGACGCAGTGGACTCAATCGCATCGTCACCCTCCGCCCTTCCTGGCTCAAACTCAATCGTGTGCTCGTGGACATGGTCGATCAGGACCGCGCCCGCCAGAACATGATCCGCTTCTTCCTGCACTTTGCCCGCCTCAGCGGCGTCAAACTCATCGCCGAAGGCATCGAGCGTGCCGAAGAGCTTTGGACATTGGTCGATCTCGGAGTCCAATACGGTCAGGGTTTCTACCTCGGCCGCCCCGGCGCACGCGATCAACAGTTCAGTTCATCACTCGCCGACGCCCTCCGCCGCAAGACGCAACCACGTCAACGCGTCGGCAATGTCGGACGATTGGTGCCGATTCAGCAATACGCCAGCTCCGTCCCCGTCGTATCACCTCGGGCTTCCATTGCCGATGTCCTCGTCTCAATTCAGAATGCTCCGGGCTGCGTCGTCGCTGATGGAATGCGTGTCGTGGGTTGGTGCGCTACTGAGTCGCTTCAGCGGCTTTCCTGGGATCACGCCACCGAGATTGGGTTTGCCTGCCGTACCGATGCCAGCGTCGCTCGCCCCGACGACTCCGTGGGCGATGTCCTCGCACTCACCGCTTCACGCGAAGACTTTGCGCCATTACCTCTGATCCTTGCCGACGAGTCCGGAGTCTGCGGCATCGTCTCACCCCGGGCGCTGCTCGCAGCAGCATCAGATATCACCAGTATCCATACTCGACGTGTCACACCCTTGACCGGCTTGCCAAACCGCGTGATGTGTGATCAGCATGTGCACGATCGGTTGATCGCCGCGCGGTCGCTTGCTCCTGCTGGCTGCGGCGATGTCGCCATCATCGATGTGCGCGACATGTCCGAATTCAATGGAGTGTATGGCTTCGAGCTCGGTGACCAATTGATCGAGCAGGTCGCCACACTGATCCGCCGCATCGTTGTTCTACCGCCGCAGTCGGGTGGCGATCCACCCATCTTCCTCGGACATCTCGGCGACGACCGCTTCCTCGTCACCTGCGAGAGCGGAGTGCTCCCCAGGCGCTGCATGCGCTTGCTCAAAGCGTTCTCTCGCCGCGGCGTGGGACCGATTGGAAACGCGGGAGAGAGTTCCTCATTGGAAATCGGCAACGACCTGACATTGCTCCTCTCTCCTGCGGAGCATCTGGGCCTTCGCTGCATCTTGCTCCAGGGTGCTCTGAACACCTGTGCCGATGTAAGAGATGTGCACGCCTTCGCAGATGCCGCACGACGCAAACCCACCGAGTCAACCGGTCGCATCAATGTGGGTTCCTCTGAACTGATTGTCTCGTCGCAACACGCGCAGCCGCGCCTCCTCGGCCGCGCCGTGTAAGCGGCGTTTCCTCACCTACAATTGGACATGATCGATGGGGCCTCCCCTGCATCTCCGGCTCCACGCCGCCTGCCCACAGCCAAGGCCAGCACCCAAGACCGCTTGATCGCTGCTGGTGTGGCGATTGTCTGCTTGGCAGTCATCGCCGTTGCCTGCTGGCTCACCCCCGCCGCTCAGGGCTTTGGCACACATCGCCAGCTCGGTCTGGCACCCTGCGGCTGGGCCGTCACCTTCGGCAAACCATGTCTCACCTGCGGCATGACCACCTCTTTCACCCTCATGGCCCACGGGCGGGTGCTCGACTCCTTCCTTGCCCAGCCGGCCGGGGCGCTGCTCAGCATGCTCACCGCTGCGTTCTTCTGGCCCGCGGCCCATCAGGCAATTCTGGGGTCTCTGGCCTTGCAACGCTGCGGTGTGCTTTTCTCAGGTAGAATGCTGTGGATCGGAGGCATTGGCCTCGCGGCGGCTTGGGCATACAAGTTTGTGACTTGGCCGACCACTTAGCCCAAACGGCTTCAGGATCCAGACGATTGGATCAACCTTCCGGCAACAACGCGGTACAACTCAACGCGACCTGCCCATAGAAAGGACGGCGAACCAGGTGAAGATTCGAGAGAGCGGTTTTCTGCATTGGACACTCATCGGCGCATGTGCCTTTCTCATGCTGCCCATGAGTGGCTGTTTCATCGGCGGCATGGTCGAAAACGCCCGGCGTGACGGCTCGCTGAAGCGCGATGTGCAGGCCGAGTACGACGGCTTGCAAGGCAAAAGCGTTGCGGTTGTCGTCTCCAGCGACCGTGCGGTGCTCGCGGATTTCCCAACCATCACCAATGAGATCACGACGCGAATGCACATTCGCCTGCATGATGCCGGCGCTGCGGGCAGCCACTCCAACACCGATCAATTGCTTGCATATCTGTACAATCGCCCAGGTTGGCAGACTCGCCCTTTGAGCGAATTGGCAAAGGAACTCAAAGTTGAACGCCTGATCTTCATTGATCTGCAGGAGTTTCGCCTCCGCGAGCCCGGCAACACCTGGCTCTGGGAAGGAGTCGCTGTTGGCAGCGTCAACGTCGTCGAATGCGACGGTCCGGCCCCCGACGATTTTGCCTTCAGCCGCACCGTCCGCGTCACGTTCCCTGATGATCAGGGCACCGGCCCCGCCCAGGTTTCAGGGCAGGTCGTTGCCAGCGAGCTGCTTCGCCGGTTCTGCGAGCGCAGCGCATGGCAATTCTTCAAGCACGAAGAGGAATACTACATCAAGTACTGATTGGACCGATTTCATCTCTCAGGATCTCAAGATGACCTTACCTCGCTTTCTCACACCTCTCACGCTTGTCATGTTCGCCGCGTGCGCATACCTCACGCTGATGCCCGGCTGCAACATCGTGGCGCCAATCGGCGTGCTGCTGCACGGCCCGGAAAAAGTCCCGAGGCAGTTCACGCTACCGCAGGAACGCTCGCTGGTTGTCTTTGTCGACGATCGCCTGAGCCGTTTGCCCAGGCGACCGCTGCGCAGCACCATGGCCGATCAGATCACCACCAAACTCCTTGAAAACAAGGTCAGCACCACCATCATCGACAGCCGAGCTGCGGAAGCGGCCGTGCAACGCGAAAAGCCCACCGAGCCGATGAGCGTCACCGAGATCGGTCGCAGTGTCAAGGCCGATGTCGTTCTTCACGTCATGGTGGATGGTTTCACCCTTTCGCCTGATGGGGTCACATTCTCACCTCAGGGCAAAGTGTTTGTGCGTGTCACTGACACCGCCGCCGATGTGCGTCTGTGGCCTGCTGAAGATCCGAACCTTCCGCCATCCAAGCGGCCAAAGGGATATGAAGTGGTCGTGGCTCCTCGCATTCCTTCGTCAAAGCCCCCCGCCTCTTCCGGCGAAATCGCCCAGGCCGAGATCGATCTGGCCAAGATCATCGGGACCGCCGTCGCCGAGCTGTTTTACGATGAAACTGTGAAGGATTCTTCGCGGCTGAACCGAGGCAACGCGCAGTGAGAGCACGGCGGGCTTCAATCCGTTCGACTTCCGGACAGGGCACCGCCATGCTGCACCTGATTCACCTGCCGGATTCGCACAGCAAAGGCGGGAAGGGGCACCACGCCGGGCTGCTGCTGGCACTTCGCACCGGCGTCACACTCCCGGGAAAGCACCTCGTCGTCGCCATCAACAACACTGCGAAGCTCGACACGCTGTATCCAGCTCAACGAGGGCACAGCTTTGAATTCGGCAGTATCACACCTCCGCTGGGGGATCTGAATCGCGCTTTCAGGGCCGTCGGACGCGTCATCGATCGATGGCGACCTCATGCGGTGGTGCTTTGGCATGATGGACTTGAAGGCATCGGCCACTCACTCGCGAAAGCTCGTAGACAGGACCTTTTGATCATCGAGGGGTGGAACGCCCCCACCGCCGCTCCGGATGAGCACGCCCGCAATCGGGAGAGTGAACTCGAAGAATCGACCGCGCTGGCCACACCCGTCAGCGCGATGGGGAGGTCGCTGGCCAGAGAACAACTTGGAATTCTTCAAGACGATGAACGGCCACTGATCACACTCCTTCCCAACGTGCCTGCATCCGCCGACGCGTGGTGGTTCAGCGTGATTCTGGGCATGCTGGAATCGGCGAATATCCGAGTGATCGGTGCGATCCCATCTCTTGCCAGACAAAGGGGCAGAGGACGCCGGTATCGCCATGCGTGCGCACTTGCCTCGACGGTAATTGAGTACGACCGCCCACTGAAGTTGATGATGGCGGCGAGCGATGTCATCATCAGCGCCGGGCGTGATACCGACAGCGATGTTGAGATTGAGGAGACTGCAACGCTCTCCTCGGGCGTTTCGGTGCTGGACCGGGTGGTCATTTGCCAATCGCTTGCCGCGGCGATACCCACGATCGTCACGCCAGCGCACGCCTCGGTGGTGCCCGCAGGACTGCGCAAGACACTTGTGGCAGAGGGCACACGCGCATCGAAGATCGCCGCACGACTTCACCAGCTGCTTGCACACCCTGAATCGCTTGACCAAGCGCGGCGCG
Source organism: uncultured Phycisphaeraceae bacterium (assembly GCA_964441555.1). Taxonomy (GTDB): domain Bacteria; phylum Planctomycetota; class Phycisphaerae; order Phycisphaerales; family UBA1924; genus F1-120-MAGs238. The sequence goes on along the minus strand of CAYTYD010000065.1, from coordinate 8,839 downwards.
TGCTGAGAGGATCGATGATCCCCAACCCGGATGCGGAGATTGTGGCGTGGGTACGAGATCGGATGGCGCTGCGTGAAATTCACGCGCACAGCAGCGCACTGGCGGGCTCGCCATGAGCGATCAACCAACCGGGGTGCTGTTTGTGTGCCTGGGCAACATCTGCCGCTCTCCCATGGCACGCTGGGTGATGATTGATCTGGCTCGTGAACGAGGCGTGCTGGATCAACTTCGCATTGACTCCTGCGGTACTGGGGATTGGCACAGTGGCGAGCCCGCAGACCCGCGTTCTGCGGCATGTGCCGCGCGGCACGGACTGAGCACCGATCACGCGGCGCGGCAGTTTTCCGTCCATGATGGTGAACAGTTTGAGCACATTCTGGTGATGGATCGCAGCAACATGCGCGATGTGCTGGCGATGGGAGCTCCCAAGCCAAAGGTTCGCCTGCTCCGCTCATTCGATCCGACGCTCATCGACGCACACGAGCGCGACATGGAAGTGCCCGATCCCTACTACGGCGGCGAGCAAGGGTTTGAGCACATGTATCAGATGATCCGGCGTGCCTGCAACGGGCTGCTGGACACGCTTCCCAGTCGCTGAAGTGAATCAAAGATCCATCAGCAGGCGTGCCGGATCCTCGATGCACTTCTTGATCGTGACGAGGAACTGCACGGCCTCGGCGCCATCGACGATGCGGTGGTCGTAGGAGAGGGCCAGATACATCATGGGACGGATGGCGACCTGACCGGGATTCTTGGGATCTTCGACTGCGCGATTCTTGATGGCGTGCATGCCGAGGATGGCGGATTGGGGCGGATTGAGAATCGGTGTGGACATCAGGGAGCCGAAGACGCCACCGTTGGTGATCGTGAATGTGCCGCCTTGGAGTTCATCGATGCCGATCTTGCCTTCCTTGCCACGGACCGCGAAGTCCTTGATCGAGGATTCGATCTTGGCCATGGAGAGTTTCTGGCAATCGCGAAGCACGGGCACCAACAACCCCTTGGGTGTTGAGACCGCGAGGGCGATATCCATGTAGTCGTGCTTCTCAACTTCCGGTCCGGCCTGACCCTCGACGATGTAGGAGTTGATGAGGGGGAAGGACTTGAGGGCCTGCACCGAGGCCTTGACGAAGAAGGACATGAAGCCAAGGCCAATGCCGTGCTTCTTCTCGAACTCCTCCTTGAACTGAGTGCGGAGCGCCATGACCGCAGACATATCCACCTCGTTAAAGGTGGTGAGCATGGCGGCGGTGTGCTGGGCTTCGACCAGGCGAGCGGCGATGCGCTTGCGAATCTGCGACATGGGCTCGCGGGTGGTGCCGCGAGAGCCGGAAGATGTTGCGGGCGCTGATGCGGCGGGAGCGGCGACGGAAGATGCGGTTGGCGCCTTGGACTGGAGGAAGTCGATGACATCTTTCTCACGGACGCGGTGGCCGATGCCGGTGGCGGGAATCTTGGAAAGATCGACACCCATATCTTCGGCGGTGCGCTTGGCGAGCGGTGTGGCGCGGACATCGGACTGAGCAGCGTGGGCAGGAGCTGGTGTTGCTGGGGCGGCTGCGGGAGCTGCCTTCGCGGGAGTGGGAGTCGGAGCAGCAGCAGGTGCCGCAGCAGGAGCGGGTGCAGCCGAGCCAGCGGCACCCTCTTCGACGACGCCGACAACGGAACCAACAGCGACGGTGTCGCCCTGCTTAGCGCGGTGGCGAAGGACACCACCGGATTCGGCGCGGACTTCCATCGTCACCTTATCGGTTTCCAATTCGAGGACGATGTCATCACGATTGACGGTGTCGCCGTCTTTTTTGTTCCAGCGGCCGATGACGCCGCTGGTGATGGATTCGCCGACGGAGGGGATGACGATGTTGCTGGGCATGAGCCGTTCCTAGAGACGAATGAGAGAGAGGATCAACAAGGCAGAATCAATGGGCACGGAATTACCGAGAAGTGGACGCGACGGTCTCCTTCTTACCACTGTCGGCCTTGGCCGGAGCCGGGCCGATGGCGGCGGAGACGATGGCTTCCTGCTGTTCAAGGTGCTTGTACTTGCCACCGGTGGCCGGGCTGGCACTGGCGGGGCGGCCGATGTATTCAAGTTCGATATCGAAGGGTTTCTGACGCAGCAGGTCGGCAATGAAGATGTAGGCACCGGCGTTGCGGGGCTCTTCCTGGGCCCAGATGAACTGCTTGGCCGCCGGATATTTCGCGAGGGTATCGGCCATCAGTTTTTCGTTGAGGGGATAGAGCTGTTCAACGCGGATGATGGCGGTGTCGGCGCGGTGTGCCGCCTGACGACGAGCGTCAAGATCGAAATACACCTTGCCGGAACAGAGGATGACGCGCGTCACCTTCTTGCGATCGCCACCGGCGACGAAGCTGGGATCGTCAAGCACTTCCTGGAAGTGGCCCTTGGTGAGTTCCTGCCAGGTGCTGGTGGGCGAGCGAAGGCGACTCTTGGGAGTCATGACGATGAGGGGCTTGCGGAAATTCCGCTTCACCTGACGGCGGAGCATGTGGAAGTGCTGCGCTGCGGTGGTCGGATAGCAGACCTGCATGTTGTCATTGGCGCAGAGCTGAAGGAATCGTTCGAGACGAGCGGAAGAGTGCTCGGGGCCCGCGCCTTCATAGCCGTGCGGCAGGAGCATGACGAGGCCGGACCAGCGATCCCACTTCAATTCGCTGCTGGCGATGTATTGATCAACCAGCACTTCAGCGCCGTTCCAGAAGTCACCGAATTGGGCTTCCCAGATCACGAGCATGTTGGGATCGACCATGCTGTAGCCATAGTCAAAACCGAGAACGGCTTCTTCGGAAAGGGGGCTGTCATAGACGCAGAAGCGGGCCTGGCGTGGGCGACCGTCGCTGCCCTTGGACAGTGGCTCATGGTCGCTGCCGGGCTGGCCCATTTCGCGGAGGTTGTTGAGGGCGTTGTAGGGTTGGCCTGTGACAAAGTCGTAGAGGACGGCGTGACGCTGCGTGAACGTGCCGCGACGGCAATCCTGGCCTGAGAGTCGGACAGGCATGCCATCGAGGAGCAATGAGCCGATGGCGAGAAGCTCGGCATCGGCGTGGGAGATTTCGCTGCTGGCAGCCAGTGCCGCGCGAGTCTCCAGCATCTTGGTGACTTTGTACTTTGGATTGAGATTGAACCCTTCGGGAACTGAACCGAGAGCGGTCGCGATTTCCTTCAGCACTTCAGCGGAGATGCCAGTCTCAACCGGAGCGTGCGAATACTTGCCGACAATGCCCTTCCAGCGGCTGCCACCGGGATCAATCGTCGGTGCCTTGGGAGTCTTCTTAGCCGTCTGCTGAGCGTTATCGAGAGCATCTTCGAGGCGCTGTCCGATGGCCTTGGCTTCGGATTCGCCGATGACATTCTCAGCCAGCAGGCGTTGAGCGTAACTGGACAGGACGCTGGGTTGATCTTTGATCAATTTGGCGAGGACGGGCTGGGTGAAGCTCTGCTCATCCTGCTCGTTGTGGCCGTATTTGCGGAAGCAGACCATGTCGATCCAGACATCCTTGCCGAAGGTCTGGCGATATTCCACGGCGATCATCGCGGCCCACACGCACGCCTCAGGATTTGCGCCGTTGACGTGCAGGATCGGGCACTCGCCCATTTTGGCGATGTCGGTGCAGTAGCGAGTGCTGCGGCTGTCGCGGGGCAGCGTGGTGAAACCGATCTGATTGTTGATGACGAGGTGCAGCGTGCCACCAACGGTGTAGCCGTCGAGCTGGGCCATATTCAGGCACTCGGCGACCACGCCCTGACCGATCACGGCGGCATCACCGTGAATGAGGAGGGGCATGACCTTGCCGCGCTGCTCGGTATCACCACGCATGCGCTGCTTGCCACGGACGCGGCCTTGAGCGACAGGGTTCACGCTTTCCAAGTGGCTGGGGTTGGAACAGAGCGTGAGTTGGAGTTCGTGGCCATTGGCAAGACGGCGCGTGCTCGAGTAGCCCCGGTGATACTTCACATCGCCACCACCGTGGACGTAGGACGCTTCGTAGTTGCCCTCGAACTCGGTGAAAATCTGTTCATGGGTCTTGCCCATGATGTTGTTGAGGACGTTGAGGCGGCCACGATGGGCCATGCCGATGACCATTTCCTCGATGCCGCGAGAACCTGAAGCCGAGATAATGGCTTCGATGATCGGAATGGTGGTCTCGCCACCCTCCAAGCTGAAGCGTTTGTCGCCGGGGTAGCGCTTCTGGATGAAGGTTTCGAAGAGCTCGGCCTTGGTGAGATGCTCCAAGATCGCGGTGCGATCCGCGGCGGAGTACGTCGGCTTGGCGAATCCACCTTCGATGCGAGCGATGAAAAACTCGCGCTCGGCGATGCTCTCGCAGTGCATGAACTCGGCACCGATATCGGAGGAGTAGCGTGCTTCGAGTGCTTCACGAAGGCCACCGACGGTGGTTACGCCGGGAAAGCCGACGGCCGCGCCGTCGAGGGCGCGAGAAAGATCAGCCTGGGAGAGGCCGAGGCGTTGAAGGTCGACTTCGGGGGCGCGTTCAGCGGCGGGTTGACCGAATGGATCGAGACGAGCCGCGACGTGACCGTGGCGGCGGTAGGCATCGATCATGGCGAAGACGGAGCCGGAAACTCCGGAGGCGGAGGGCGAGCTTTGGACTTGACCTCCGGACTGAAGAGCCAGATCAAAGCCGTAGAAGAAGGCACGAAGATCGGGGCCGACGGACGATGGGTCAGCCTTGAAGCGGGCGTATTCGGAATCCAACCAATCCCCACTCCAGCTATTCACGCTGGGATTCACGGCCTTTACAGATGCGGGTTGCGGCGTAGTCATGGGTGCTTTCGAGTCCAAAATGCGACCAACCAAATGCCATTCCGACTGGCCCACCGTGGCCCGACCGGATCAGCTCTCTATCGTAGCGATTTGAATCTGGGCAGGGTCTGCATGAAACATGGATAGACAAACCTGTCTATATATCAGGGTGGATTAGCTTGACGAGAGGTGCGTAGGTCCGGCTTGGTTATCCGAAACGGCCGGTGACGTAATCCTCGGTTTCGGGCAGCCGCGGATTCTGGAACATGTCGCTGGTCTTGCCATATTCGACGAGTCGGCCCAGGTACATGAAGGCGGTGTAATCGCTGACGCGGGCGGCCTGCTGCATGTTGTGGGTGACGATGAGGACGGTGTAGCGATTGCTGATTTCGTGAATGAGTTCCTCGACGCGGAGGGTGGCGATGGGATCGAGAGCGGAGCAAGGTTCGTCGAGGAGGAGGACTTCGGGATCGGCGACGATCGCGCGAGCGATGCAGATGCGCTGCTGTTGTCCGCCGGAGAGGGCGAGGGCGGAGGACTTGAGACGGTCTTTGACTTCGTCCCAGATCGCCGCGCCGCGGAGGGCCTTTTCGCTCGCCTCTTCCAGAACTGATCGGCGGGTTTCACCGTCGATGCGGAGGGGGTAGACGACGTTTTCGAAGATGGACATCGGGAAGGGATTGGCCTTCTGAAAGACCATGCCGAGTCGCTTGCGCAGATCGATGACATCGACGTTGTGGTCGTAGATGGAGGAACCGGAGAGGAGCATCTTGCCACCGATGCGGACACCATCGACGAGATCGTTGAGGCGATTGACGCTGCGGAGGAGGGTGGACTTGCCGCAGCCGGAGGGGCCGATGAGCGCGGTGACTTTCCCCTTGGGGATGGGCATAGAGATGTCGTGCAGGGCTTTTTTCTCGCCATACCACAGGCAGAAATCCTGCATGGTGAGGATGGGTTCCTCGTTTGCAAGAACCGGATCGATCGTGCTCTTGATGGGTTGATCGGCCTTAATGGCGTCGATCACCTCGTAGCGTTTTTGCGGCGCGCCAAGACCGCCGAGTGCAGACATGCGGAGCGACTTGGGCACGGTGACGCTGGGGATGTTTGAGGTTTGATCAGCCATGGAAGACACCATCGTTGGCTCACTTTCCGACCAGAGCGATTTAGAGACCAGTTCCGGTAAAGCGAGCACGCAGCCGCGCCCGCATGATGATGGCGACGAGATTGAGGAGGAGGACGATGGCGATGAGAAGTAGCGTGGTGGTCCAGACGAAGGGACGCGCGGCTTCGGAATCGGGACTTTGGAAACCCAGGTCGTAGATATGGAAGCCCAAGTGCATAAAGCTACGTTCGGGGTGAAGGAAGGGGAAGTGCGCACTGAGGGGAAGATCCGGGGCGAGTTTGACCGCGCCGACGAGCATGAGAGGAGCCACTTCGCCGGCGCCACGGGCCATGGCGAGGATCATTCCGGTCATGATGCCGGGGAGGGCTTGCGGTAGGACGATGCGGACGATGGTTTGCCACTTGCTGGCGCCTGCGCCGTACGAGCCCTCGCGCATGGTCTTGGGGACGGCGGCGATTGCCTCTTCGGTGGCGACGATCACCACCGGCAGTGTGAGCAGGGCCAAAGTCAAAGAGCCCCACAGCAACCCGCGGCCGCCGTAGGTGGGGCTTGGCAGCTTGGCTTCAAAGAAGCCGTTGAAGTATGGGAGGCCGATGAAGAGCTTGACGACCAACCCCACTGCGATGACCCACATGATGCCAGCGATGGCCGGCAACCACTTGAGGAGCGCACCTTCGCGGTGGCGGCTGCTGCGAAGCAGCGAGCCAATCACCATCGCGCCGGCAACCAGCATGCACGCGCCACCCGCCGTGAACCACCACGAGAATCGCGGCATGATGTGTTCGGCTCTGGGTCCGCCGTCGATGTACTGGCCCAAGGTGTAGCAGAAGAAGCCGAGGCCAAAGACGCCGTAGACGATGCTGGGGACGCCGGCGAGGTTGTTGACGGCGACGCGAATGGCACTGGTGACAAAGCCCTGCTTGGCGTACTCGCGGAGGTAGAGGGCGGCGATGACGCCGAGGGGCACGACAGCGATGGAGAGGAGGACCGTCATGACGACAGTGCCGAAGATGACGGGGAAAACGCCGCCTTCGGTGTTGGCTTCGCGGGGATCACCACCGAGAAATTCGGCCCAGCGACTGAGATAGACACTCAATTTCCCAAACCATGAGAGTTGGTTTGGCTCAACTGCGCGGACGATCTGCGAGATGAGCATGGGATCGTCGGGGGAGGATTGGCGGATGGGGGCGAAGCGGCCAGAGTTTGGCTCGCGGATGATGAGGCGGTATTTCTCATCCTCGGCCTTGATCTGATTGATCTGATCTAGCACTTTGGCATACTCACCTTCGAGGCGAGTGCGCTCGGTGGCGGCGTGGGCGCGGACAGCGTCGAGTTGGGCCTGCGTGGTGCCGCTAGACAGCCAGGGACGTTCAACCCATGCGGCAACGACCAGCAGCAAGAGCATTGCCATCGCGAAAGGGCGGATGACAAATCCGAGTTTGGCTTCGGGGCGAGCCCTCCACGCGGCGAGTGAGCAGCCAGCAATGCCCGCGAGCATGATGCCCCAGAGTGCCCAGGAGAGCCCGCGCGAGCGGCCTTCGCGTTGATCGTCGATGGTGCGCTGACGATCGATCTCGGCCTGGCGGACATCCTGGCGGAGTTGTTCGATCTTCTGATTGATATAGCCGAGGTCCTGCTTGGCGAGAGCGTGCATTGCCGCCTGGCGATTTTGGGCACGAGGAAGTGCAGTCGCAAGGGCGGTTTTTGTAGCGTCTGCACCTTGAGTCAGATATTGACGCTCGATGATTTCGCGCTTGCCGCCGCTGGGCTCGCCGATGGTTCGTTCAATCAGGAAGATCTGAAACTCGTCGCCGACGGATGGATTATCTTTGATGACTTCACGCGCAGGTGGGACGGGGGCAGATTCATCTATGGATTTCCGCTCGATGCGCACGATCGCTTCGGGAATGCCGATCCATGGCCCCCACTCTGATCTCTCCAAGAACATGGCATTGGCGGGCTTTTCAGTGGTCTTGACCTGATCAGAGCTGACCCAGACGAAGGGGGTGCCGAGTTCGCGATTGCCGACGCGGATGAGAGAGCGAGGAATGCGTTTGCCATCCGCCTCCAGCACATCGTTGCGTGACTCAGGCCCCAGCACCTTGGAGCCATCCTGCATGGTGATGAGTTGGATAGGACGAGGCCAGAATGTGCGAGCCCCCTCCACCAACACTTTGCCGAGTAGGCCGGTAATCAGCACGAGACAGAAGACCAGGGAGAGGCCCATGAGCCAGACCATGGGTTCGCCGCGAGCGGACATGGGAGTGATACGGGAGGCGACAGCGCGAATCGCCCCACTGCGTGCCGCGACGCGCTGATCGGCGGCGGTAGGTGCAGGTGAGGATGGAGGGGCGATCGTGGGCATGGGAGGAGTCGAGCTACAAGGCGGCGTTCTGCTTCCGGAATCTCTGACGGACGATTTCGGCAGTGGTGTTGACGAGGAATGTGAGAGCAAAGAGCACAAGGCCGCAAAGGAAGAGGACGCGATAGTGCGAACTGTCCTGTGCGGCTTCGGGCAACTCGACAGCGATGTTCGCTGAGAGGGTGCGGAAGCCGGAGAAGATGTTCCAATCCAAGCTTGGCGTGTTGCCGGTGGCCATCACCACGATCATGGTTTCGCCGGTGGCGCGTCCCAAGCCGATCATGATGGCGCTAAAGACACCGGAGCCGGCTACAGGCAGCACGACGCGAATCGCCGTCTGCCAAGGCGTGGCGCCTGCACCGACCGACGCGGTGCGGAGCTGCTGAGGCACGCTGCGCATGGCATCTTCGCTGATGGTGTAGATAATCGGGATGACGGCAAAGCCCATCATCAGGCCGACAATCAGCGTGTTGCGCTGACTGAATGGGCCGAAGATGAAGTCGCGTGAATCGATGCCGCACAATGAGACCAACATCGCCAGTCCTGATGAGAAGAGCAACGTGC
>CAYTYD010000064.1:10957-14362 GCA_964441555.1 uncultured Phycisphaeraceae bacterium | reverse complement strand
GCAAGGGCCTTGGCATTGCTCACCACCTGGGCTGAATAGGTGCGGAACTCCGGGGTGAGGCACTCGCCAAAGGCGACGGCTTTGGCGGCGATCACGTGCATGAGGGGGCCGCCCTGCATGCCGGGGAAGACTGCCTTGTCGATCTTTTTGGCGAGATCTTCATCGTTGGTGAGGATGAGCCCGCCGCGCGGGCCGCGGAGAGTTTTGTGCGTCGTGGTGGTGACGACGTGGGCGTGGGGGAAAGCGTTGGGATGGGCCCCGCCCACGATGAGGCCCGCGATGTGGGCCACATCGGCGACCAGCAGCGCGCCGACTTCATCGGCGATGGCGCGGAACTTATCGAACTTGATGGTGCGGGGATAGGCCGAATAGCCGCACATGATGATCTTGGGCTTGTGCTCGAGGCAGACAGCGCGGGCGGCGTCATAGTCGATCTGCTCAAACTCTTTGTGATCAGCGGCGTAATGCAATGGGTAGTGGACGGGGTTGTAGTAGCGGCCGCTGAAGTTGATCTTCATGCCGTGCGAGAGGTGCCCGCCATCTTTCAGGAGCAGACTGGCGAAGGTGCTGCCGGGCTCCATGAGTGCCATGAAGACTGCGGCGTTGGCCTGGGCCCCGGAGTGGGGCTGCACATTGGCGAACTTGGCCCCGAACATCTGCTTGGCCCGCTCGATCGCCAGCGTCTCAATCTGATCGTGAAACTCGCAGCCGTTGTAGTACCGAGCGCCCGGATACCCCTCTGCGTACTTGTTGGTGAGGCACGATCCCATCGCCTCCATCACAGCGGGGGAAGTGTGATTCTCGCTGGCGATCAACTCCAGCGTGTTCTCCTGGCGGTGCGCCTCCTTGCGGATCAGGTCAAAGATCGCAGGATCGCGGCGAGACAGGGCAGAGGCAGATTGTGTCGTTTCGGGCATGTTTTGAGGGTATCAGCTGCCCTACACCCGATCCATCTGGTTTCTCTTGCTTTCGATCTCATCAGTCCTCAGTATCGTCCGTATGCCAAACCCAATATTCCCGGAATCAGCATCGCCAATAAAGACACCACAAAGATCAACTTGTACACAAGTCCCGGTTGTGAGAATTTCCAGTATCTGACGATCACAACCCACCACCAGCGTGCCGTCCATGCAAACAGCCCGAGTATTGGCACAATCGATATCCAATACGTCGTCTCATGACGCGCCACATCGTTTAGTCTCACGACATTGATGTTGTCCACAAGATTACTCAATTGATTCCAGCCCCGAATTCTGCCGAGTTCGTCCGCGAACGCGAATGCCTTGATCACAACCAACACAAGCGTGAGGCACAATCCCCACCACAATGAGTAAGTCCATGCTCGTAGCACGTGCGACCGTTTCACTTTGACTTCGCGACGCGAATCACGAAGGACGAGCATCATCAATGGCCAGCTGAGATTTATTGCCCAAAAGCAGCCAAAGGGAAGAAGTAGAATTCTGTGTCGAAGTTGCCAACCCCGCCATAATTCCACTGCGGGTTCAAGGACGATTTGTTCCAACGCCCGCTCCCAGTAATCGGGGTTGTAGTTCATCCCGCTCCACGAGGGAATTCCGCCAGCAGCGTGATATACACCAACCAACACACCCCACATCAGCAGTGATGTCATCAACAACAGGCCACCGCCACAAAGAAAGACATAAAACCAAAGTCTGATCAGTCGCGGCTCATGCCACAATTGCACTGCGTTCCAGAACCGTCCGGGAAAGAGAGACTTCCACAACGTCCCGAATAGGCCGCGCACGGGATTGCGCGTGTGTTCAAAGAGCCATGGCAACTCCCGCCGATCCGCTCGTAGCAGGTTGGCCCACTCAAACTCCATACCGCATTCCGAGCATGTTCCTTGCAAAGAACAGCGGTCGGTGAATGCCGCCACAGCTCCACAGAGGTCGTAGTCGCAACGGGGACAACGCACTCGTGTCACAGATTGATCGACCGTTTTCTGAACCAAGCGCTCGCTCATATCTCATCAATCATCTGATATCCCAGATCGACTCCCGCATTCATACCGATTTCAAGACATCCCGATTTCAAGACATCGACAGCTTCCATTCCATGCCAACAACTAGACGCCATTCACACAATCCGCTAGATAAACAGGTCATACGCCCCCAGCACACCCGGAATCAGCATCGCCAAGAGCGACACTACAAAAATCAGCCAGTACACCAACCCCGGCCGCGAAAATTGCCAGTATCGCACGATCACCACCCACCACCAGCGCGCTGTCCAGGCAAACAGCAGCAGCACCGCGACCGGCGCGGCCCACTGAATCCAGAGATAGTTGTACAGAATCTGCCACGCCGACTGCCGGATCGACCAGATCTGGTTGTACGCCTGCGTCCAAGACATCGCACTGCAGATGTCCGTCGCCAGCATGCCGATCCGCATCACCACGAACACCGCCGTGATCCCCATTCCCCACCACAGCGAATACGCCCACGCACGCAGCACATGCGCGCGTTTCACCTTGGCTTCGCGGCGAGAGTCGCTCAGCACCAGCATCAGCAACGGCCAACTGAGACTCATGCCCCAGAAGCATGCGATCGGCATCAGCAAGAAGTGCTGATTGATTCTCCATCCCTGGATCGACCAGCCCGACCCCCACCAGCTCTCCACGACAAAGGGGTACAGCACGAGCTGAAAGAACTCGTGCATCCCATCAGTTGGTGCAAATCGTCCCGGCACCGGAATCGGTTTGGTCACCACTTGGCGAGTCACAAGAATGATTGCGAAGAACAGCAGTGAAATCGCCATCAGCAACCCACCTGCACACATCACCACATACAACCACAGCCGCCCCAGTCGCGGCATGTGCCACATCTGCACGGCATTCCAGAACCTTCCGGGAAACAGCGATCGCCACAACGTTCCTGCAAATCCACGAACCAATCCGCGAGCATGTTCAAAAAGCCACGGTAATTGCCGCCGATCCGCCCGCAAGAGATTGGCCCAGTCAAACTCCATGCCGCACTCGGAGCAGGTTCCTTGTAGCGGGCACTGATCCGTGAATGCGGCGATCACGCCGTCAAGTTCGTAGTCACAGCGCGGGCAGCGAGTGTCTTGCGCGGCGGTCATTGTTTCGAGTGGGTCTGTTGCGTGCATCACTACACCAACCCCGAAAATAGGTGCTTGTATGCCATCGGATACCACCACAATACCAAGAGTGTGCTCACGAGAATGGAAATGATCACCATCGCCGCGGCAACTCCCCACGCCGCAGGCAGCCGCAGATACCGCGAACACGCGAATCCCCAAGCCATAAACAGCCAAAGGGCGCACACTGGCACGACGATGACGGCGGTGCGATCATCAAACATCCCTGAAAGCCAGTACAGGTCAAACCCAGGATTGCGCATACCGAGCATCCAATTCACTTTCAGC
>CAYTYD010000064.1:0-10947 GCA_964441555.1 uncultured Phycisphaeraceae bacterium | reverse complement strand
GCCCACCCGATCAGGCGCATCGGTGGCCCCGCCCACAGCAACACCCATGGCGTCGAATACAAAGCGATGCGAATGAGATGCTCTTTCCGGACATTGCACCGTCGCAGCGTGACAGGCAGCAGGCGGAAAGTCAGTGGCATGAGGATCGCCGCGAGCAAAACCAAGAGGTCGGTGGCCGAAGCCAACTGATCGATCGATGTGATCTTCCAGGATTGTGCTGCTGCCAATGTCCCGTTCGGTGAGTAATAAATGAATATCCAGTCCTGATTCTGCGAGAACGGAAGCCAGAATCCGCTGACCGGCAGGTACTCCAGAATTGCGTTCCACCTCGTGACTCCAGAATTCAACTGCGCTGTCAACTGCGACACCACCACCATCATCAAATAGCACGCGACGAATATCAGTCCCGACACCGCCGCCACCCGCCACATCGCAATCGGATACTCCATCCGTACGGTGCGCCAGAACATCCATGGCAACATGGATCGCCAGGCCGTTCCCAACGCCGCCCAACGCCTGCGTCCAACCTCTGCCATTTCCACAAACCATCGCGGCACCTGCAACTCCGGCCGCATCACCACCCGCCACTGAATCTCCAACCCACACTCCGCGCACACTCCCTGCATCGGGCATACCGGCGGATCAGCCGTCTCCCAACGTGAAATCTCCCCCTGCTGGTCATACCCGCAGCGTGGGCAGGCATGTATCCGCGACTTGGATCTCCCCCGCGATTCGGTCATGTGAGCAAGTTACCATGCCCCTTCCTTCGCGGTTGCATTCGCCCCATGACCACGTCCATACCAACACACATTCCCACCATTGCCATCACCCTTGGCGACCCCGGCGGCATCGGCCCCGAAGTCATCGTCAAAGCCCTCGCCGATGAGAAGCGGCGGATGAAGGCCAAATACGTCATCTACGGCCTCGATGGGCCCCTGCAGGATGCCGCGATGGCGGCGAAGATCGCGCCTTTCTGGTCGACTCATCTGAACACCCAAGTCGCCCTCATCGACTACAGCAAGGCCGTCGGCACCGATGCCTTTCCCGCCACCCACAACGCGCGTGGTGGCAAGCTCTCAGCGCAGCTCTGCGAAGCCGCCATCCTGCACGCGCGCGATCCCGGCCAGGCACCGTTTCCCAAAGGCCAGAAGGTCGATGCCATCGTCACCGGCCCCATCAGCAAAGAGGCGTGGGCTCTTGCCGGTTGGCACTACCCCGGTCATACCGAGCTCTTCGCCGAGCGATTTGAAACCAGCGACTTTGGGATGTTTTTCGCATCAGAAAAATTGAAAGTGATTCTCGCGACGATTCACATTCCCCTCGCCAAGGTCCCGTCGTTCTTATCGACCGAGCGCGTGTTGAGGGCGATCCGCCTCGGCCACGATGCCTGCCAGCGTTTGGGAATTCCCTCACCGCGCATCGCGGTTGCCGGGGTCAATCCCCACGCCGGAGAAAACGGTCTCCTGGGGCGAGAAGAAAAGCTCCTCATCGAGCCGGCGATCCTGCAGGCCCGTCAATACGACATCGATGTCCGTGGCCCCTTTCCTGGCGACACCATCTTCCTTAGTGCGCTCCAGGGAAAATTTGACCTCGTCGTCGCGATGTATCACGATCAGGGGTTGATTCCGGTGAAGCTTTTGTGCCGCGATGAGGCGGTGAATATCACCGTGGGCCTCCCCATCATCCGCACCAGCCCGGATCACGGCACAGGGTTCGATATCGCTGGCAAAAACAAGGCCGATCCCGGCAGCATGGCCAGCGCCATTGATCTAGCGATCAAAATGACTCGGTAGCCCCTCAATCCAACCGCCGCGGCACCACGCTCGTCACCATCCGCAGGTTGCCTGCTCCCATCGCCGATTGCACGCTGGTGATCTGCAACCCGTTCGGATTCACTACCATGTCAATCGTCGCCTTCCGCAGACGCGGACCAACGTCATATTCCATCGTGAACGTGACGTTCTGCAGATTGCTGATCAGCGGATGGGATTCCGTCGCTGTCAATGTTCCGCTGGTGTAGTTCTTCTGCACATACCACAGCTCAAACGGACCATTCACCGTCGCTGTTGCATCACGACGCTCCAGTCGCACAATCGTCATGGTTCCCGCGGCATCGTTACGTGCAGATTCAAATTCAATGAACGTGCTCGACAGCGGATTCTGCGCCGCATCCAGTACGTCATCCGGATATGGGCCAAACTCCGTACCCGTGCGCACCATCGCCGTGATCCGCTGCATCACGATTCGGGCCACCACGTTGTTGCTCGCCTGATCCGTCGTGTACTTGTACCCCTTGAATGATGCATCCAGGGCCACCAGCATCGCCGTCAAGAGCGACGCCGTGATGGTCAGCGCGATCAGCACTTCCACCAGCGAAAAACCCCGCCGGAAATTGATGCGTGTTCCTCTCATGGCTTCCCCTCCCGATAGGTGCCGCTGACGGCTTCTGCATACATGGGAAGCATGATGCCGCTGGGCAAAGTCATCTTGGGGTCAAATCGCAGCGTGATCTTGCCATAGCCATAGAAAGGAACGGCCACCGCTCCGCCCGGAGGAGCCCCCGTCGGGCCAACATCCGCAAGGCCATCGCCGTCGGTGTCGTAACCCACGATCTTGACACCGCCCACCGTCGGCAGGGTCGCGGGATCAAGAGACTCCGAATCACCATCCGCCGGACCAAAGTAGCCAATCGTGGTGTTGAAATTGGCCGTATTGCCAACCGGGGCACCCAAGGCATCGATCATCGGTGCCACGCCGCGTTCCGGCTTGAAGGTCAGCAGCAAAGCTCCATCCAGATTCACGTTGCCGCGCATGTCGAGCACGCCCGCAACCACCGCGCCGCGAAGCTGGACATCCTGGCTCGGAGGACTGTTGAACGTACCCATGTCCACCGAGTAGTTTGGCACCATCAGTGAGCTCTTGGCGATCTCCACCTTGTCGGCGTCCTGCGGGTTGTACGTGGGGTCGTTGGGGTAGTCAGGATGCGCCTGCTTGAAGCGTGTCGACCCCGTAAACGTCAGCTTATTGCGCACCTGAGTGAACACGCCCGGTTTGTCAGAGACCAGTGAGCCGACGAAGAGACAATCGTGGAATCGGATGTTGTTGGAAACGGTTCGCGTATCCACAACGCGCTTGCCACTGACCACCAGAGGGTCGGGCAACTGGCTGAAATTCGTCACGCTGCCCGTCTGGTTGGCGGGAATGTCAGCCTTGTCCATCGGCTGCGTCTGACTCATCAGCACGTATTGATTCGGCGGAATGGCTGAAGCCGGCAGCATCGTCGGATACGACGTCTCGCCAGATTGATCTCCGTAGATCACGCGCGCTCGCACCGGCGCTGGCCGCGTCTGCCCCGTCGGCACCGCCATCTTTCCATACTCATTCCACAGCACGTGGTTGTTGCTCGACGTCGTTTCAACATACGTCACGCCGATGAACTGGCAGTTCTTGAACAGCGCGTTGGTACCCATGGGAATCTTCACATCCCGGAACACCATGTTCTCATACACCGGGCGGTAGTACCAGTCGCTGAATGTCGGAGCGTTGTACGGCATCTTCTCAAAGTAAGCCGTGGTGTAGTTGTCCGGCAGGCCGTCATAGTTCGCATCAGCATCCAGCCGCAGAAACCGCGGCAGCGTGGTGTTCGAGGGGCGGGTCTCCACATACGTTGCAAGCTGTGTGGTCGAGATCCCCAGACTGCTCGCAACCTGATTGGCAAAGGGGCTTCCATCCGCCGCCGTCTTGAGCCCCGCCTCGCTCGAAACAAACGTATTCGCATCGATGTTGGGCAATAAGGAGTCGTTTGCGTCAAACGTGCGAGACGAAGCATCATCCGTCGGACGGATTGGCCCCTGCAGCTTTGACGAATAATCTCCCTGCCCCGCCGTCCACGCCGTGCTCGTGGTCTTGAAAACCAGCTTGCCGCGCACTTTGCTGTATTGGTCCTTCTTGTCAATCACCCCGTCGCGGCAGCCCAGCACCTGGTCGCGATTCAAACTGCGGTTGCTGTCATAGTCGTTGAACGCCTCCCCCGGATCCCACTTGCCGTTCCGATTGGCATCCACAAAGCCCCAGACGCCGTTGCGGTTGCGGTCCGGGTTGTTGGTATCGATGAGAATCGCCAGGTCTTCATCAACAGAACGGCCCATCGAGTCAACAAACTCAGGAGTCAACGCCGCAGAAGGCGTACCCGCCGACAGATTTGTCGCCAGCGCGACTTTGCCATCGCGATTCGTGTCGTACTGGTTGATGAAGATGTCAAACTCATCCACATACCCATCGCCCGTGGCGTCCGCAAACGCGGCATCCGCTCGTCCGTCGCCGTCATAGTCACGCGTGTTCGATGGAATCGCCGCCCCCTCGCTCGGATGTGCCACGCGCAGACGGTTGTCCCCGTCCACGTCGTAGGTGCGAAGTGCGGTGAAGAAATCCGTGAGTTTCGTGTTCAGCGTCGCGTTCAAACCAAAGAAGTCACTCTTGAGCTGAAGTGGATCGCCAGCCGTCTGCGTCACATCCGTGAACCGCGCACCAAGGTCGCCGGAAACCAGCACGTTTTTGCCGATCTGCAGTTTGCTCGGGCTGATGATCGCCTGGCGCACACGCTTGCCGATGCGATAGTCCTGCATCACAGTGCGCGTGATCGGCGCGCCGGTGCGTGAATAGTCAAAGTCATATCCCGTCGCGATGATGCGGATGTCCGTGCCGTTTTGCAGCGGTGCGAAAATGATCGAATACGCCTGCGGCTTCTGCGATCCCGCCGCGGCATTCAACCCGATCGCCGGCGTGTACAGCCACCCCGTGGCGGAATACACGTTTGTGGTATCGACCCCCGACATCGCACCTGCGATCGTCGGCGTGTCCACCGAAACGCCTACCTGCACATTTCCATCCTGCGCGAATTGATTCGCCAGCGCCCGCGCAATACCCGCAGGAGTGGGGGATTCCATCGCCGCAAACGCCGGATTCTGAACCGTGTACGTCTCTCCGCCGGGAATCGAGCCGTTCCACGCGTTGGAAACGAACGTGCCCGTCATGTCGCTGTTGGAAACGATGAATCGATTCGCGGCCGAAAGAAGTCGTGCCTCGCCGACCTTTAGCCCCGTCTCAGCGGCGCCCAGCGCACGCATCACGTGCAGGTGCGTTGCCGCAGTCCGCAGGTTGCCCTTGCTGCTCACCGCCATCGCCGCCGCCAGCGATCCGAAGATCACCAGGAACATCATCGCCAGCACCGTCGCCACGCCGCGGCGTTCTTCGTTCCGCCCTCGTGCCGCTCCCGCTCGGTTCATGACATCACGGCATGTCGATGCTTCACGCTGCGTTGCACGACGACCTTGTCCAAACTTGCCGAGCATGTGTGTTTCCTTGCATCCCTGTCGCGTGCGTTCGGGTTCAACCCACGTCCCCGTTGTCATTCCGGAACAATCCACGACACTCTCGTCACTTCGCGTGCGGTCGCATCCATCGGTCCTTGATAGCTGACCACGACCGTCACTTTCAGCGGATACTTATCCACGGGCCGGCCAGGATTGCTTCCGCTCGCCGCTACAAACGCCGCGTTCGCCACTGATTGCGAGGCATTGACAGGATTCAGTTTCCGGACGGTGACTGCCTGCGTCCAGCCCCGCATCGCAATCGGGCTGCCTTCCGCGTCATTCACGACATTACCCTGTAGATCGACTTCGGGAATTGTCTCACCAAACAGATTCACCGGACCGGCCATATTCCCGGTCGCGCCAAAGACAAGCCCGTCAAAGTCATCAATGTCATCCAGGTCCGTCGCCACCGCCTCACCGGTCTCGCGTCCCCAGCCCACCAGCGTCGAACCATTCAGATACAGCCCCGTCACCGGGTCATGCCGCGGCAGTTTCCTCGCCATCTCACGGATTTCATTCGCCAGAAAGGTCGCTGTCGCCGCTTGGCTTGACCAAGCGTTGCTGGTGATGAAACTCTGCTGGGCCTCGACAAACGCCAGCACACCCACTCCCAGGATCACCATCGTCATCAGCGCTTCCAGTAGCGTGAATCCTGATCGAGCACGCCGTCTCGCCCGCGCCTGCATCAGCCGAGCGTGAAGCGGCGCGAATCCCGAGGAAGCAGATTGCGAAGTTGTGGTCCGGGCCAGCATTCCGTTTCCTCCGGCGTTGCGCAGGGTGACGCGCACAGAGGTCCCGCGCGGCCTATGCCACAGATACATCGGTCACTTCACAAGCTGGCTCATCTTGAAGATCGGCAGGATGATCGCCATCGCGATGAAGCCGACGATTGTGCCCATTACAACGATCATGAGGGGCTCGATCATCGCCGTCACCGCCTTGATCGCGTCCTTTAACTGCTTGGCGTAATACATGCTGATCTCGTCCAGCACCTCACCCAGCTTACCGGACTCTTCACCCGCCGCGATCATCTGCGACACGCTCTTGGGCAGCAGTGGGTCCTTGGTCAGCACCGTCGCGATCTTCTTGCCCGTCTTCACCGCGTTGTGCACACGCATCCACATGCCCTTGTACATCACGTTGCCCGAAATCTCACCCGTAATGCGCAGCGTGTCCAGCATCGGCACGCCCGCGTTGATCAACTGCCCAAACGTCTGCAAGCTGCGGCTGATGTACAACGCCCGGAACATCGTCCGCACGATCGGCAATGTCAGCTTCAACTTGTCAATCCAGAAGCTTCCCACTTCCGTCTTGCCAAAGGCATAACTCGCACCCGCCACCGCCAGCACGCCGGCAAGCAGGTAGTACCAGTTCGCCACCATGAATTGCGAAATCGCCATCAGCACCTTGGTCGCCCAGGGCAGAATGTCTTCTTTGCCTTCAAACACCGAATAGAACTTCGGCAAAACAAACGTCAACAGGAACACCGTCACGCCCACAGCCATGGTGCCGATGATGCCGGGATAGATACCCGCGCCGATCACCATCTTCTTGGTTTCGATCTGCTGCGCGATGTACCCCGCGATGCGTTCCAGCATCTTTGAGAAACTACCCGACATTTCCGAGGCCCGCACCATGTTGATGTACAGCGGGTTGAAAAGCTTGGGATGCTTCTGCAGAGCTTCTGAAAACTGCTTGCCGCTCTCCACATCCGACTTCAGTTGATACAGCACCTTCTGGAAACCCGGGTGCGGCGTCTGCTCTGCGATTCCTTCCAGCGCCGACCGCAGGTTGATACCCGCGCGCACCATCACCGCCAGCTGACTCGTGAAATCCAGCACGTGCTTCTGCGAAATCGCTCCGGCATTCATCTGCCGCAGCTGCTCCATGAATCCGCCACCGTTGCCCCCCTCGGTGGAGGCCGAGAGCGACATCACGTGCAACCCCTGATTGCGCAGCAAAGACGCGGCATTCGCAACAGAGTCCGCCGCGAGGAAGCCGTTCGTCACCTGTCCATTTGAATTCCGGGCCTGATACTTGTAGTTCGTCATAAAAGATCTCTCGACTCTCGCTCAATGTCCTGTCAACCCGGAACGCACGTAAACACGATGATGGAACCAACCGGTTACGCCGCGAGCTGACGCTCGAGCTTGTCAGGATGGGCCGCCGCGGCGATGGCGTCTTCACGCGAAATCAGCCCGTTGAAGTACAACTCGGCGATCGAGCTGTCCATCGACTGCATGCCGATGGCGCGGCTCGTCTCGATCACGTTGGGAATTTCAAAGGTGCGGCATTCGCGGATCAAGTTGCGCACCGCAGGGGTGCACAGCAGAATTTCAACGCCCGGCACCATGCCCTTGCGGTCGATGCGGGAAAACAGCGTCTGGCTGATCACCGCCTGCAAGGTGTTCGAAAGCATGGCGCGGATCTGATTCTGCTGATTCGCCGGATACATGTCGATGATTCGTTCCACCGTCTGCGAGGCGTTCACGGTGTGCAGCGTCGAAAGCACCAAGTGGCCGGTTTCCGCAGCCGAGATCGCCAGACCCGTGGTTTCCGGGTCGCGCATTTCACCCACCAGGATGATGTCCGGGTCCTGACGCAAGGCGTGCTTCAGGCCGCTGGCAAAGCTCGGCATGTCCGCGCCCAATTCACGCTGTTCAAGAAGGCACTTGTCGCTCTTGAAGGCATATTCCACCGGGTCTTCCAGCGTCATGATGTGCTTGCGATAACGCGTGTTCATTCCCTCGATCATCGCGGCCAGCGTCGTGGATTTACCCGAGCCCGTGTCACCCGTCACCAACACCAGGCCACGCGGCAGATACGTCAATCGCTCAATCACTTTGGGAAGGTTGAGCTTCTCCAGGGGCGGCACCTTGCTCTTGATGCCACGCATCGCCATCGCCATCGCGCCGCGCTGCATGTGGGCGTTCACGCGGTAACGGGACAGCCCCTCCACCGAGTACGAGAAGTCCAGGTCCTTCTGGCGGTCAAACGTCGGCCAGCTGTCGCGAATCGCCATCTGCTCAAAGAACCGACGTGCGTCATCCTTGGAGATGATCGGGAAATCCATCGGCGTGATCACCTGGTGCACACGCATGGTGGGCGGATGGCCGGCGACAAGGTGAACGTCAGAGGCATCAGCTTCGTGCGCTGTACGCAGAATCGTGTGCAGGTCCATGCCGGGGCTCCCAAGGCGGCAGAGACGGGCCGAATCGCCCGCTCGCTCGCGTCCCTCGAAGATCGGACGTTCAACCCGCTTGGTCCATCCCCTATTCCAACCCGCTTTGGAACGTTGGGAAATCTCAATCGCCCACGCCGTCTGAGCCGTTTATTCCGTCGATGCGTCACGCTGTCCCAAACGTGAATCCTCACTCTTCTCGGACCTGTGCCAACGCCGACCAAACAGCCCAAAGTAGCCCTCGATCATCGATTCCGTCGAACGCAATATCCACCACAACCACACCTTCACCATCCATCGCGGCATCCACGTCGCAGTCCATTTGCCCCGCGCGCTCACATGAATGCGCGAGTGAGTCGCATCCATCTCTTCCAGTTCATACACGCACACATGCGGAAACCCCACCTTCACTCCGCGCTTGGAAAGATCGCTGACCGCAAACCCGCGCCCCTCCTCAAACTTCAATACCCTTCCAAGCCGGTCCGGACCCACGCCCAGCACGCGATGCTCGATCAGCACATTCGATCCCAGCAGCGTCGCCCCATGCCGCCCCTGCTCAACCAGCACTCGAGCGTGCAATGGATCAATGCACAGAAATCCCGCGACATCGCGCATCTGCCCCCACACTGTTTGTGCAGGCAGCGCCACCTCAACGCTTCCCGCCGCGTGCACCCGCCATGTTGAGTTGATGTCGATCTTCATCGCGCCGCACTCGCTTCTGTCA
Source organism: uncultured Phycisphaeraceae bacterium (assembly GCA_964441555.1). Classification (GTDB taxonomy): domain Bacteria; phylum Planctomycetota; class Phycisphaerae; order Phycisphaerales; family UBA1924; genus F1-120-MAGs238. The sequence continues at coordinate 1,670 of CAYTYD010000064.1, read as the reverse complement.
TCTCCCGCGCCCGAATCGAAATCCCCTCACCCACATACTCGTGCAGAATGCCCACCGCAAGGTGCTCCGCCCATGTCCAGCCGAATCGCGGCCCCAGCAATGGCTGATAGTGCGTCCTCATCACCAGCCGCGTCCCGCCACTGGCCATCGGCTCCAGTTCAAACGCCCCTCCTGTCAGGCGCACGTCACGCTCATACCCGATGTGCTGTTCAATCACATCAAACGTCAGCTTGCGGTTCGCTTCCACCCCAGTCACCCGTTTGGTAATCCAACCCTTGTTATACAGGCACTTCTTCGTCTCTCCCACCTTCCGCGACCATCCTTCCGTCGCCGTGGGGCGGGCCAGCCCGACATGCAGAATCCACGGCGGCGGATGCGTCACTTCCTCGTAATACATCAATGAATCCCAAACCCGATCCGGCGCCGCAGCAATCTCTACCCGCGTCACAACCGTCTCCACCGCGCCCGGTTTCGCAGGCCCCCCTATCCAACCCCACACACACAGACCTGCAAACAAACTCAACATCAGCATCGAACGCCGCGCCACAAACCATCGCTCATTCACGCGAATGCGCAGCAATCTTCCCACGATCGCTCCCAAACCCAACGGCAGAATCGAAATACCAAAGAGCACTGCGCCGCAGAAAACTCCTCCCAGCCCTAGCGCCAGCGTCACCGCGAGCAATGTGACCATGCCAACCACCATCGCGGCAACACCTGCAAATCTCACATGCCGATATTCATACCCCAGCAGGCACCCAAGCGCTGTCGGCACTCCAATCCACAAGGCTGTCCCCCACGAGCCAATCATGACTCCCAGCACCACCATCGACGCCACTGCAAGCACCACCGCCGCGAGAAATCCCGGCAAGAACATTTTCCACCGTGACACCGGTTCGGCAAATGACACCGTCGAAGCGTCATAGATGTTGAATGCGCTCGCGCACTCCGGGCACGTCGATGGTGATGGCAAACCGTCCAGCACATAGGCGCACGCTCGACATCGCGTTGTCCGCTGTGGGGGTTTCAGTTCGGGCATGCTCACTTGCCCATGTTACCCTGTCCCGCGATTTCGCGAGAATAGTGATTCGCGAAACCGCCCTTGGCGTACTCCGAATTATGGTTCGATACGCTTTCGCACCTCGTCAGGAGCTTCCTTCCAATGCCCATGCCCCTCACCGAAACCAACGCCCTCATCTCCCTCTGCCTTCTCGCCGCCCAGGCCGATGGTCTCGCCACTTCACGCGAAACCGATGCCATCGCCAAGGCCCTCAATCGCGTCGATGCCGAGGGCACCGATGTCTCCTCCCTCCAACGCTCCATCGCCTCCGGAGAGATCACCCTAAAGCACTGCGTCAGTGCCCTGATCAGCAGTGACAGCCGCCAGCTCGCCTACGAGCTCGCCAGCGGCATCTGCTCTGCCGATGGTGAGTTGCTCAACGCCGAATCCACCTTCCTCGCCAATCTTTCCAAAGAGCTCTCCCTCAGCGCCGCCGTGACCTCCCCAGTCAATCAGGCCGCCCAAACCTTCGGTTCATCCCATCCGGAGATTCCCGCCATCGCCGCCGCTGGCGGTGCCGCCGCTGCTTCAACCGCTTCGGCCTCCGCAGAGTCCGATTCCTCAATCCAGAATTACTCCATCCTTTGCGCCGCCCTTGAACTCCTCCCCC
>CAYTYD010000063.1:0-14378 GCA_964441555.1 uncultured Phycisphaeraceae bacterium | reverse complement strand
AACAGTTCCCGATTCACAATCGCTTCACTGTGATGCGTATGTAGCCCATCAGCGACCGCGCGGGCAAATGGAAGGTCGTCGCTATTGGTCGCACCAGCGGCAAAGGTGTGCAAGCCCGGCACCTGCCTCGCCGTCAAAGCCGCGATGATGGTGCTATCCACTCCGCCCGAAAGCAGTGAACACAGGGGCACATCGGCGCGAAGATGACGCTGCACCGAATCTTCAATTGCTGCCCGTGTTCGGGCCAGTTCGCCCGCATCATCATCCAGCAGCGCTGCGTGATTCTGCCGTGCCGCGGCTCGCTCAATCTGGGCCAAAAGATCGCTGGTTTCCACACCGATCTGCTCGCCCGAGAGATCAAAGTGCAGAGCTTGACCCGGCTCAACGACATGGATTCCCTCGAAGAGCGTGCGATGCCCCAGCGTGGTGCGGATGGTGGTCAGATACGAAGAGATGGTCACCAGATCAGGCACAGCGCTGACACGCGGATGGGCCATCACGGCCTGCAATTCACTTGCCGCGACAATCTGCGAACCATTCACGACGGTGAAATACAGGGGCTTAATCCCCAGGGGATCGCGAGCAATCAGCAGTGAACGCTGCATCAAGTCTGCGAATGCAAACGCGTACATGCCACGAAGCCGCCGCAGGGCATCAGTGCCCCACGTGATGAGAGCGTGCAGCAGTGTTTCGGTATCCGACTGCGTCTGAAAGACGACACCACGCGCCGTGAGATCACGCCGCAACTCGGCATCGTTATAGAGTTCGCCGTTGTACACGATCGCGTATCGGCCTTCCGGCGTCAACATGGGCTGGCGACCACGCTCCGAGGGATCGACAATTGCCAGCCGCCGATGTGCAAGGGCGAACCCTTCGTGTATGAACACACCCGCCCCGTCCGGGCCGCGATGCGCCATGGTGTCGCGCATGCGGCACACCGTGGCCTGATCCACATCAAGAGAACGATTCGACAAGGTGGCGAGGGCGAGAATGCCGCACATGGCTGGGATGTATCGGCACAATCCTTAAAAATCGGTTAGCTGCCGAACGCGCCAATGTCGCATTGAAGCCACACCTGTGCACACGCAGGTGCACCAATCACATCTGAAAAAGGGCTTGAAATGCAGACTTCATCACATCGCGGCATCACGACAACCATCACCCTCGCCTTGGCATGCCTGGCTGGCTCTGCACTTGGCGGCCCCCTGAATCCTCCACCCGGCCCGATTCAGAGCACCATGAAGCCCCTCGGCGATGTCGAGCCACGTATCGCCATCAATAGCACGAATACACCTGGCGATGCCGCCAACATGTTTGTCATCAGCCAGCCCGGCTCATACTACTTGACCGGAAACCTCGCCGTCGGATCTGGCAAGAACGGCATCAAGATCGCTTCTTCCCACGTCACGATTGATCTCAACGGCTTCACTGTCTATGGCTTTGCCGGGTCACAGGATGGTATCACTACCAGCAACGTGTTCCAGATGGGCATCAAGATCAAGAACGGCATCGTCCGCACTTTCGGCTTGGACGGCATCGACGTGGCAGGAAGCGTGACGACCTGGCCACAGTCGGCTGTGATTGAAGGCGTCCAATCCACCGACAATGCCGATCACGGCATTCGCATCAACGATGGCCAAGTGCGTGATTGCATCGTTCTCAAAAACGGTGATAAGGGCCTGGTCGCCATCGCCAATCAAAGCACCGTTGTTCGCGGTGTCACGGCCCGCGAAAACGGCTCGGGCGGCATTTACACCGTACTCGCCCGCATTCAGGATTGTGTCGCAGAAGCAAACGGAGTCACGGGGATCCACGTTGACAATCGTGGCGATGTCATCAGCTGCACTTCCAACGGCAACAGCACCGGCTTTTACGTCGGATCTGGCTCTCTTCGCGATTCCACCGCCATCAACAACTCTGCGGCCGGCGTATACATGACCGGTCTGTGCGAGAACAATTCGTTCCGCAATGAAGGCGCGCTTGGCACATTCGGCATCCGCATCAACGGAACACCGCGAACACTGGTCAAGGGAAATCAGATTGTCGGTTTTACCACTGGCGTTGATGGCGCCGATGCCACCGATCTCATCATCAGCAACTACTTCACCTCATGCACCACGGCTATTAGCGGCTCGCCCAATCTGCGAGCCGGCACCATCATCAACGCAACTCTGACCCCTGTCAGCGGCAACTCCGGAGGCGGCCTGGGCACCACCGACCCATTCGCCAACATCATCCACTAATTCGTGCAACCTGCTCAACACCGGCAGGTACACCCTTCGACTTGATCGAACCCCGCGCTCGGCCTCACACCAGGTCGGGCGCGGGGTTGCTTTTTGCCCTGCCGACAGATTCGCCGGGTTTGGCCGGGAAAGCCTCGACCGGCCGATACAATCGCATATGCCAGTCTTCCGCCGCAACAAAAGCCCGCTTTTTGATTTGGTCCGGGGCGGATCTGCCAACGGCGATGGTTCAACCCCGGCCGCACCGGCTCGTACTCCGATTCACGTCGAGCCATCCCCCATCCCCAACCGCCCACGTCCGACCCTTTCTTCCCACGCCCCCGGCGACGAATCGGCCACAGCAGACCGGATCAGCACACTTCGCGCCGGGGCCACCTCCCGCCCCACCGGGGGTCTGGTCTCCATGCCTCTGAATTCAATCTACCTCTCTATCGCTGGCGTGATCGCACTCGTGATCATCATTTGGGCCGCGGCATACTGGCTAGGTGGCCGGGCCAAGGAGAAAGAACTCGCACCCTACATCTCCGCTGGGGTTCAACCCTCCGGCACAACCCCGACCACCAACCCCACACCCGCCAATCCCGCTTCGAACTCGGCAAACCCAACGACTTTCGTTCCGCCGCCAAGGTTATCGGGCTCTCTGACTCGCCAAGATGTGACTCCTCAGCAGTCGAATTCAAACCCACCCACCCTGTCGGCCCCCACATTTACCGGACCTGGCACCGTCATCACCTCCAAGGGGATGGTTGAAAAGGACCCGCGGGAGTCGGGATTGAACTACTTGGCGATCGTCCGTCTGCCGCGAGCGGATGCCGAAAAGGTGGTCGCATTCCTGGCAGCCAACGCATTTGAGGCAATCGGCGTGCCTGTGACAGTTGAGAAGGGCTCGAAAGCAGCGAATAATCTCCCCCTGTACCAAATCATCGCCCTCCAGGGGATTACTGGAGAGCAATACCGGAAAGAGGACCCGATCAAGGTCAAAGTTGATCAGGATGTCCAGCGTCTGGGAGTGATCTGGAAGCGGGACCATCGCGGCACGACCAACTTCATGCAGTCGGGCTGGGTGAAATATAAAGGCGATGGTCAATAACGACCAAAGCGCGGCAGGCCGCCGCAGAAACGAAGGGTTCCATGAGTCTGAATCGCAGTCTGAAAGTTTCCGCCAAGCTCACCGGCAAGCGCAGCGTGATGAAGCGCGATGAGCGCATCGCCAAGATGGTCGCCGACAAGAAGTTCGATGAGAAGAAGGGCGCCCTCGGCATTCCCAAGACTCTCGTCGGCAAGGCCTAATTCGCCTCTCTGCATTCTTCCAACAGGCCGGGGCTCCCATGCCGCGGCCTGCTTGTGTTTATGGACTACGCGTATTTAATGAGCGTTCCTGAGTTCCTCTGGCCGGGGTCACCACTGCGATGAATGCCGAACTGCTGATCAGCGATCGTGTCAAGGGCATCAATGGCTCGGGGATCCGTCGTGTCTTTGACATGAAGGCCAAGATGAAGGACCCGATCGATCTCTCGATCGGCCAACCGGATTTTCCGGTTCCGGCAGCGGTCAAGCAAGCCGCGATCCACGCGATCGAGCATAATCTCAATGGATACACGCCCACCTACGGCATTCCCCCCTTGCTGGAGCGCACGGCTCGCCATGTGCGCGAGGACCTGGGGTGGAACCCCGTCACCACGGGGACGACCGGCACTCGCGTGCTCATTACCAGCGGCACCAGCGGTGCGCTGATCTTGGCCTGCATGGCCGTGCTGAATCCCGGCGATGAAGTGATCATCCCGGATCCGTGGTTTGTGCTGTATCCATATCTGGCCAATCTCGCGCAGGCCAAGGCCGTGAAGTGCGACACCTATCCGGACTTTCGTCTGACCGCCGAACGCGTCGCCAAGCTGATCACGCCCAAGACCAAGATCGTCCTCTCCTGCTCACCGGGCAATCCATCCGGCGTGGTGATGTCGACCAAAGACAATCAGGAATTGCTGGATTTGTGCCGCAGCAAGGGAATTCTGCTGCTGTCAGATGAAATTTACGACGAGTTCACATATTCCGAATCGCGCACCGAAAAGCGTCCGGGCACGGGTGTTTCGGTATGCCCCAGCCCGGCTCGCCTGCCCGGCGCAGAGAACACTGTGCTTGTGGTGCGCGGCTTCGGCAAGACCTACGGCGTCACCGGGTGGCGATTGGGTTATGTCGCTGGCCCTGCCGCGATCGTGGAACAGATGGCCAAGTTGCAGCAGTATCTTTATGTGTGTCCTCCCGGTCCTCTCCAGCACGGCGCGATCGCGTGCTTTGATGCGGACATGACGGGGCCCCTGGCCGAGTATGAACGCCGCCGCGACATGGTGAATGCGCGGCTGGGCAAGCTCACGGATGTCGCCATGCCGGGAGGCGCGTTCTACGCCTTCTTTGCCGTGCCGCCGAAGATGAACATGACGGGTGAGCAGTTCTTCATGCTCGCAAAGGACCACAACGTCCTGTGCGTTCCAGGACATACGTTCAGCACGCGCGACACGCACTTGCGTCTGTCCTATGCCACCAAGCTTGCGACCTTGGAAAAGGGGCTTGATGTGCTGACCAAGTTGATGGCGTAAGCACCCTAGAGTTATTCGGCCGGGCGGGTAGCTCAGCGGCCAGAGCGTTCGCTTTACATGCGAAGGGTCCGGGGTTCGAATCCCCGCCTGCCCATTTCAGATTGAATGCGCTTTCCTTTTCTTGCTGCACGCATTCATTGCGCCACTCACCCGGGTTTTCGCCCCAGAACCGACAAACCGATACGCAGGACAACGGAAATGTTGTGCCGCGCCACGACAACTCGTTCACAAATCGCAACTCTGGTCGAACGAACCGGAACAAACTTCGGTACATTCCCTGTTCCTACGGAGATCCCATGCAGCGCACCACCACAATGATCCTTCTCGCGACTCTGTCCACCACCATCTTCCTGGGTGCGTGTGAAACTTCAACCAAGACACACACGAACACGTCCGAACCCACAAAACCCGTTCAGACTCTGGCCATGCCAAGCATGAACGACACCAAGCCCAAGGACTATCCGGGCATTCACAACGCGGTCGCCTATCACGATGGATACGTCTCTGGCTCAGTGCCTGAGGGGGAAGCCGGTTTTGCATCTCTACAAGCCATGGGCTTTAAGACCATCATCAGTGTGGATGGCATGGTTCCCGAAGTTGATATGGCCCAGAAATACGGACTGCGATACATCCATCTTCCCATCGGCTACAACGGCTTTGACGACACTCGCAAGAAAGAACTGGCTCGTGCTTCGCGCGATGCGCTGTCCGAAGGTCCGGTGTACATCCATTGCCACCACGGTAAACACCGCAGCGCAGGTGCTGCCGCGGCAGCCGCTTCATCAATCGGCTGGCTCACTCCAGATCAGGGCGTCGCTCGCATGAAAGTCTCGGGAACCGCGCCTGCATACACCGGCCTGTATGCGTGTGCGCTGGCAGCGTCTGCATTGGATGCTTCCGTGATCAATGCGGTCCCCGCAAACTTCCCCTCGGTTTCGCGTCCATCAGGTTTTGTGCAAGGGATGGTCGATGCCGACACTGCTTTGGAACACCTGGTTTCCATCGAAAGAGCGGGATGGAGTCCCCCGGCAGAGAACCCCGGCTTGGTTCCAGCCGCCGAGGCCGGCAAGCTGGCTGATCTCCTGCGTCTGATGGCCGAAGGTGACCGCAGCAGGAAGCACCCCGTCGATTTCGCGGATTTCCTGCGAAAGAACGGCGAGCAGGCCACTGCGCTGGAGGACGCCATCGTCGCGGGCAAAGACGCCGAATCACTGAGCAAGCTCCTCAAGGCCGTCAATACTTCATGCAAAGACTGTCACACCAAGTGGCGCAACGAAGCGACGTACTAAAGCTCACACGCCCTTCTTCGCTCCGTCAGGCCCCAGCAGTCGCACAAAATCCATCTGCGACAGCACGGGAAATCGCGTCGCGCCGCATTTGAACATCAGCCGAATATACGGCCCGCAAGTGCCGCATTTTGCCGAGCATCCCGTGCGTGCTGACAACGCCGCGTGATCCAGATTCTCCGCCTGTGCGATTCGCTGCAGTTCCGCAAATGTGCGATTGTGGCACACGCAGCGATCCACCGGCAGTGGCACGCCGTACCCAAAGATGGCACGCGACTGATCTACTGACAAGCTCGTGCTCCTTACCAGCGCTCCCAATCCGGCACATACCCAGGACCATTGTTCACGCTGATCGAGCCCGCAGCGGAGCGTGCATCATTCACCGCGCTGGGATCGTGCCGCGTTGGTTTCACGCTTCCATCAGCATGTCCCGCGGCGGCCAGACCCATCGCGCCGCGTCCGGAGCGTGCATGCCGGAAGCTAGTGGTGGGAAAGTCATTGGCGATCCACGCGCCGCCATCCCACAATTGCGGCGGATCGAGCAGAGCGGTGTTGCCAGGAAGAGCGGTCGCGGATGCCGTCGGCAGAATTGTGTCGGCAAAGACCAACAGTTCCGTGGGCCGCTGAATCTCACTGATGCGCCGCCACGGCCGATGGCCGATGTTCGATCCCCATCCCGGCGTCTTGGCCGGAGAGAGGAAGTAGCCGTTGTAGCCGTAGGTGCTTGTCGGCACACGGGCCGGTCCTTGCGGGCGATAGGTCCCCGCGCCCTGCTCCGCGCATTCCAGCGCTGATCCATTCGCGAGCGCGGCATCCAGATACGGCGCGATGAACCCGACGAAAAAATCCGGCTGGCCGCTGCTGCCGTGCGAGCCCCACCAGAAGACCTGCTCGCCTGTGCCGATGTCCTCCTCGCTCCAATATGCCAGGGGCATGGCGCGGTCGGCGTAGTCATTGGCGTAGAGCGTCCATGCCACCAGCAACTGCCGCACCTGTGATGAACACGTCGTCAGCCGCGCCGTCTGCCGCGCTTTGCCCAGTCCCGGAAGCAGAATCGAAATCAGGAGGGCGATCACCGCGATGACCACCAGAAGCTCGATCAGTGAGAAGCCGCGGCATGGACGTGCAGAATTCGTCATCGTCCCGCCTCCTGTCGCTGCCGCGAAGATTCGAGTGATTCGTTCTCCCCAGCACGAACGATCGACTCCAGCAATTCGCGATCTGTGCCTGTGATCTGCCCGTCAGCGTTCACATCGCAGCGCGGGTCCTGGGCCTGTGACATCGGCCCAAAGGCGTACAGGTCTTCTTCATCCAGCCGCGAATCGCTGTTGATATCCCCCTGCGGCGGTGGCGAACCGAAAGCGTGCAACCCGGTCGGCCCGATGGAATATACATTGCGACCGGCGATCGCCGGTGAACTGCCGCAATTGGGCACAAACGGTTGGATCTGCGGCATGCTGGTCGCCAGCGGGCCCAGCGCCACCACGCCCATGGATGCGCATGCCCCACTGCCGCCGGTGGGAATCACGCCGACCAGCAGCGAGTTTGTGCTGCGATCCAAAGCGGGTTGCACCGTCCAGCCACCCAGCCGCGTGTATTCACCTGTGTCGCGCACGCCGTTGGCGTTGGCATCGATCCAAGTCGCGATGCTGGAATCCCAGAGCATGGATGCGGACGAGCCCATGTCACGAAAGATCTGCACGGCGGGGAGCGAACCGAACCCGCTCACGCCGGTGGAGAGAATGATGCGGCCATCGGGCATCACGATGGGCGTCATGCTGGTGCGGTTGCTCGGGATAGACCACAGGACCGCTCCGTCGCTGGCGCGAAGTTTCAGCAGGTTCGCCGACGATGTCGTTCCGAAAAAGGCGTACGACGCGGCATACACCACATCCTGCCCATCCTGCCCATTCACGCCCCCGCCCTTCGCGACGCTCGGGCCGGAATAAAACCCTTCGCCGATCGGATTGGGCGTCACCCACAACGGCGTCGGCACACTCGTGGCTCGCGCGTCATAGCAGCGCACATCACCGCCGGAGACACCATACTCCCCCGCCGTGCAGACATACACGCGGCCATCTGCGTACGCGGGGGTGTTGCCGCTGGTGCCGCCGATCACGACCGACCACACGGTTTCGCCCGGCATGAATGGGTTCGCCAGCGGATGAAACGCATCGATGTTCACGCAGTGCAATGAGCCGCCGGTGCCCGCGCCGTCATAATCCGTGAAGAAGAGCCGATTGCGCACACCCAGATCATCCGTGATCACCGGCGACGCATTCACGATCGGCTGCACCGTGTTCAGCACCCAGCGCTGCGCGCCGTTCATCAGGTTCAACGCCACCACCTGCCACCCGGTCGTGACGATCACCTGCTGCCGCTGTTCATCGATCAGCGGCGTCGAGTACGAATCCAGCAGTGGCCGCGCAATCGGAACAGCCCACACCACGCCGCCCGTGAATCGCGAAATTCCAAAGCACCAGTATTGCAGCGTAGAGCCCGACCCCGTTGATCCAATCGCGCACACCAGCGTCCGCGATACGGCAACGCTCGACTGTCCGACAAACGTGATGCTTCGATCGCTTCCATCCACCGACCGAACCCACATCGGCCCACCGATGGGCACCGCCAACGCCCCATCCGCCGCGCTGCGGTGCGCCGCATCGCGCGCAAATCCCGGCCATGAATCCTGAGCCGAACCTGGCGTGACTGGTGCGAGTGCCGCTGCCTGCGGCACCATCACACCCAGACACACCAGCATCACACTCCGCGCAGAGAGAGCGGCCGATGTACCTCCTCCAGTACACCGGCCGCGAAACTCGAGTTGAAGCAGGGCTTTCAGCATCACTCTTCAGGCGTTAACGACGCCGACGAGACGCCATCAACCCCAGCACCACGGCCAGGCCCGCGCCGCCCGGCCCCGGCACCGCACGCACATCGCTGATGGCATCGATCTCGGGAATCAGCGTGGCGTTCAGGTCATTGGTGATCTTCACATAGCGCACGCTGGAAAGGCCCAACGCGCCGATGTCGATGCCCCATCCACCGCCAGAGCCGTCGTACCCGGCGATGATCGCCGCGAGATCAGCACCTTGCCAATTGAAATTTGGGTTCACCGGCTTGGTGAAATCACTCAGCACGTTGCCTGCGGGCCCGCCAAATGGATCGGTCTGATCCAGATACGCCAGCGTGGGGAAGAGCCCGTCCGCCATGCCCGGCGCGGTCACCCATGTCACACCATCCGCCGAGAGCGACACCGTGCCCCCATCACTCGACAAGGTCTGCGCCGTTGCGGTGAAGTTGACGGGATCCCAGAAAAACGAATTCCCGAAGATGATCAGGTCAAGCCCATAAGGGTTGTTCGCATCATTCAGCACATCATGATCAAACGCCACGATCAGCGACCCGCCCCGCCCGATCGACACGCACTCGCCGGGATCAAAGCTGGGGTTGAAGGGCGTCACCGCGCCAGGAAACCCGATCTGCGTTCCGGTGTAGCGCGTCGGCGAACCAAGCGCCGCATTCGGATTGTCATTTCCCGGGTTGACTCCGGCCCCTTGCACGTAATCCACCATGACCGAGGCAAAGTCCGAGGCATTCGCCACCGATGCGAACACGGACACGACCGCCGCAGCGCCACTCAGCGCTGCCACTGCATTCCTACGCATACAAGCCGATCCTCTCTTCCCGCGTCGCCTGAAAAAGGACAGATGCGGGCCGCCACACTCCGGAATCGCGCGGAGCGGTTTCCGACCATGCTCACCGATGGGCCACGCGGCGCATCAGCAAGGGAGGACCGACTTCACTGAGAGGGGTCGGCAGGGCGACATACGCCACACGCCGGCAATAGCCAAAAGAACCCGCATGGGAAACGGCACGCGGATCGGTTTGGCATCCCTCGAAAGCAGGCACACAGGCGGCATGCTTTCCGCGAAGGGGTCCAGCCGCTGCGAGTGCCAAATGCAAGAGCAAAAGCACCGCAGCATCCAAGGCAGGTCTTCCGGCTTGGGGGTCTGGCGAGTCCGACCTTCCCGACACAGCATCGCGAGGAAACGATGACGCTCAGTGGTCTGCCCGGCAAGCCGGGCACTGGACTCGGAATCACCCCTTACGGCGGCGCGTCCGCGGCGGAATCGGCTTGGGGTGCTTTGACACCCGTTTGCCTCACCGCACTTCCCTTTTCAGCCCGGCGTGAAAGTTTCCCCTCCCGCCCGGCACCAAGGACAAGGCAATATAAGGGGCCCCGTTTGGGTGTCAAGTTTCCCTGACCGCAATCCAGCCGACGACTTTTCCACATATCAACCCCTCTTGCACGATGTGGTACGCTGGAGCTACCTCGTTCTGAAGCACTCGCCGGAACTCTCCGGCCCGGTTTCTCTCCTCCACGGAGGTACATCATGAAGCTGCCCGTTCAGCGTGCCCGAGTCGCGGCCTTCACGCTCATTGAGCTGTTGGTGGTCATCGCCATCATCGCGCTCCTGATCGCCATCCTGCTGCCTGCGCTTGGCAAGGCGCGAAAGGCAGCGCAGCAGTCGATCTCGCTGCAGAATCTCTCATCCATTGGCCGCGCTTGGGCTCTCTATGTGAACGATTGGAAAGGCGAGATTCCCACGCCGCCAGCGAGTCGCCCACAATCCGATGGCTCATATCGCTGGCCCACGAACTTCAACGGTGTCTGCTCGTGGACCTTTGGTGGCAAAAACAACGACGGATACTGGTATGGCGATCCCTACGGCTTTGACTTTGCCGCAGCGCATCGCCCCCTGAATTTCTACATGGGCGCTGAAGGTGTCGATGGCCCGACCACTTCAACGGGTTTAGCAGCAACCTCCCTCTCCCGCAAACAGTTCGAGATGAATGTCTTCAAGGATCCCTCCGACAAAGTCGGCCACCAACGCAACTGGCCCAACGCCAACACCAATCAGATGTCATGCTACAACGATGTTGGCACGTCGTATCACCTCTCCTTTGCCTGGTTCTTTGATTTATGGCAGACCCAAGGCATGGCCTTCAATCAGGCGTACATCTTCGGTCGCCAGCGCTTCAAGGTCGCCGATGCCTTTCAACCCTCGCGAATGGTTAGTGTCGGAGATGAATACATGGACATCGTGACCAACAACCAACCCACACCCAACGGACCTGTTCGCTGGGTGAATGGCTACGGCGATGTCAATCGTGGCAACCTCCTCTTCCTCGATGGCCATGCCGTCTATCAAAAACTCATCCCCTACGGCACGCCCGCGACACCTCAATACCCCCGTCCCTCACTCAGCAACGACTCCTACACGCTGATTTTCCCTGATCTGCGGCGGCCCTGAATCGCGTCATTTTCATGTGATATCGGGCCTTGATCACGCCGATCAAGGCCCTTTTCGTTCACGGAACACCCAACCACGATTCCGAACCGCGCCTCTGCAACTGTCGTACCTCTACTCCCAACACGCATCTACCATTGTGCAGGGGACGAAATCCCTGCGTAGACCGTGCCAGCAGCAAGGATGCCATGACCATTCTCGATACGATTCGTGGGCCCAGTGATCTTCGCGACCTTCCGGTTGAGAAGTTGCCGCAACTTGCATCAGAAATCCGCCGCGCCATCTGTGATGAGGTTATGAAGTCAGGCGGGCATCTGGCCCCCAACCTGGGTGTGGTCGAGCTCACCATCGCCCTGCACTATGTCTTTGACTTTGCCTGGGATCGCCTCCTCTTTGACGTCGGCCACCAGTGCTATCCGCACAAGCTGCTCACCGGCCGCCAGGCCCTGATGAAGAATCTCCGCACCCGCCAAGGCATGGCCGGCTTTCCGGAAATCTCTGAATCTCCCTATGACCTTTTCCGCGTTGGTCACGCCGGCACAGCCATCTCCACCGCCGTCGGCATGGCTCGGGGCGACACCCTGACCGGCGAAGGATTCAACCCCAACACGCGCCCGGATGGTCGCCGCGTGGTGTCGCTCATTGGCGATGCCTCCATCGTCAACGGCGTGGCCATGGAAGGACTGAATGGCGCTGGCACGCTGAAACGCCAGTTCCTCGTCATTCTCAATGACAACGGCATGAGCATCAGCAAACCCCAGGGTGCCCTCGCTGCTCACTTTGACAAACTTCGTCTGTCGCAGACGTATGGCGAACTCAAGAAGGATGCCCGCGAAAAGCTTAAGAGCATGCCTGGTGGTGACTTGGTCGCCAAGGCCTATCACCGCGCCGGAGACGCCGCCAAAGCGATGATCAGCGACGAAACCGGCACCGGCTGGTTTGAACACTTTGGCCTCAAGGCCGTCGGCCCTGTTGATGGACACGATTTCCCCTCGCTCATCGAGATGTTGCGAGAGGTCAAAGAGATCGATCGCCCCATCGTTCTCCACGTCAAGACCATCAAAGGCAAGGGATACGAGTTTGCCGAGCGGGATTCCAGCAAGTTCCACTCTCCACCGGCATTCAAGGTGGATGCGGATGTTGAAACCCAGGGGTGCCGCGTCGAGCTCAAGAGCGATGGTCGCTCCTTCACCGCCGCCGTCGGCGATGCCATGCTCGACTTGATGGAGCGCGACTCCAAGGTCGTCACCTGCACCGCAGCGATGCCCGATGGCACCGGCATTTCCAAGCCTTTGGCCAAGTTCCCCGATCGCTCGTGGGATGTGGGCATCTGCGAAAGTCACGCCCTCGACATGATGGCTGGGCTTGCCAAAACTGGTTTCAAGCCCTTCCTTGCCGTCTATTGCACCTTCCTACAGCGTGCCTTCGATCAGGCCTTCCAGGAATCCGCTTTGCAGGGTCTCCCTGTCCGCCTGCTCCTCGATCGCGCGGGGCTCGTCGGTGGCGATGGCGCAGTCCATCACGGCTTCTGCGACGTCTCACTGCTCCGCACTCTCCCCGGCGCCGCCATCATGGCCGCCATCGATGAACCTTCCCTTAAGGCCTCGATGGAATTCATGCGCACGTATGAATCCGGCCTCTCCAGCGTTCGCTATCCGCGCGACACCGTCTCGTCTCGATTCACTTCCGTCGCGTGCCCTCCCTTTGAACTGGGCAAGGCCCGCTGCCTGACGCCCCACTGCGATGTGCTTGCCGGTCATCACGCCGATGCCGCGATTCTGGCCTTCGGCACGCCCGCGCTCGACGCATTGAGTGCGATTGAACTCAGTGGTAATCGCAACATCGCCGTCTATGACGCACGCTTTGCCAAGCCCATCGACGCCACACTGGTTCGCGCCCTCTGCGAATCCGGCACACCCATCATCACCATCGAAGACCACAGCATCGTCGGTGGCTTTGGCGCTGCCGTGATGGAAGCCGTTCACTCCATCGCCGGCGAATACTCCCTTGGCGTCCCCACCATCACGACCTTGGGCATCCCCGATCGATGGATTCTGCAGGACTCGCGCCCCAAGCAGCTCGCCGAGGTCGGCATCGATGCTCCCGGAATCGCCGCCGCCTTGCGTGACCTTCTGGCAAAAGCCAGTGTCAGCGAACCATCAATCGCTGTCTCAGCCCGATCGCGGCAGCCGCGCTAAGCATTTTCAATCGTTCGGTCATATAGGGTAAATGCCCGATCTCGATGTGCTTGGCTGCCTAGGGTAAGTCATGGGTCGTTCGGTCGTACTCGTCGTAAATCGTGCCAAACCCGAAGCCGCCGCCGCGGCTCGCGAAGTCCGCGCCTTGATCGAAAGGCACGGATCGGTCCTTGCAGAAGTCGATGCCCGAAAGTCGGCCCGCCTTCCCAAGAAAAAGCCGGATCTACTGGTCGTGCTTGGCGGAGATGGCACACTCCTTTCCCAGACTCGCCATTCTGCCCATCTTGATGTTCCCCTACTGGGTGTGAACTTCGGCAAACTGGGCTTCCTGGCCGAGTTTGATATGGAGGCCCTGCGACAGCAATCTAAGACGCTCTTCGGAGCTGGCTCGCTCCCCACGCGTTCCGTCTCCATGCTGCAGGCCGAGTGCTGGAACCCGGGCGATAAGCGTCCTCATGCCACGGGCCTTGCATTGAATGAAGCGGTCATCACCGCCGGCCCCCCATTCCGCATGATCGAGTTGTCCCTGTCACTCAACGGCGTGCCCGGACCAGTGATGCGAGGCGATGGCCTGATCATCGCCACTCCGGTCGGCTCCACCGCCTACACGTTGAGTGCTGGCGGTCCGGTGCTGGCCCCTTCGGTCGACGCCATCGTGGTGACGCCCGTTGCGCCTCAATCGCTCGCATTCAGACCGCTCGTGTTGAGTGCCGACAGCCGGCTCGAGGTCGGGATGATTCGG
>CAYTYD010000062.1:7688-14391 GCA_964441555.1 uncultured Phycisphaeraceae bacterium | reverse complement strand
AAAGGTAGAAAGGAACAGAGGCAAGAGAGGCGGGCGAGATGAGTTGGAGGTTGAACCACAATAGAGTCAAACTCCGGCTTCATCAGTGCAGTAGATGGATCGTGAGATGAGGCGGATTGGCGAGGGCCGTGGCTATGATGAGGTGCATCAAGAGCGGCGGGACAAACCCGCCCGGCAACCGAGCTTCGGGGTGACCTGACTGCCGCGGTGCCGCCTCCCTCACGGAGGACATGCGGTTCGATGGTCGCCGATCGGGCGTTCCATTCGGGCACAATCCTCGCCGCGGACCGGCGAATCCCGTGAGATGTGAGGATGTTGATGCCCGCTGGCCTCCGGTGTTGGGCTGTGGTCTTCCGTGCATCTTCGCGACGCATTCAGTAAGCATCGAACGACGTTTTCGTTTGAGTTCTTTCCGCCCAAGACCGAGTCGGCGGCTGCGGAACTCTTTGAGTCGTTGCGTGCGCTGGAGCCACTCAAGCCCACGTTCGTGAGTGTGACGTATGGCGCGGGTGGCTCGACGCGGCAGATGACGCACGAACTGGTGGAGCGGGTGAAGGCGGAGACGGCACTAGACCCAATGGCGCACCTGACGGGCACTGGTCACACCAAGGCCGAGATTGAGGCCATTCTCACTCGCTATGCCCGCGCGGGTGTTTCCAACATCTTGGCTTTGCGTGGCGATCCGCCGAAGTCAGAGGCATCAGGCACCAGGCATCAGGCATCAGTTCAGCATGGCGACTTTCCGTTTGCCGCGGATCTGGTGCGATTTGTCAAGACATTCAATGAACGAAACAAGGGCGTGCAAGGTCATGCCGATCCGCGCGGTTTTGGGATTGCGGTGGCGGGGTATCCGGAGGGGCATCCGGGGACACCGAATCGGCTGACAGAGATGGAGCACTTGAAGGCGAAGGTGGATGCGGGCGCGGATGCGATCGTGACGCAGTTGTTCTTCGACAACCGGGATTTTCTGGATTTCCGCGATCGGTGCAGATTGAGCGGCATTCGCGTGCCGATCGTGGCTGGCATCATGCCGATCACGAGCATTGGTGGATTGAAGAGGATTTTGGAACTCGCGGCGGGGGCGCGGGCACCGGCGGCGTTGCTGCGGGCGCTGGGGCGTGCTGAGCACAATCCGGAATCGGTGCGGCGCGTGGGTGTGCACTGGGCGACGGAGCAGTGCAGAGATCTTTTGGATCATGGTGTGGAAGGGATACATCTGTATACGTTGAATAAGTCCACGGCGACGCGGGAGATTTATGCGACGTTGGGTGTGGAGGATTCGCTGGGAATGACGGCGTAGGGGAGAGACAGGTGACTGTCACGGGGTTGTCACGTTGAATTCAGGGGCGGAACCGGAAGCGAGATTGCGGGTATTCTCTACGAGGCGTTGCCAGCAGAAGCCATGATGGCTGATGGTGGTGACGCTGTGGAGAATGACCATGAATGCTGCGCTGCGCTCGATGTCGATGATGAAGTCTTCGCTGGCGATTGTTTTGGTCGCGGGAAGTGTGGCGACGTGGACTCCGGTGGCGAACGCGCAGACCAGATCAGGCGCGGCCAATGTCGAAACCAAAAAAGAGATGCAGGATGCGGTGCCGCTGCGCCGGTTGACGCTGTACCGCTCGGGTGTGGGGTCGTTCCAGCGGAATGGCCGCGTGGATGGCGATGCCAAGGTGCAGTTGAAATTCAACACCGACACCATCAATGACATCCTGAAGTCGATGGTGATTTTGGATAAGGGTGGAGGCGTGATCGAGGGGGCTTCGTACGGCAGCAAGGATCCGCTGGAGCGGCGATTGGCTTCGTTTGCGATCAATGTGGCGGATAACCCGTCGATGGCGCAGTTGGTGAATCGACTGCGCGGCTCGGCGGCGACGCTGACGACGAGCGAGGGCGTGATCGCGGGAACGATTCTGAGCGTGGAAGACAAGCCCGAAGCCACTCCAGATGGGAAGGGGATTGTCAGTCAGGCGTATGTCAACCTGATCGCGGCGAGTGGTGTGCGCTCGATCAAACTGGCGGGTGTGCAGTCGTTCAACATTTCTGATCCGACGTTGGCTGCGGAGTTGAACAAGGCGCTGGCAGCGCTGGCGGAGTATCGGGAAGAGCGGAGCAAGACCGTCGAAGTCGGTTTCCGCGGCACGGGGCAGCGCGAGGTTGTGATCTCATACGTGCATGAACTGCCGATCTGGAAGGCAACCTACCGACTGGTGCTGCCGGATGGGGCGCAGGCCAAATCCAGCGATGAGGCCAAGACGGCCGGCTCCAGCGTGATGCAGGGTTGGGCGATCGTGGAGAACACGACGGATGAAGATTGGAACCAGATTTCGCTGTCGCTGGTGAGCGGTCGGCCGGTGAGCTTCAAGATGGATCTGTATGAGCCGCTGTATTTGGCGCGGCCGACGGTGCCGGTGCCGACGATTCCGGGTGTGATGCCGCGGATGTATGCGGGGGCGAGTGTTGATAGTTTTGTCGCACTCGGCTCGACGCAGAATTCGCTGGGCGAAGCTGGGAGTGGGGGTGAGAACCGAAGAGAATCGATGGTGCGAAGCAAGGCGGGGGCGCCTGCGCCAGCGATGCGGGCGGCGCCGGGGAGCCCCAGCGGGGGCGCAGAGAGAAAGTACGAATCTGCCGACGCGATGAGCGCGGGGGACATGGCGGGGTATGCCGCGAGAGCGCAGGCGAATGTGGTTGAGGCGGGTGAGGTCTTCCAGTTCGAATTGGAATCGCCGGTGACGATTCAGCGGCAGAGGTCGGCGATGCTGCCGATCATCGCGAGCGGGATCGATGCGCAGCGTGTGAGCATCTACAACCGGCAGGATGGGAGCGAGCATCCGATGCGGGGGATCGAGTTGACAAACTCGACCGCGCTGCAGTTGCTTCCCGGGCCGGTGAGTGTCTTTGATGCGGGTGTGTATGCAGGTGATGCCCAGATCGGGCATGTGGCCCCCAAGGACAAGCGGCTCTTGGCGTACGCGGTGGATCTGGATGTGGTGAGCCAGACCAAGGAAGAAGGCGCGAGCACAATTCGCAAGGTGCGGATCGTTTCGGGTGTGTTGGAGCAGACAAGCACGTATCGCCGGACGATCACGTATCAATTTGCGAACAAGGATGCCAAGCGGGCGCGAACGATTTTGATTGAGCATCCCAAGGATGGCATGGCGACGCTGGTTGAGCCAAGCAAGCCCAGAGAAGAGACACCGAATCTGTATCGCTTTGCCCTGGATATCGATGCCGGGAAAGCGGGTGAGGTGAAGGTGGTGCAGGAGCAGGTGCAGAGTCAGACCTTTGAGCTGCTTTCCTTTGATGCGCGGACTTTGACGGCGTATTCGACGGATGGGAAGGCGAGCAAGGCGGTGGTGGATGCCTTCCGCGAGGCAGCGCGGCGGCGGCAACTGGTGCTGGATGCGCAGAAGAAGGTGGGGGAGTTGGATAAGGAGCGTGCCGCGATCGATGCGGATCAGGGGCGTCTGCGGCAGAACATGAGCACGATTGACCGCAACAGCGAGTTGTACGGCAGGTACATGAAGAAGCTGAGCGAGCAGGAGACGCGGCTGGAGAAACTGGGTGAGGAACTGACCAGCGCGCGGGCGGAAACCACACGGCTGGAGGGTGAATTGAACCAGTATGTGTCGAATTTGAATGTGGAGTGACCGAGGCAGAGGTTGCCACGTTGAAAGCACAGAGGCACGCCCGGTACAAGGTACCAAGATCGCTGGACTTGGCTCGCTTTGGCCAGCATTTATCGGTCTTCAGTTTAATTGGGATAATAGTCAGGCGTGCCGCAACTGTCCGGGGGGAGTGTTGGTAGAAGTTGCACTATGAAGCAGAACTCTGTGCTGGCGGGCGTGGTTGGGTTCAGTGTCGGTCTGGCCGCAGTATGCGGGCTGGGGATGAGCAGCACCGCGTACGCGCAGTGTGAGCAGGGGTGGATTGAGGGAGCGGGATTGCCGGCGACGGCCGGTGTGGTGAGCGAGGTGCAGGTTTTTGTGACGCCGGGGGCGGAACCTCGCGAGTATGTGTTTGCGCGGGGGCCGCGGGAGATTGGTGGAGCGGTCAACACCGGCTCAGGTTGGTTTGTAAATGATGGGACATCGTGGCAGTTGGCTCAGAACTTACCCGGCGCACCGTCGGGGGTCAGAACCGCAATTGGGTTGCGCACAACGCGAGCGGCGGCATATTTCTGGAGTTCTGAGATTACGCGATGGGATGGGACCGCGTTTACAACTTTGCCATCATTGGCGAATGCCGCCAATCTTTTTGTCTCAGAGAGTGTTGACGGGGATCAAGTATTCTTGATTGACCGCTCGAGCGGCGGTTCGACTTTCTACCGATTGAACAGATTGGTGGACGGAGCGTGGGTGCGGGTGGCGTCGACGGCGTCTGCGCTGGACGGAGTGCAGTGCATTGAGTACCTGGATGATGTGCCGGGCGGCAGAATTGTGGCGGTGCGAGTGGTAGGAAATCAGACGGGGTTGTATCAATTTGACCCGATGGGTTGGACGCTGCTTAACATGATTGCGCAGGCACCGGCGGTGGAACCTTACGAGCCGGAGTTCAAGTTTCTGAAGCAGGGAACCGGCGCGAACACGCGTCTGGTACTGAGTGGCCCGATCGATGCGATCGATGGGACACCGGTGAAGCACATCGCGGTGTATCAGCATCGCGCGTGGTCACCCCTGGGTGATGGATTGGTGCAGCCGCCCAAAAGCATCGCAGGCGATCCTGTGGATCGAGAACGCGGCGTGATTGTGGTCAGCCCTGATGTGGCGCGAAATGGTCAACAGGCCACAATCAGCGGGTACTACGTGCGAAGACTCACGGCGAACGGATGGACGGTGATTTCACCTCCCTTGATCAATTCAATCCAGGTGGACGGTTTGTCTGCCGCGAGAACGAACAGCTTGGCGTGCGGTCGAGTACTGGTGATGGGTGGCAACTTCGGAACGGTCATCGGGTCCGCCGATCAGCAGGCGATCGCCACATGGAATGGAACTGAGTGGCGCGGATTGGGACCCACGTTTGGGTATGGAAATGTGCAAGCGATTGAGAATCTGGATTTGGGTGATGGTGCTCAGGTGCATGTTGGCGGGGGATTCATCTCGGCCGGCGCGAGTGGGGTGAACAACATCGCCAAATGGACCGGGAGCGGTTGGGAGAATCTTGGTCAGGGGATTCGAGGAGTTCCGAGCAGCTTCGCAAGTCAGGGTTCCGTCACGGCGCTGACAACCCAGATGACGAACGCCGGTCCGCAATTGCTGATTGGTACCACGGGGGATTTCATGCCTGCGGGAATTCTGCGGCGGGAATCTGGGGTTTGGGCGCAACAACTCTCTGGTCTCTCGTTTACCACCTGTGTCAACGCCTTTGAGAACATTGACTCGGGAAACGGTCCTGAGTTGTACTCGCTCATCAAATTCGCAACCCCAATCCTCTGGAAGTTTGGCGGGGCATCATGGCAAGGCGTGACATCGCCGACCGTGAGTTGGACAGGCCCGTATGCGATGAAGACCTTTAATGACGGGGCAGGTGATGCGCTGTATGTGTGCGGCGGCGTGAGGGGTGGTAGCCCATGCGTCTTTCGCAGGGTAGGGCAAACATGGCAGACGATTGCAACTGGTGTGACAACCAGAGTCACGACTGTCGATTCGACTGGTATGTGCTTGGCGACATGGCCGGTGGATGGGACAGAGCGGCTGATGATGGGTGGAACGTGGTATTTTGATGTTCCCACACCTGCTCGCTTCGCAACACTTTTCTGGTGGGATGGGGCAACGTGGAATGAGTTTGAGCCGCGTCCACCGGGCGTGGTGGCGGACCTCACGGTACATGACTTTGGCAATGGGCCGACTTTGGTGGCGCTGTTGATGCAGACGTCGAATGGATTGGCGACTTCGTATAACGCAGTTCGGAAAATGCGTCCGTATCGGCTGGTGAATGGGGCTTGGGAGGCGTTTGGAACGGTGGATCTGGTGAGTCCGAGTAGTCTGTACTCGCATGCGACGGCGACGGGAGTGATCCGTTCGATCAATGGTGAGTTGTGGATGGGCGGGCCGTTCACTTCGGTGGATGGCATTGCTTCAAACTATGTCGCGCGGTATGGATGCCTCTGTCCGCTGGATCTGAACCGCGATGCCACCGTCGATCTGTTCGACTATCTGGATTTTGTCGGTGCGTTTGCAGGGCAAGAGCCGAGCGCAGACTTCAACCGCGATGGGGTGATCGATTTCTTTGACTATCTGGATTTTGTGGCAAGGTTCGCGGTGGGTTGCTAGCGGCGTCACTGCAAATTCCAAATTGCCAAATGACCTCATCGGAGCGGCGAAGTTTGTGGAGTTGGCCATCAAGGTGTCTGAGGGAAGGGCGGGAAAGCCCTGTCGGGATCGGGCCGAACTTGCCCCCGGTGAGGTGTACGTGAGGGGTATGGGCCGATAGAATCGGCCCGCTGGATTTTCTCTGAACGGATACCCCCGGAATACCTCCTCATGCAGTTCAACGCCAAGGACTTCAATCCTCACCTCGATGGCCCGATCCTGACCAAGCGGATTCCGTGCTGGCCATATGCCGATCCGAAGGGGCGGCATGTGGTAAAGCTGGATGAGTATTTGAAGACGGGCGGGTACAACGGGCTGCGGAAGGCACTGACCATGACGCCCGAGGCGGTGGTGGACGAGGTGAAGAAGTCGAACCTGCGCGGCCGCGG
>CAYTYD010000062.1:0-7678 GCA_964441555.1 uncultured Phycisphaeraceae bacterium | reverse complement strand
TCGACGAGTACATGGCGACCGGCGGCTACAAGTCGCTTGAGAATGCGCTGTCGATGCAGCCCGGCGAGGTCGTCAACACGATCAAGGACGCGGTGGTGCGCGGCCGCGGCGGCGCGGGTTTCCCGACGGGGTTGAAGTGGACGTTCCTTCCCAAGGTTGAAGAGGGGAAGGACCCGGGGATGCGCTATCTGGCGATCAACGCCGATGAATCTGAGCCGGGGACATTCAAGGACCGGCTGCTGATGGATTTTGACCCGCACCTCTTGCTCGAAGGCATCGCGGCGGCGTGCTATGCGTGCCGCCTGAAGCGGGCGTACATCTTCATCCGTGGCGAGTATCACCACCAGGCGCATGTTTTGGAAGAAGCGCTGAAAGAGGCGTACGCGCATGGTGTGTTTGGCAGCAAGGGGCTGTTGAACGGCACACAGACGGCAGGTGGCGGCACCTGGGCGGTGGAGTGCTATGTGCATCGCGGGGCGGGCGCGTATATCTGTGGCGAAGAGACTGCGCTGCTGGAGGCACTGGAAGGGAAGCGTGGTTGGCCGCGAATCAAGCCGCCATTCCCGGCGGTGAAGGGCTTGTTTGGTAAGCCCACGATTATCAATAACGTGGAGACGTTGTGCCACGTGCCGAGCATTGTGGAATTTGGGGCGGATTGGTTTAGCAAGCAGGGTCGGGCAAGCACACTGGGCGCGGGTGCGCCGCCGTCCTTTGGCACCAAACTGATGGGCGTGTCTGGTCACGTCGCCCGCCCCGGCACCTTTGAACTCGAACTGGGTATTCCCCTCCGCAAGATCGTCGAAGGCCTGTGCGGCGGCATGCGGAATGGCAAGAAGTTCAAGGCAGCCATTCCCGGTGGCGTGTCGATGGGGATTCTGAGCGCGGACCAGTTTGATGCGGAGATGGATTTTGACATTGGCCGCAAGTGCAACGTGCTGGGATTGGGTACGGCGTGTCCGACAGTGTTTGATGAAGATACGGACATGGTGATGGTGGCGCGGAATATCGCGCGGTTCTTCAAGCATGAGAGTTGCGGACAGTGCACACCCTGCCGCGAGGGCTCGGGGTGGTTGTATCAGTTGATGACCAAGATCGAGGATGGGCAGGGAAAGACCAAGGATTTGGACTTGGCGCTGGAGATCGCGACGAGCATGGGCAGCATGCCGGGGACGACGATCTGCGGCCTGGCGGATGGCAACAACTGGGCGGTGCGGACGATCATGAACAAGTTCTGGGGCGAGTTTGAGTCTCGCGTCAAGCCCAGCGTGGTGCCGGTGAAGATGACGATCGGGGCGGGGGCGAGATAGACAGCAACGCGAGTTCGCGTCGCTGTCCAATTGCCAAATTTGCAAATTTCCAAAATGGCCACATCGGAAGGGAATCACCCGCTCTCTGCGAGGAGTTCCAAGAGATTGAGGTGTATGTGAAGAAGTCAATGATGTTGTCTGGTCAGTCGAATCTGAGTGCTGGCCGAGCGGCAGCCGTCGTTTGCGTGGTTGGCGCGGTGCTGGCGGGCAGCGGGCTTACCGGCTGCGAAAAGCCCGCGGAGACAACAGGTGTGCCCGAGACGCCGCGGGCGCGGGTCGCTCCAATGGAGAAGAAGTACCAGCCACCAGCGCGGTCGGGTCCGACTCCAGTGATTGATGCATTGGCGGCAACGTTTGCCAAGGTGTCGAAAGAGCAGCCGATGGAACTGCTGTACTTGAAGCCGCTGGCGGCTGGGATGGAGTTTGACACGAGCGCTGAGCCGAATGCAAAGGAAACGCTGACTGCCTGGCTATTGAGCCGTCAGGGTGCGCTGGATGAATTCGCGGCACTGGCCAATCAGAAACTTGAAGAAGTGCCAGAGATGGATCTTGGCGGGTGGAATGGACACTTAAAGCACCCCAAGACCCAGGTGCAGAACACATCGCAATTGATGCTGGCGGATGCGGCGCGGCTCGCCGATGCCAAGGATTATGCAGGTGCGGTGGCGCGATGCGTCGCGGTGATCAAATGGGGGCGTCAACTGGTGAATCAGGGCGACCCGCAGTCGCGCACGACGGGGACGATGGTGGCTTCGAGTGCGTGCCGCAAGATTGCTGCAATTGCCGCAGCCGGTGATGTGGCTGCGGTGGATGGTCAAGCTGTGGCAGCGGCGGTCGCCTCGTTCGATTTCAACGATCCGTCTCGGCAAATGACGGACATGGCGACAGACACGAAGGCGTCGATTGAACATCTGCGCGGCCAATTCAAAGGAGCGGATGCGGGAGCGAAGTACGCGCAATACTTGGAAGAAGTCGGTGTGCTGCAGATGACGAGTCTGCCGGGAGTGACAGAAGCGGAGTTTGCACGCATCCAGCCGATGTTGTCGCTGTTGCCGGAAAAGACCTTTGCTGAGAAGGCGAGGAAGATGTCTGAGAAGGACATCGGTGCGGCACTGGATGTGGCGGCTGGGCTCGTCGACCCGATGGTCGAGGCAATTCAAAAGGGTGATGAGGCCGCGTTGAATGTGCTGCTCGGAAAAGTGAAGGCAGATCAGACTCAGGTTTCGCGAATTGCACTCGGACAATTCGGCACGGTTTTCCCGGGTCGCGTCTTGATCCAGAATGCCCTGACGAAGGCCAAGGCAGCGACAGAGAAGATGAAAAAGTGAGCGACGTGTGCGGCGCGGTTCGCCACTGTTGAATGCACAAGATTGAGTGTACGTTGGCGTGGCTCAATCGGCATAGACGTTCTGCGCTTTTAGAGTACGGACAGCGGTGCCATCAAAGCAGGTGAATTCGTAACCAGGGTGGATAGATGCCGCGCCGATGAGGCCATCTTTGCGGATGGCATACATGGTGACGTTGAAGGTGGGGCGGCCCCTGGCATCGCGCAGCCGCGGCTCGGTGCGATCCGCGATGACACGAAGGACGTGGAGGCAGGCCTCTTCTGGAGTGTCGCCGGATTCCATGCGCATCACGGCGTGAAACCCGCCGCATGATTGCATCACGGCTTCGCCCCGGCCGGTGGCGCCTGCGGTGCCGATGGAGTTGTTGACGTAGATGCCACCGCCGATGATGGGGGTGTCGCCCACGCGGCCGGAGATCTTGTAGGAAAGGCCACTGGTGCTGGTGAGGGCGGAGAGATCGCCAGAGAGATCGAGCCCTCCCATGTAGATAGTCCCGTAGGTGAAGGGGATGCTCGGAGCGGTGTTGGAGGTGCCGGGGGCTGGGAGGTTTGTGGCGGGAATGCCTGCGGCGGATGGATGGCCAGCTTCAGATTCAGTAGGGCCGCCTTCCTTGCCCGCCCATTTGGCGCGGCCGAAATCACTGGCCTGTTCGCCGGGTGCGAGCCAGCCATCACGGGGTGAGAGGTTGGCTTTCCAATCCAGCCAGGCCTGCCGGCCCTTGGTGGTGAGGAGCTCTTCATGCGGGTAGCCAAGCATGTGTGCAAAGCGGGTGGCACCATGTCCGACCAGCAGTGTGTGATCAGTGCGAAGCATGACTTCGTGGGCGATGGATGCGGCGTGACGGATGCCGCGGAGTCCGGCGACAGCGCCAGCGCGGTGAGTGCGGCCATCCATCACCGCGGCATCGAGTTCGACAACACCGTCTTCGTTGGGAAGCCCACCATAGCCAACGGACATTTCTTCGGGGTCATCTTCGACGATCTTCACACCCTGAACCATGGCACCCAAGAGTGGCTGCCCTGAACGATGCAGATCCACAGCGCGGGCGATGGCGAGTGCTCCATTCCAGGATGAAATGAGACGAAGAGGGCTGGGATGATCCATGCCCTCATCGTTGGCGTGTTGAGTTGATTGAGTGGATGGGGATCAGTGGCCGGAGTGATCAGAGTTGTGGTCATCTGCCGCGGCGGCCTGAGCGGGCTCGGACTTGGTCTTGGTTTCCGTGTGAGTCTCGACGGGTTTCGCTGCGACGGCTGTGCTGGGCTTGGTATTCAGCGTGGCCAGAAGTTCATTCTGCCATGGGTGCTCACCCAGGAAATCGACCTTGCCGGTGGAGATGTCGTAGACCGCGCCGACGACTTTCAATTGACCGGATGCCGCGAGCTCGCGCACGGGCTGGCTGGCCTTGAAGAGATCAAAGACGGACTGCCAGACGTTTTCGTTGACGGCCAATGCAGAGAGAGTCTTCTCATCGGCATCGGGATTGGCGCGTCGGGCACGCTCGATAGCGGGCTGAATGTTGCTGACGAGCTTGGCGACAAAACCGTGGACGGGGGCGTTGGTCGCAGCGGCGGCGACAGCTCCGCACTTGGTGTGGCCCATGACCACGAGCAGGGGAGTCTTCAAGTGCTCGACGCCGTACTCGATAGTGCCGGTCTCGCTGCCACCGGCGACATTGCCAGCGACGCGGATGACGAAGACATCGCCGACGCCGCGATCAAAGACGCGTTCGACAGGGATGCGCGAGTCGGCGCAGGTGAGAATGGTCACGAGGGGGTGCTGACCGGCAGCGACTTCTTCGCGGCGGGCGTTATCGATGTTGGGTGACTGGGGCTTGTTGCTCACCCAGCGGGCGTTGCCTTCGACGAGGAAGTTGAGTGCATCATCGGCGGCGGCGTTGGCGGAGGACTCGCTGGGAGCGGGTGCCGCGACGGCTGACTTGGGCTGAGTGTTTTCGTTGTTGGATGCGGTGTCGGTGTGTTCTGACTTGGTTTCTGGCTTGGTTTCTGTTTTGGTGGCTGGCGCAGCGGGCGTGACCTTCTTGGTCTGAGTCGTTGGCGTCGCCTGCTTGTTATAGGTTGTGGGCTTGGAGGGAGTCTTCTGAGCGGGCTTTGCGGCGGGAGCTGGTGAAGCGTGAGGATCGCCGGCAAGTGCCAGCGAAGTCAGGGTTCCGGCGGCGACACACACAGCAACGACACGACGATTCAACATCTTGGATTCTCCACGAGGGACACGATGGTCCGTGATGAAGTTTCGGATGTTGCGGTGTGTGGAAGAAGAAGTGATGGCGGAGATTTGCCGCGAACGCGAAATCCGTGGCGCATGGGAGGGCTGTGCACCTGAACGGAGGAGCGTCCGTCGGGGTTATTCCGGGGTAAAGACCCCAGGCAGAGTGGCAAGGCGTGGCGAGATTAGTCCCCTTGATCCAGGACGGCCATGAAGGCCTCTTGGGGAATCTGGACACTGCCGACGTTCTTCATGCGCTTCTTGCCCTCTTTCTGCTTTTCGAGGAGCTTGCGCTTACGGGAGACGTCGCCGCCGTAGCACTTGGCCAAAACGTCCTTGCGGAAGGCCTTGATGGTTTCGCGGGCGATGATCTTGCCGCCGATGGCCGCCTGCAGCGGGATCTCGAACTGGTGGCGGGGGATCTGGTCTTTCAGACGTTTGATGAGACCGCGACCGCGCTGTTCAGCACGTTCCTTATGCACGATGCAGGCGAGGGCCTCGACGGGGTCGCCATTGATGAGGATGTCCATCTTCACCAGGTTGTCGGGGCGGTATGAGATCACGTCGTAATCCATGGTGCCGTAGCCGCTGGTCATGGATTTCATTTTGTCGAAGAAGTCGTAGATGATTTCGGCGAGGGGAATCTCGAAGATGATCATTTCGCGGCTGGCGGAGACGTATTGCTGGCTCTTGTAGACACCGCGACGATCGAGGCAAAGCTGCATGACGGCGCCGATGTATTCCTTCGGGATGAGGATCTCGACTTTGCACAGTGGCTCGCGGATTTCCTCGATGATGCCCATGTCGGGAAGGTCGCCGGGGTTGTGCACTTCGAGAAGTTGCATACCTTGGGGTGGGGCAACGAAGTGGACGTTAAGAGGATCGACAGGGCGGATGACCTGGCTGTTGGAGCCGGTGATGGCTTTGTCGTTGCGGACCAATACGTGATAGGAGACGGTGGGGGCGGTCTGGACGATCTGCACGCCGCCCTCGCGTTCGAGGCGTTCCTGCACGATGTCCATGTGGAGAAGGCCGAGGAAGCCGCAGCGGAAGCCGAAACCAAGGGCCTCGGAGTGCACGGGTTGGAAGGTGAATGAAGAGTCGTTGAGAGAGAGACGCTCCATCGCTTCGCGGAGTTCTTCGAAATCGGAGCCCTTGCCATCTTCGCTGGTGGCGGGGTAGAAGTCGCAGAAGACCATCTGGCGAGGCGGTTGATATCCGGTGAGGGCTTCAGTGGCGGGGTCGCGTTCGAGGGTGATGGTGTCGCCGATGCGGACATCTTTGAGCGAGCGGATGGCAGCGACCATGTAGCCAGTTTCGCCGACGGTGACCATGCCGCCGTCGACGCGGTAGGGCTTGGGATTCATCTTGCCGATTTCGGTCACTTGGAAAGAGCGGCCGATGCCCATCATGCGGATCTTGTCGCCGACGCGGAGTTCGCCATCCATGACTCGGAAATAGACGACCACGCCTCGGTAGTCGTCGTAAATGGCATCGAAGATGAGGGCGCGGAGCTGGGTGGTGACTGGAGCGCGGGGCGGTGGCATCTTGTCGCAAATGGCGGCAAGAAGCTCGGGGATGCCCTGTCCGGTTTTGGCAGAGACGAGGATGCAGTCTTTGGCGGGGATGCCAAGAACCTGTTCGATTTCCTCGGCGACTTCGGCGGGACGCGCGGAGGGAAGATCGATCTTGTTGATGACGGGGACGATTTCGAGATTCTCATTGATGGCCAAATAGGCGTTGACGAGCGTCTGGGCCTGCACGCCCTGGGTGGAGTCAACGACGAGGATGGCGCCTTCGCACGCCTTCAAAGCGCGGCTGACCTCGTAGTTGAAGTCGACGTGGCCGGGGGTGTCGATGAAGTTGAGCATGTAGAGATTGGCACCGTGGGTGGCGATGTCGGCCCCGCCACTGCCCTTGGCCTCACCTTGGGCGGCGTCCTGCTCAAGCTCGTCGGACTTCTCACCAGGGGTGTGGTGGTGAAAGACGGTGACGGCGGAGGCCTTGATGGTGATTCCGCGTTCGCGCTCGATATCCATGGAGTCGAGGATCTGTTCGCGTGCCTCACGCTCGGAGACGGCATTGGTGGCCTGGAGCAACCGGTCGGCGAGCGTGGACTTGCCGTGATCGATGTGGGCGATGATGGAAAAGTTGCGAATGAACTCGCGGCCGGGTTTAGAGTGCTTCAGATCGGGCATGGTGGCAATTCTGCAAGAAAACGATGGTTTGCAGGATGGTAGGGACGCCATGCTCGGGTGGCATCCACATTCCAAGGGTAAAAACACACACGCCCAGTCGGAGACTGGGCGTGCGGAAGAGTCAAAATTCAGACCAAAGGTCTTGAATTAGCGGCGGCGACGAAGCGCAGCCAAGCCAGCGATGCCAGCGACGGCAGCGGAGCCGGGGGTGGGGACGCCACCGAAGATCATGTCGTCAAAGCCGATGAAGTTGGCAGCGCCAACGAAGACGACCGAGCGGGCAACCTGGTTGCCGATCGCGACCGAAGCAATGTCCCAGCGGTCATAGGCGCCGTTGGGATCACCGTTGCCGCCGGTACCGAGGGCGAACATGTCGTCGGTGCCGAGAAGGTTGCCGGTTCCGTCAACGCCATCGTAAACCAAGATGGTGCCGGTGCTTTCAATCGTGGAGTAATACGTGGCAAAGCCCGTGGTGAAACCAGCGGGAACGTTCATCACAGTGGCGTTGCCGCTGAGGAAGAACATGATGGTGTCGCCGCTGGGTTCGTTGGCAAAGTTGCCACTGCCACCGACGTCGCTGTCCACGATGGCCAGAGCGTTG
>CAYTYD010000061.1:0-14477 GCA_964441555.1 uncultured Phycisphaeraceae bacterium | reverse complement strand
CAACATCTTCAAGCAGAGCTATTTCGGCAGCGTGAAGCAGTGCTATGAGATGGGCGCGGCGGCGGTGGGCGCGACGATCTATTTCGGCAATGACTCAGCGCGTGATGAGATCAAGTACGTCAGCGACATGTTCGAGGAGGCGCACTCGTATGGCATGGTGACGGTGCTGTGGTGCTATACCCGCAACAACAAGTTCAAGGTGACGGGGGCGGATGGCAAGAGCGTGGATTATCACTCCAGCGCTGACCTGACGGGCCAGGCCAACCACATGGGTGTGACGATCAAGGCGGACATCATCAAGCAGAAGTTGCCGACCAACAACGGTGGGTATGCCGCGCTCAACAGCGGCGGCAGCGCGTACGGCAAGTGGGACAAGCGGGTGTATACCAACCTGTGCGGCAGTGATGAGGCAGGTAAGGGTGGACACCCGATTGATCTGTGCCGCTACCAGGTGGCGAATTGCTATATGGGGCGTGCGCCACTGATTAATAGTGGTGGCGAATCCAAGGGCGCGGGCGACCTGCAGGAAGCGATCTACACCGCGGTGGTGAACAAGCGTGCCGGCGGCATGGGCCTGATCAGCGGGCGCAAGGCCTTCCAGAAGCCAATGAAGGAAGGCGCTTCACTGTTGCACGCGATCCAGGATGTGTATCTGGATAAGAGCGTGACGGTGGCGTGAGAATGCTGAAGATTGATCGCAAGTCGTGGATTGTGGCGGCGGCCATGTTGCTGTTTGCGATCGTGTGCGTGGCCATAGCGATCGCAATGTTCTATTGGACAGCCCAGAGTCCGAGGCACGCCATCACCGTGAAGAGTGGCGGATGGATCGTTGTGTCGTTCAAAGCGATCTGGCCGGTGGTAGGCTGCCTGATTATCTGGCTCATCACGCGCGGACTTCAGAGCCGACTGGTGAGGATCGTAGCCACTGTGCCGATTGCCCTTGCATTGGCTTTTTCCGCGTTATTTGCCACGATGTGCATATTGGAGCAAAGGCCGTTGTTGGGTGCAACGGCGTATGACGAGGCGATCGCGGAAGCTGGAGATGCGCTTGGGAGCGCGTGCCGCACCTTTGAAGATGATCGGGCGGCGGACCGAGACGCACTTTCGGACAGGTTGCCGAATCGGGCGAGCCCGGAAGATGTTCGAAAGAAGCTCAAGCTTCACCAAGAGGCGTTGCAAGACGTGACGGCTGATCGCGCGTTCCTTCAACAGTGGCCATCGCACGTGAGTCGCATTTTTGCGACCAAGGGCGTTTCTGACAATCGAGCACAGACGTATGCAAGACAAGCCGTTTCGCCCGCAGAACTGCAACGACACATTAATCAGTGCACGGAACTGGAAGTGACTTTGAAAGCACGAATTGAGAAGTTGAACGCGATTCTGACAAATCGGCCATGATGTCGTTGGTTACTCTCCCGTCGCCTTGAATGACACCAGCGGTTTCAAGACGCGTGTGATCGTCACGAGATCGCGTTGGGCTTCCATGACGAGGCGCAGATCGCGATACACGCTGGGGGCCTCATCACGCAGGGCCCTGGACCTGGCCTCATCAAACGTGACGTCCTTCATTTGCTGGCGCACATCGGCTTCCGAGACGTGGTGTCGGGCATCGGAACGCGAACGGGTGCGGCCTGCGCCATGAGAGCTGGATGCGAGTGCCGCGTCGAGCCCTTTGCCCACCACATGCACACTCATGGTTCCGGCAGAGCCGGGGATCAGCCCGATCATGCCGTCGTGAGCGGGCGCAGCGCCTTTGCGATGAATGGCCAGTTCGGCACCGTTGTGCTGTTCGATAGCGATGAAGTTGTGCGGAACATCAAGCGTGGATTTCCACGAGATGCGGCCACCCAACACCTTTTGCACTGCCTCTGCCGCGGCGGCGAGCATCTGCATGCGATTGGCGGTAGCGTAACGAACGCACCAGGCCTGATCAGCCAGGTACCCCACTGCTGCTTCGGAATCGCGGCGAAGACCGGCGATCATCGAACGCACACCTTCGGCCTTCGCGAGACGGTCATAGTGGCCTGCCACGGCCTGACCCATGAAGCGCGAGCCACTGTGCACCAAGAGCCAGAGCGTGCCGGACTCATCGCGTTGCAATTCGACAAAGTGATTGCCACGACCGAGGGTGCCGAGCTGGCCGACGCCTTCGCCACTGGCGAGTTTGCGCAAGTGGGGAAGTGTGAGATGCTGGGGGTCTGGCATGTCGGCCGGTTGCACGGCATCACGCTTGTTGGAGCGGCGTGCCACATCGATGACGCGGTTGAACTCTTTGAGGATCGATTCGCGATCGGTGAGGGTTGGTTCATCGGTGTCCGTGATGGCGATGGCGCTCATGCCGCAACCGATATCGCCACCAATCGCGGCAGGATAGACGATTTCGGCGGTGGCGAGGACGCAGCCGACGCAGACGTCTGCCGCGGGATGCACATCGGGCATGATGGCCATGCGCTGCAGATCTGGGAGTGATTGCAGGCGGATGAGGGCTTGAGCCGTGTGCACATCCAAGGGGCTGGCGAGCCACATGGAAATGCGCGGGTCGGCTTCGAGGGCGTGTTGCATTTCATTGCGAGGCGGGGCAGCACGCTGTTGTTTCAGGGCGCGGCGCTCCCGCCGCGGAAGGACGGGGTCGGCATCCGGATCTGCATCAGGATTCCATTTCCATTGACTCATGATTCGAACTCCGATTCTGATCGCTGGCCACACTCATGGGTGAGATGTGTGATCTCCGAGCTGGCTGCCGCGAAGACGAGCTTGAGTGTGGGAACACGTTTGCGGGCGAGGACCGCCGCGAGGCGGACGCGCAGGAAGGGGGCAAAGGCAGTGAGCCAGCGTTCGATCGCGGAGGGATCGTCCACTTCTGCGGCAGGAGAAACCCAGGCACGCACATGCGCCCCGCTGGCGCTGACCTCGATGTGAGACACACCGAGTTCGCAACCGATGCTGGCCGCGCGGCTGGCCAGCTCTTGATCGATCAGCCGCGCAGCTTGCTTGGCGAGAGATTGATCGCGATAGTTTGTACGTTCAGCGCGGGCGCGGTTTTCCCGCTGACGCTCTTTGAGCGACTCTTCGCGTGGATTGATCCCATCGCCCTCTTGAATCTGAGCGCATTGCTCGCTCAGTGTGTTGCTTTGAAATGATCTCATTGTGATGAACCCTGTCTATCTGATATGGAATACGACTGACTTTTCAGCATGAGCGCGGGATAGCTCTGTGCATCTGAAACGATGTCACGATGAGCATGACGCGGCGGCAGCGCTGCATGAACCGCCACGCCTTTCACACGCTGCGCGCATGGAGAGCAGCGCGGCACGGTGCAGCGTGTATGAAGGAATGACGGGAACTCCGTACGATGAAACTCAACCCGGATGAACTGCCGCGACAACGAATGACGCAGAAGGAATCATCGTGAGGATGAAGGTGTGAAAAGGCCTGGATTTCAGGGGATTCTGGACTTTTCACCGTCGCGGCACAGGCCGATTGCCATTATGCCAGCACGACGATCGTGACGGAGTTCGCAGGTTGATCGACGACTACAGACACGGGAACTCCTTTCTGCCCGAATCGGGCTTGGGAAGATACTACCAGTTTCTTCGGCAGAATCAAGCCCTCTATGCACAAATCGTCGCGAAGATGCATGTGACATATTGCAAAGAGCAATCGCAGTTATGCTGAGCAACATGCATCCATTTCTTCTGATCTTTGTGACGACGATTCCGGCACTTCTGATCGGTACGGCGATACTGCACCTCTTGCCGCGGCTGGGTTCGCCTGGTCGCGCGTTTTCGGAGTGGCTGTGCCGCGCACCGGGGCTGGATGTGATGGTGACGTATTTCACCATGCTGCCTTTGATCGCGGGGCCGATCGTGGCGGCACGGGTGAGTGAAGTGCCGTATGCCGCGGCGTGGGGATTTCTGGGGGCGTATCTGGGTCAGTTGAGCACGATCGTGCTCTGGAGTTGGCTGCACGAGGCGGCGAATCGCAAGCATCTGCGCGGGCCGCGGATTGTGGGCGTGCTCAATCAGAAGATCGGACGGGTACGGAATCATGTGGGGTTGTGGGTGATGACTGCGGCGGTGCCGGTGTTCTGGATTGTGCGTGCGTGTGAGATTTTGACGTGGCCATTGATCAGCCGCATTTGCAGATTGCCAAGGTACAACGAAGGGGAATGGGTCAACTGCTCGCGGCAGAAGTTTGAAGGCCTGGTCGGGCACGACCTGATCTGGTGCCTGTATTGCGACTGGATGACGGGTGTGTGGTCACTGGGCACGGAGATGCTGCGGAACATCGAGAGCTTTTATTGCCCGATCCGGTTTTATCATGACAAGAAGTGCGAGAACTGCAAGATTGACTTCCCGGATGCGGATGTGTGGGTGCCGGCCAATGGGACGATGAAAGATGTGACGGATCTGCTCGACGCAGCATACGACGGCAAGAACAACACGTGGATGGGACACCCTGCGCGAACGGCGACCGTGACGGTGAATGGGAAAGAGATCAAGGTGATGCCACGCGGCTGAGCCGCAAATAGCCAAATAAACAAATGGCCAAATTGCCAAAGAAAGACAAAAACCACCGCTCTGGAGAGCGGTGCCACCAAAGGCAACCCAAAGGCAAATCAACTCCGCAGCACGCTGAGACCGACGCGCTTTTCGACTTCGTTCACAGGGCGGGCGATCAGGTCGTAGCCATCGTGGCCGACGATGACGCACGGTACCAATTCTCCAGAGATGAGTTTGTTCTTGCTCTGGACGTAGGTGACGCTGTCGATCTGCGGGGCCTGGAAGGTTGTGCGTCCGGCGTAGAGCTTGCCGCCGCCGGTGACGCCGGTGGTCGCTGTGCTGCTCATGCGGAGGGCCTGATCAATCAGCACATTCAACCGCAGGCCGGTGACTGCTGGTTTGGATTCATTGAAGGAACTGGCACGTTCTTTCTGACGGGCAAAGGCAATCTTCTGCTGCAGTTCCATCACCTCGCCGCGGCGGCGGGCCTTCACCTCTGGCGGCACGGCCAACTTGGGGTCTTCTTCCATCGTGCCAGCGACTGTGCCGGCTTCGTGGGAATACTCAAAGACTCCCACGGCCTCAAACTTCATCTCATCGACGAATTTCAAGAGCTCCTGATGATCCTGCTCCGTCTCGCCGGGGAAGCCGGAGATGAATGTCGTGCGCACAGCAAAGCCGGGGATTTTGTCGCGCAAGCGGTGCAGGACATCGGCCTGCTTCTGACTGGTGACGTGCCGCTTCATCAATGCGAGCACACGATCAGAAGCGTGCTGCAGGGGGATATCCAGATAAGGGAGCAGGCGGCCACGTTTGACCAGGCCCGCAAAGGCCTCGATGATCGGCTCGGAGAAATTGGAGGGGTAGGCGTACATAAGCCGCAGCCACCCCTGGCTGCCCGCATCATCCATTGCGTCAGAGATCCCTTGCAGCAGGGTGGGCAGGCCGCCGTACTCGGAAAAGTCCGCAGCACCGGTCGCGGCCTTCACTTTCAGACCAGTTCCGATGTCGTCACCGTAGCTGGTGGTGTCCTGGCCGATCAGGAGAATCTCGAACGCGCCATCGTTGACGAGTTCGCGGGTTTCCTGCACGATGCGATCGATGGGCTTGGAGCGCATCTTGCCGCGAATGCTGGGGATAGTGCAAAAAGCGCAGTTCTGGTTGCACCCTTCGCTGATGCGCAGATACGCGTAGTGACGGGGCGTGAGGCGCAGCCGGGCCGAATCATCTTCAAAGTAGCCGATGCCTTTACCATCTTTGCCGTTGACAGTCAGCCCGGTGGTTTCGACGCCGCGCTGCTTGGCGGCGACCAGCGCGTTGGCGGCGATCCAGTACTTGGGACCATCGGCGGTGTTCACGGCCTCGCGAGTTGGCGTCTGGCCAGTGACGGCCTCGACGATCTTGTCACGATCAAAGACACCGATCATGGCGTCGATGCCGGGGGCCCACTCGAGCATGGCAGCGCGATGGCGCTGCACCAGGCAGCCGGCGACCACGACGCGCTTGACCTCGCCGCGTTCCTTGGCCTGAATGGCTTCCTTGATGACACCAAGCGATTCGTCTTTGCTGGCCTCGAGGAAGCCGCAGGTGTTGACGACCACGGCATCTGCACCGCCGAACGACTCGCCGTCAAAAGAGATGGGGGCCAGGCCACTCTCTGCGAGCAGGCCCAGCATCTTCTCGCTATCCACCAGGTTCTTGGGGCAGCCGAGACTGACCAGGGAAACGGACTCAATGGAAGGCGCACGCTGCACGCGCTCGCGAGCGGCGCGGGGCTTAGAGGTAGTTTTTGAGGGTCCTTTGGCTTTCACCCCGGATCATAGTGCGATCAGGCCTTATGAAGCCCGACGGCCCATGACCTCGGCGACCGCGGTGAAGTCCCCATAACGAGCGACCATCACCTCCTCCAACTCGCGTTCACCGGCCAGCACGATGAAGCAGCGATCCGAGACGCTCCAGTTCAGGAAACGCAGGGCCCGGCCAATGTTGTCCTGGGTGGTGGCCACCATCAATTCATCACCATCGTGGCGGATCGGCAGGACGCCAAACTGCCAGGCCTGGCGGCGCGAGATGCGGGAAATGGCCACGGGATCGATCAACTCGCGGCGAGGATCAATGACGCGTGTCAGTGTGCGATACTGCTCGGCCCAGGCGGATTCGACCACCAAGGGCGAGACGCCGAACATGCGCTCCGCCAGCCAGCCAAAGGGGCGATGGCTCACGGCCTGCTCCGCGACAATTGCATCACGCTGATCCGCCGTGATCACGCCCTGACGAACCAACACATCACCCAAGCGCAGTGTCATGTGAAACATCCCCGTGCGTCGCGGCATGAGCATCCAGCCCACGCCCACGACGAAAGAGAAATCGGCGTGCGCGCGGCTGACCTGTGCGCGAATGCACATCGCGTGCCAGAAACCGCCGCGAATCCTCCTGCGGTAGCGTTCGCGCCTGTTTCCGCGTGTGGCACAACCACGCTGGCCTCACACCAGAAAAATGCGACAAGTCGGTTGGCACCATTCAGAATGAAATGTGGGGTGCGGAATTCCGCCGCGTTCTCGGAGGTGAACGCGTGATCTGAGCGCGTTACAGGACCACATCACGCGGCGGGTTCAATCGTGACAGTCAGGTTCTTGGACTGGAACTGCTCTTGATACAGCTCCGCTCGCTCTTTATGGGTCACGAGCACCTGGGCCACACCCTGCTTCTGAGCAAGCTCTGTGATATCGAATGCCGCGGTTTGGTTCAGTGGAGTCAGCTCCATGAGCGTCTGCATGACAAACACGTCTGTGTTGATGTCATCATCGTGCAACATCACGCGATATGAAGGGAGCTGATCAAGCTTGGGCCGCCGCGGCAGGGGCTTGGCCTCCATGGTCGCACCGACGCCCAAGTCCGTTTCCGGACCCTGTGGCACACCCGATCCGCCGCTCGAGTTTGTTGGGGTAGGAAGGTCAGGGGTTTCCATACCCAGATTGTTCGCAGCCACAACCTCCGGGGCCACCGACACTTGCGGGAGATTTTGCCACCCCAACGCCCGAGAATTCGCATGGAGAGAACGCAGCCGGGTACGCTGGCTTCGTGCCTACTCCGGATCCAATCGACCCTCACGCATTCCCACACCCGGCTAAACCCGCGATTGATGCGGAATTGGACCCGCAGGGCCTGCTATTTGTTGTGCTCGGTGCGCACCTACGTGCTGAGTGGCACCACCGACCGCTGGCGGCCCGATTGATCGCGCAGATTCACGATCGATTGGGCGCACGGTTTGGGTCCGATGCATCGACCTGGCCGATTCGCCCGATCACCTGCACAGATGTGTGGTATCTGAATCAGGATGCACTGCGGACCCGCCCCACCATTTCCATCGGTGGGCCGGACTCCAATGCGCTCGGGGCATACCTCGCAGACAAGCTGCCAAGCGCCTTTGCCATCAAGGGCCGCATCCTCGTGCAACTGGATCCGCAATGGTCATCGCTGGTGGCTTCGTGCTGGGGAACAACACCAGCGGAAACCGCGGCAAGCGTGGACGCATTCTGCGATCGCTACCTGACGCCATTCCTGAAGCAGGCGATTGAAACCGCCTGAGCGATCACTTGCCGATGCAGAATCTTGCAAAGACGCGCCCCAGTACTTCATCCGCCGAGATGTGCCCGGTCATTTCCCCCAGTGCGTTCAAAGCGAGTCGCAATGCCGTGGCGCACACTTCGTCTGAGTGCGCAGCATCCAAAGCCCCATGCAACCGGCGGATGGTGTTCTCTACCGCAGCACGATGCCGCGGCACGAGCCGCAATTGAACTGCGCTTCGTGAATCCGAACCGGCATCGACCTGAGCTGTGATCGCGTGGTGCACTGCCTGCGCAACGCCATTCACTTGCCAGCCATCAAGAGCGCACACCGCGATGTCCTCTCGAGGTGACTGGAACTGGCGGGGCAAATCGGCCATGGTGCGCACGCGAATCACCCGCACCTCCTCATCCACCGTCGGCCTGCCAGATGGGGCAAATTCTCCGGTCGGATCACACCACAGCACAACATCGACTCCGTGAAGCGCTCGCCGGGCCGCTGCTTGTGCCGCAGAATCGAGATGGGTTCGCTCTTGGCGTGGATCGACCTCAGCCACGCCAGCGACATCCACCAGCATGGCATGCTCACCGAGTGCGGGCTCCCATTCCTCCTCCAGGGCATCGCGCGTGGTTCCTGCGATGGGTGAGGCAACCGCACGCACTTTGCCCAGAAGCGCGTTGAAGAGCGTTGACTTTCCGGCGTTTGGCGGACCCCATAACACAACACGGTGGCCTGCGCTGCGCGCTGCATCTGCACCAATGTGCACGTGTGTTTCCTTTGCCATTCGTTCCAACAGATCGCGAAGACGCGATTCCCTCTGGTTCACGCTGATGGCGACCACATCATCCTGATCGGCAAA
Source organism: uncultured Phycisphaeraceae bacterium (assembly GCA_964441555.1). Classification (GTDB taxonomy): domain Bacteria; phylum Planctomycetota; class Phycisphaerae; order Phycisphaerales; family UBA1924; genus F1-120-MAGs238. The sequence continues at coordinate 5,549 of CAYTYD010000061.1, read as the reverse complement.
ATCAATTCCTGCCTCGATCAGGGCGAGTATCTCGGCGATCTCCTGGGCCCAAAGCATCGCTCGTTGGCCCGGCTCCCCGCTGCGCACCAGATTGGCGGCAAGCAGATCCTCATCTCTTGAAGCAGAAATGAGTGCCGCGACATGCTGGGCCTGATCCAGAGACATCTTTCCGGCCAGATAGGCGCGGGCGGCGAACTCACCGGGGTTGGCCAGCCGTACGCCGGGAAGTGACATCAGGGATCGCAAGACCCTCTCGATCAGATACGAATGCGCGGGAAGCGATATCTCCAACGTGTCTTCGCCCGTGAATGTCTGCGGTGCTACGCCAAGCATGAGCAGCACCGGAACCTTGAGCTCCGCGCCTTCTTTACGCCCAAGCGTCAGACGCGCGGCGATTGCCTGTCTGTGAGTTGGAATGGGCGCGATGACGCCTTCCAATCCGCTGGCTATCGCCGGACCCGAAAGCCGGATCAGCGCGCGCTGACCAATTCCTGGAGTGCTCAGCGAGGTAGCTACCGCGACGATGGTCATGCCGTCGCTGACGCTCTGTTCCTGCATTGCCCAGAGAGCCGACACCCGCACCCTCCTCGTGCTTCCCATCTGCCTCGCGCAGATAGCTCAACCACGCGAATCACTTGCGCTTGCCTTGTTCCATCTCCTGACGCTTCTTTTCAGCAGCTGCCATCACCTTGGCCATGAATCCGCCGCCGGAAGCACCCTTGCCGTTCTTGGCGCGCTCCTGACGCATCTTTTCCAGATCGAGCAGGCCGTGCTTCTCGGCGTGGGCGCGAATCCACTTGGATTCAAAGATGGCCAGCGTTGAGTTGGTAATGAAGTACAACGACAGGCCCGCGGGAGAGTTGTACATGAAAAGGGGGAACATGATCACACTCATCCACTTCACGATCTTTTGCTGCTGCTCCTGCTCGGGTGTCAGCTGCGTGGTGGAGGGGGGCGTGAGATACTTCTGGTGCACAAAGAAGACCGCGCCCAGAATCAGCGGCAGGATATTGAGTGATGAAATCGGCCCCAGCATGGAGGAAATCAGTGGGATCTTGAAACTGGTTCCGAAGCTGAGTGCATTGTCTGGCGAGGCAAGGTCTGCCAGGAAATGCCACTTCCCTGCGGTCACGGTCTGGAACAGGCCGTAGAAGGCGCTTTCGTGGCGCAACTCGACGGCGTAATAGATGACGCTGTAGACACCCAGCCACACGGGCGTGACGAGAATCATGGGGAGGCAGCCAAGCATGCCCAGGGGCGACACGCCTTCCTCTTGCCAGAGCTTGGCAGTCTCACGCTGCAGTTGGGCCTTGTCGTCCTTGAAACGCTCCTGGATCTTGGCGATCTTGGGTTGCATCTCCTGCATCTGCTTGCCGAAACGCTGCATGCGAATCTGCGACCAGCGTGTCACCGGGTGCAGCACAGTGCGCACCACAACAACCATGAAGATGATGGCCAGGGACCAATCACGAAAGATCGAATCATGCAGGAAGTGCATGAGGCTGAAGATCATGTTGCCAATCACTTCATACGAGCAATAGATGCAGGGGCCGATGAGGTTCTTGAAGACCACCAGGCCTTCGAGCTTCAGCGCGTCAGTGAGGGGATCCTTCTTCAGAGCACCCTTTGAAAGGGGGCCGGCAAAGACGCCCACTTCGCTGGAAACGGATTGCTTGGGTGCGATATCCGTCACCGGCCCCGTGAGACGCAGTGCCATCTCAGGATGGATGGCATGATCGGCTTTTTCCCATGCTTCGCCACGATCAACCACAATCCGGTCAATGCGATCGACGCTCAGAAGGCGCTTATCTGCGGCCGTGCCAGCAGCAGCGCCTGGATCAAACAACGAGTGCACCACCACGCCGTAATAGCGATTGGTCACTCCCGCCCACACAAGCCGGTGATTTTGCTGTGTGCTCACAGGGTTGGGCCACCCCACCGCCTGCTCGGTTGGAGAAACTGGCTCGACGGGGTACAGACCATTCACGCGTTTGCCAAGAGCCGATGCACGGGCAAAGCGGTAGTCATCGCTGAGGACAAAGGTGTGGGTGGGATCCTTCTCAGGACTGAGGAGATATCCATAGCGAACGCGGCGGTTGTCGCCCCCGTAATTGGCCGCGTGCTGACTGTCGTACGAGGCCTCATGCCCCATATCGACGGGACCAAATGAAAACAATCGCGTGCGCAGGGGAAGGTTGGTCAGATTTTCGATGGTGGTGGCAACGCGAAGCGAAGACTGCCCCGCCACGAGGGTGAACCGCCGCTCAATCCGCACAACTTTCTGATCAGCACCATTCACCACGAACGCTTCGAAGCGACCGGGAGCAAGCTCTTTCCAGAACGAATCACCGATCCCAGCCGCCAAAGGGACAACCGCGCCGTTGATCTCGATCGCCGCGGCAGAGAAGGGAACCAACGTGGTGCCTACGTTGGATAGCAGCATGCCGCTGCTGTCCAAGCTTGGCATGAAGAGCACCTTTTGCAGCTCGACATGCTCCGCCTTTGCAACCGTGACAAAGTCCTTGGCCAGCTTCAATGAGGCAATACCCGCTCCCTGCTGGGAGAAGGCGATCTCCGCGCCCGGGCCGTCTGCCGCGAGAGACCCCAACGGGGAGTAAGGCCCGACGCCCGACTGTGTCATGATCTTGAGACCGCTGAGTTCCTGAGCGACTGCGGTGGCGGGCTGGGTTGGCTGAGACGAAGGAGCCGCGGCGTTACCACCGTTGGCAGTGGATGTCGCGGTAGGCGGAGTAGCCGTCGGGTTGGTTGTTGGAGATGTGGCCGGAGCTGTTGTTGGGGCTGTGGGCGTCTGGGCCAAGTTGCCGGGGGCTGATGTATTGGCCGGGGTCGCTGTCTCTTTGGCGACCTGCTTCCCGGTGTTCATCCAGACGGCGATGGCAACCCCGATCGAGGCGATCAGGGTGATCACGGGAATCAGGACGCGCAGTGTCGTGTTCTTCTTGGCGGGCATGAAATCTCAGTCGCTAAAGGAGGAAACCAAATTGGCAAAACGGCCAAAACCAAACCAGTGGCAACGATAGGTCCGCCACGATGACTGTTGGTTGCGAAAAGGTCGCAATCGATTCCGCTCGACAAGCCAAAAAACAGGGTCTGACACCCTTGAAACTAACGACCTTCAAAAAGGCGATCGCCGAGCCAGTTATTCAACTGCGGAACGGCCTTGATCTTGCTTGCGGTCTTGGCGATGTCGTATTCGACGCGAACGAACTGCACTCGATCCGGATGCAAAATCGCGTAAGAGGCGCGGGGGTCAAAATCGCGGGGCTGTCCCACGCTGCCGACATTGATGACGGCCTTTTCACCCTTGGCGAACTTGTAGGTCATTTCACCCAGTTCGCTGGGGGGATAAAAGTCCGGCTCGCTGGTAAAGACGCCCGGCACGTGGGTGTGCCCGACGATGCAGACATGCTTCACGCGACCGAGGATGGACTCGATCTTGTCCGGGCTGGTGCTGGCATCATCCGGAAAGATGTATTCATTGATCGGGCGGCGGGGCGAACCGTGCACCGCGAGAATGGACTCGACTGTGGCTGGCTCGCTTCCCTGGGGGGTCTGTTCGACCATCCGCACCTTGAGCTTGCCCAGAAAGTCGTAGCGTTCGGCACGCAGAGCATCGTTCTGTTCGCGGTCGAATTGGTCCCGCGTCCAGAATGCCGCAGATTCGGCCCCCGGGTTGAAGTTGGTTGGTTCGTAGAGGACGCCGAAGTCATGGTGGCCCATGAGCGACCAGGCACATTTGGATCGAACCAAGTCGACGCATTCCAAGGGGTCCGGTCCATAACCGACGGTGTCACCCAGGCAAATGATGCGCTGAACGCCCCGGGCTTCGATATCCGCCAAAACGGTCCGGAGGGCCTCACCATTGGCATGCACGTCTGAAATAACCGCTGTGGGCACCTGGGAACCTCTATGAAACGGCAAAACCGAGAACTGCCTGCGCTCCGACCGACTGCCGGATTGGCAAGCCACACCTGACCGATCTCAACTTTAGCGGCACACGAGGCAGGTTGCAACGGCCTAGGAACCTTCCTCACCCCCGGATCCTGCCGCGCAAACCACTTTCCGACCACAATTTACGTTCCGGCATCGATTCCCCGACTTTGGGCATCCAAATTGCACGATTGTCCATGCCTCAATCTGCCGATTCACAAGGAGCCCTTTTGGCCCTCCTTGCGGACCGGATGGAAAGGGCACCGGACGGCGTCCGGCACGACCTGCACTCCCCGTTTTGGGGGGATGCTGGCTGCTGTTTGCCGGGTGAACGTGCGGCAATTCCCAGAAAAGGATCCTTTATGGCCTCAGCCAGCGTCAGCTACCAGCGCACCCGCGAAATGACCATCGACGAGCTCCTGCTCGAGAATCGCATTGTCTTCCTGATCGGCGAGATCAATCAGTCCTCCGCCGCGCGGGTGATGATGCAAATGCTGTATCTGGAGAACATGAAGCGGGGCCAAGAGATCAACTTCTACATCAACTCTCCTGGCGGAGCAGTGGATGACACACTTGCTCTCTACGACACCATGCGTTTCATGAGCAGCCCGGTGAGCACCTATTGCCTGGGCCGGGCCTATTCCGGTGGCGCGGTGCTTTTGACGGCGGGTACCAAGGGTAAACGCTACATCCTGCCTCATGCCAAGGTGATGATCCACCAGCCCTACGGCGGCATCACTGGTCAAGCCGAGGACATCCGCATTCAAGCCGAGCAGATTGGCAAGATGAAGGCCGAGCTCAATCGCATTCTCTCGCACTGCACTGGCCAGCCGGTGGAGAACATTCTTCGTGACGCCGAACGCGACAAGTACTTCAGCGCTGAGGAAGCCGTGAAATATGGTCTGGTCGACGAAGTGTTGACCGAAGCCCCCAAGGACAGCCGCCTGGCGTTTGGCAACCACTGACTGCCGTTCATTCACCCACAACTGATCAAGCATCTTCCAGAATCGCAACAGTCTCACTCGGAGCATCCATGTCATACCTCATTCCCATGGTCATTGAGCGTTCCAGCCGCGGCGAGCGTGCCTACGACATCTATTCGCGCCTGTTGAAAGACCGCATCATCTTCGTCGGCGGCCCCGTCACCGACGAAATGGCCAACGTTGTTGTCGCCCAGCTTCTCTTCCTGGCCAACGAAGACTCCAAGTCCGACATCCACATGTACATCAACTCCCCCGGCGGCAGCGTTTCGGCCGGCCTGGGCATGCTCGACACCATGCGCTATATCCAGTGCGATATTGCGACGTACATCATCGGCCAAGCCGCGAGCATGGGCTCGGTTCTGGCCTGCGCTGGCACCAAGGGCAAGCGTTTCACGCTGCCCAACAGCCGCAACCTGATGCATCAGCCCCTCCTCGGCGGCGTGATGGAAGGCCAGGCGACGGATCTGGAGATCGAAGCCCGCGAAATGCTCCGTATCCGAGACCGCCTCTACAACATTTACTCAGAACAGACCGGCCAGAACTTTGACAAGATCGCCAAGGACTGCGACCGCAACAAGTGGCTGGATGAGCAGGAAATGCTCGATTCCGGCCTGA
>CAYTYD010000060.1:0-14585 GCA_964441555.1 uncultured Phycisphaeraceae bacterium | reverse complement strand
AGGGCCTGTTCATGGACCGGCTGGATGTCAGCGCGGCCAACCCCGGCACCTACGCAGACAACGTGCGGCTGGCCCCCTTCTCAACCGTCCTGTATCAGAATCGCAATCGGACCTACTCGCCGCAGTTGGGGAGGTTTATTCAGAGAGATCCGAATACAAGCGGACAACTGCTGGCAGCCATGCAGGGATATGGAGGAGAAATCACTCCATTTAATGCTCGACCCTTTGGATTAACATCGCTTTACAACGATGGAGGATCGCTTCATTGCTATACCAGTTCGTCGCCAACTAACGGATCAGATCCGATGGGCCTAGATGCGGCGATGGCCAACGCCACTGGCCTTCTGATGGTTCAGGCCTTAGGAGAAAGCGGTGAAGGTACTCAAGGTGGGTTAGCAGCTTTTCTATTCAAAAGCATGGCTTATGCGTCGCCAAGTATTGCGCCTTCGGCGATGACAATGGGTGGTACCGCAGGACTTTTGGCAATTCCGACGGTTGGGTCCTATACGGCGGGTGGTGTTGCGATCAGCGCCATGACAATTGGGCTTATTGGAGAATTGAGTGGAGCGGCGTCTGCATCTGAACTGGCTCAAGATGTTGCGAGTGCCGCATTAAGAAAGCACCCAAAACTCCCTGTGATTCCATTTTCACGATCGATATTTCCAGGAATATGTGAGAATATCGAACACGCAATGGCTAGCGGAAGGCCCGCCATGTTGACATACAATGGAGGGAAAGAAGTCGCATCGAAATCGAGACTCACAGCTGTGAAGGGCTGTCCAACCGCGCGTATGCGGTCTCGCAACGAGTATCCTTTCGCTACAACTGTCGAGGGAGGCTCAAAAGCATGTATAAGCCATGTTGAACCGATGGAGAATTCAACTCAAGGCGGATACTTGAACGGGTTTTATCGTGCAAATAGAATGAAAGCTGGCGACAAGTTCATCGTCAACATCATCCCATGACTACACACTCACATAGTCGTCTCACGTTTTCAAATTGGCAATTTTATATCGAAACCGGTTCCGGCAATCGACCCGATCCACCACCGACCATTCTTCCTTGGGTGTTCTCTCAAGGTTTTCTTAGATGCGATCGCACTATCGCGATGATCACGCCGATTGATTCCGGTGCGGCTGCAATTAGAGTTGTTCAAGGCAAAAGTGAAATAATATCAAATCACTTTGACAGACTGCATGTAATTCCTTTTACAGTGCTTGATAATACTATTGGTTTAAGTAGCGTCGGCGACGTGGATGTTCAATATAAATTTACGGTTGGGTCCGGAATTTACTGCGTATATATCGGGCAGCAAATTACTGATTTAGATAACGGAGTCCTGTCTATCGTTCTCGGTTTTGATAAAGTAGCCACTCTTCCAACGAACTCTACGATTCTAATCTGTGACAAAACGATGAATCCTGTTTATCCATTAATCGAATGGGGCGAATGGCCTGAACACATGAAACGTGCCTTAGGATTGTAGCTGATTGCATGACTCAATTTGTGCACTTATAATAAATGGTGTTTTAGTGCAAAATATTGATCTAATAAATTGTAACTCGCTTTGATGCCTTTGATCGTGTGAAAATCTGTCCCGAAAAACAGATTCGGCAATTGCATATTTATCACAAATAGATCGTCATTGTGTCAACGTGTATTGATCGCATTGCATGTTTGGAGCTTTGAGACATCACATTACGTATCATTATTGTATCGGACTGCTTGCAGCAACCGTGAGATTTGTCTGCAGTTTCTTCTTTCTAGCCAACACCTTCGAGACCCGCTCATTCACGCACTCGATCAACGAGCGGAACGAGTTGACGATGGTGGACCATGCCGCGAGCAGCGGAGCCAATCCGCCCCCCGCGGCAAACACACAGACCATCTACGACCAGTCCGGCAATCTGGTCTTCGATGGCACCTACTTCTACCAGTATGACGCTTGGGGCCGCTTGATTCAGATCAACACCGCGGCACTGTCTTCGGGGAATGTGAATCCACTAGCGCCAACCCCAGACCCCACACCCTGCCCGGCACAGGAGTACGCCATCGGCCCGATGATCAAACACTTCACCTACGACGGTCTGGGTCGCCTGGTCCGCGTGCAAAGCCCTTGGCCAAGTGCGACGACAGCCAACGGATGGCCTCAGGGACACAGAGGAAAGCCAATTGTGCTGGTAGATATTGAGGCCGCGTCATTGTGCAAGTGACAAGAACCACATTTGCTGGCCTCTTTTGCAGCAATCGCACTGCCGATCGGCGTGAACGTCCGTATCGAAGTCAAGCCGCCTCATCAATGACCTACTCGACAAATCGCTTCCAGCCCGCTGCTCACCTCAGCACCCGCTCGAAAACGCGGCCACGAAGTCGAGATAGTCAAAGAAGTCAATCACGGTGTCAGCATTAAAGTCCGCAGCCGAGGCATTGCTGCTGAACGCGGCGACAAAGTCCAGATAGTCAAAGAAGTCCAACGTACCATCGGCATTGAAATCTGCCGCGCAGGGGCATGATGTGACATACACCTTCACCTCATCCACACCTGCTTCGACGACTGAACCCGAACCAAGGTCTCTGGCGATAAAGCGCAGCCGCATGTTCTGCGTCGGGGTCACAAAGTCGGAGATTCGCCAATCCTTCTGCACCCAGGCGTTGGCATTCTCGGTCACCAGTTCGACCTGCACCCATGTTGCACCATCGTTATTGGAAATCTCGACAGGCATCGAATCGGCGTTCGGCGCGCTGCCTTGGTCGTTGGAATACCACCGCGAATACCGCAGCCACACATCCGAGGCCGAGCCGCCTGCTGGCGGCCGAGCATCGAATCGGGGCGAAAGCAGCGTCGTCGTTCCGCCGTCGATGTCATACGTGCCAACGGCTGTGCCCGCGCGTCCATCGGTGATGGCGCAATATTGCCCCGTGCCTGGCGTCACATCAGCCCCCGGCTGTGCTGCTGTCGCCTGCGGAATGGCCCGCTCCCACCGACCTGCCGTAGCCGTATCTCCGGCCACACCAAAAGTCCATGCACCAGCCACCTCAAAGCTCTCGTTCCACAAGGGTGCCGGCACCGCACTCGCCGAGAAGACGCTTCCCGGCGCACCATTCGGCGCCGCAACCATTTGCCCGCCCGTATCCGCCGCTGTCAGGTAATACTCAATGGTCTGACCACACATTCCACCGGTGATCGATGCGGAGTATTCGCCGCCGCTTGCACTCATCACCACAGCAGTAAACGATCCGCTGCTGCCATTTCGCCACCACAAACGCACGCTGGCCGGATCCACGGCGCTATACCCGCGCAGCACCCGTGCCGATACCGCTGCATTTGACCCACTGATCACCGTGGTCGGCTGCTGCGTCATGGCGATGTTCACCGGCGCTCCGACCCATTCCATCATGTCGAGCACGGCAGGGAAGTTCTCCTGGCCGGTCGGCACAATCTGATCTGCTGGAAGTTCAAACCCGAATTGCCCCGTATCACGCAATTCCCACCCGTATCCGAGGATGTTTCGGACACCGTAGCTCCAATCGCCGCTGCCGCCGCTGGCTGGATAGATCGTCGTATAGATCGGCCCTGCCGTGTACGTCAGGCCATGCACCGCGCGAATCGATGCCGCCATCCGCGCGTTCAATGCATCAAACGTCGCGGCATCCGGCGGTAGCGCCGAGGTGTATCCCCAAGGCGACAGAATCAGCTGTGAATAACTGTGAAAATCAATGTGTCCCTTCAAACGCGGATTGGCGATGATGAAATCGCGCATGTACTGGGTTTCCGGTTCTGAGAATCCAGCGGTGCCGCGATAGGTGTCATTGCCAGGATCAGTGCTCGCGCCTTCACCACCCCACTGATATCCCCAATTGCGATTGAGATCGACACCGAAGGTGCCGTTGGCGTTGGGGCGGCGGTTTTTCCGCCACAGACGATTGGTCGTCCACGTATACGTATACCCATCCGGATTCATCACCGGGACCACCAGCAGATCCACACGGTTCAGCGCAGAGCTTGCCCGACCGCCTTGGGCGTACTGCTCCAGCATCTGCTCAGCCACCCACATGGTTGTCATGGGGCTGATCCACTCCCGCGCGTGCTGGCCGCCGTGAATGATCACCTGGGGCCTGTTTGCTCTCGGGTTTCCCGGCTGATCTGGTGCTGAAATCAAAACCCCGCGTGTCACGCGCCCTTCCAGGGAAGTTCCCACGGTGAATGTGCTTGCAAGCGTCGGCCACTGCGTCACATCCGCATCCATCTTCGCGTTGATCTCTGCCAGTGTGCGGTAGTTATTGAACCAATTGAGATCACGCTGCATATTGCGGCGAGCGATCTCAGCCCGCTCCTGCCGCAACACCGCCTCGATGTCATCAATCACCACGCGATACGTCACGCCATGGGCCTCGGCATGCTGCACAAACGCGGCATACTTCTCCGGGCTGAAGTGATATTCGTTGGCACCACGCTTGGATGTGCACCCCCACATGCCATCAGAAAGCGTGCCCAGCACAGCGAGGTCCGCCGCGCTGCGCACATCAATCGACACCACCTTGTGGCCGGTGAAATCTGCCATCTGCGCCGACGCCGCCTGACCGATCAGCATCAGCGGCATCATTGCTGCAAGCCCACACCACGCGGCAGTATTCATCTTCATGGTTGCACGTTCCCGGCCCTTCGAGGTTCGCTAAGTATCCCAAAAATCGCACCCTCCTGCCAGTGCCAAATCCCAGAAACTGAGGATTCTCAAGAGTGCTCACGCCCGGTAAACTCCCCGGTCATGCCCAGCGACCCCGCCAACCCGGCCCAGCCGTTCGCCTCCGCCTCTGCCGGACCTTCGGCGAGCCCTTCCTCCACCCCAACCCCCACTCCCAAGCGAGTCATGGAGGCGATGCTTGATCGCCTCTTTGCCGCCATCATGACCGGGCCGTCGATGAACTGCCGCCCTCATCACAGTCGGCAACGGATCGACCTCTTCGCGTTCAATGCGTTGCAATCTCTCACTCCCGCTGAGATTCTTCAGGCCCTGCTTTCGGCAGATGGCAAGGTGGTGATCGATGCCAATGTCAACGCCCCGGCTGGCATGGCCACAGGCCGCTGGCGAAACTCCAAGACAGTCGACACTTCATCAGCACAGGCGATCGACCCCAAAACACGCGACGCATGGAATGCTCAACAGCAGGTTCTCAGCAAACTTCGCATCATCGCCCAGGAAGCCGACACCTACGAGCAGGACACCGGCGTGTATGTTCTCAATCTTGGATTCCCACTGTTGTCGCTGCCGCCGGGACAAGGCACCGTGCAGGGGACGCCGAGCACACGACGAGTTCTTGCGCCGTTGGCATTCATGCCCATCGTAGTAGAGATCACTGCTGGCACCACCACACGCATCACGCTCGCTTGCGGAGCTGACGACATTGATCGCGTGCATCCTAATGAGTCGTTGCTGGCATGGATCGAACAATCCACGGGACAACCCATCACGCTTGATTTTCACGACGAAAAGGGGAACGACCCTTGGAAGGAAATTCGAGCCATAGTCGATGCGGTGTGCACTTCGCTGAAGATCGCGCCTCCGCCGGACCTCACCACATCTGAAGCATGTGGCGCAGTGCAGTGGGCCCCCACACCTGCGAACGACAATCTGGGTGACCAACCTCGTCTGCTTCCTTCGGCAGTCATCGGTCTTTTTCCCCTCGCCAACCAAGGTTTACTCCGCGACACCAAGGAGATGCTCGCTCAAAGCGCACTGGCAGGTCCGGTGCGCTCCTTCCTCACGCTCGATCCCGACACTGTCCAGGAACCATCCGACACCATCACTCCGCACGCCGTCGCGGCACGCAACATTGCGCATGATCGCCTGGTCAGCCCTGCCGACCCCTGCCAGGCCAGCGCTGTTTCGCGTGCCCGCACCTCCCCCGTGCTGGTCATTCACGGCCCGCCCGGCACGGGAAAAAGCCAGACCATCACCAACATCATCGGCGATGCCCTTATTCGGGGCGAGCGGGTCCTCTTTGTCTGTGAAAAACGTACCGCGCTTGATGTCGTCGCGAATCGCCTCACCTCCGTCGGCCTCGGCGACCTGTGCGCTGTGATTCATGATCCGCAGCGCGATCAGAAATCGCTATACCTTTCGATTCGCGAACAACTCGAATCCCTCGCCGACACTGCCGTTGATCCAACCGTCGCCAAGCGCGTGGAATCTGCCGATCGCGAACTCGCTGCCATTCACAGTGAATTGACCCAGGCATTTCACGCCCTTCACACGGCCCCCACTTCCGATGAGGCCTCGCTCCACGCGCTCGTAGGCGAAAGGCTCACTCTGCTTGCTGATTCGCCGGACAATCTCGCATCACCCTCTCTCCCCGCAACCGCGCACTTCACAACCGCGGACATTGACACCCACATCATTTCCATCCGCGATGTGCTCACCCGCAGCACAGAGATCGCCTATCCCACCAATCCATGGCGTGAATCTGCAGGCATCTCTACTGATGCGTATTTTTCTCTGCCTATGGATCGTGTTCGCGCGGGGATCACGTCATGCGTGCAAGCCGCCGCTGCCATCGATGCCATCCCCGGTGATCTACCTCTTCCAGATGCTGACTACGCATCACTCTCTCAACGCCTTACAGACATCTCCTCTTCATTCGATTCGCGATTTGCAAAGTCTCCATCTCACATTCGCAACTTCTGGCTCGGCGTTCCTTCCACCGATCTTTCACGCCACGGCAACACCATCGACGAATTGCGGCAGGCGGGTCAATCACTCACCGATGTATCGACGGTCGCAGACCTGATCGCACCCCTGCGATCAGCCGCTCCAACGCCCCAAGCGTGCAACCTCGCACTCGCGGCGATTCGCGCGTACCTCCCGATCGCGCAAAGCTGGACACGCATCTTTGCCTTTGGCAAAAAGGCGGCGGCAACTCAGGCCCTCGCGACCTTTGGCCTGGCGCTGGCACCCGACAATCTCATTCGGGCCCAAAGTGCCTATGCCGCGTTGTTGGCCATGCACTCGCTCAGCGACACCTTGACACGCCTGGGAGTTCCCGCTGCCGACCGCGCTGGTGCGTTGGATGTCTCGTTGGCTCGTCAACTCGCCCAAGACCATGCCGGATGCGGCTCATGGCTTGTGGATCTCCACGCATGCGCCCTCCCCGCTTCATCCGAAGCTCGGGTTCGCACTCTGGCTTACAGCAACACCTCGCAGGATGCCGCATCAACACTCCTCACCGCCGCGGCACGCGCCAAGGCCTTGCAACACTTCCATTCCGCACTCTCCGCAACCTCACTGCTCACTCCAAAAGCGATCACCACGCTGGTTCAACACGCCGCGGCCGGTCAATCAGTCAGCGATCAGGTCGCGGCACTTGAATCCAGTCTCGATACCCTCGACGATGTCCTCCGCATTCGCGAGATGATCGCCGCGATGCCAGCCGCGCTGGGGACTTCGGTCCAATCTTTTGCCCTGCACAGCACTGTTGCCGAACAGGGTCTGCGGCTGCTTCGCATTCACGCCCTTGCAGGGCAGATTTCCGCGCGGCTCGCCAGCGATCCTGCCATTCGACAGATTGATGCCAAACGCATCAGCCAACTCTTTTCCAGATTTTCGGACCTCACACGGCAGCGTCAAGGATTGTGTCAGGCACTCGCTCGCACCAAGTGGATCGCGGCACAGCGCGAACGCCTCCTGGTCGGCACCGGCAGCAAGCTCAACTCCATGGGTGCCGCGATCAAAACCCGACTGCTCGTGAGGGGCAGCAATGCCTTGCGGCTGCGTCAGGTGATTCAGCACGGTGCCAAAGCTGATGGTGGCGACCCGCTCTTTGATCTTCGCCCGGTCTGGATGGCAAGCCCGGAAACCGTCGCGCAGATCTTCCCGCGTGAGCCCCTCTTTGACGTGCTGATCTTTGACGAGGCCTCGCAGCTCAAACTGGAAGAAGCTCTCCCGGTTCTCACTCGCGCACAGCGCATCGTCATCGCTGGCGATCCCAAACAGCTTCCCCCAACACGCTTCTTCGAATCTTCCGTCGCAACCAGCACGCAAAACGATGAGGCAGAATCTGATGCGGATCTCTTCGAATCACAGCAGGCCCGATCCGAAGACCTGCTCAGCGCCGCCCTCAGCATGAATGTCGATCAATCCTATTTGGATGTTCACTACCGCTCACGCAATAGCGACTTGATCGAGTTCTCGAATCAAAATTTCTACGGCGGCCGCCTGCAAGCCATTCCGGCTCACCCCAGAAACTACACCACAGTGCAACCACTCGTGCTCTATGAAGCCGGTGGCACCTGTATCAAGTCAGCAAATTCCGCCGAAGCTGATCAGGTCGTCGCCATCGTCCGCGATCTTCTCAAGCGTGCCGATCCACCTTCCATCGGCATCGGATGTTTCAATATCGTGCAGCGAGATCTCATCTCCGAACGACTGGATGAAGCCGCCGAAGCTGATGCGGATTTCGCCGATCGTTATGCCAAGGCACTCAAGCTGACACGCAAGGGCAGCTTCGAGGGGCTCTTCATCAAGAACCTGGAAAACGTGCAGGGCGATGAGCGCGACCACATCATCATCAGCACCACGTACGGACCAGATGATCAGGGAAAGTTCCGCCGCAATTTCGGCCCTCTCAACATGCCCGGCGGAGGTCGCCGCCTCAACGTTCTCATCACGCGTGCTCGCTACGAAATCCACTTGGTCACCAGCATTCCCCGCTCGCAATATGCCTCACTCGCACCCATTCCACCAAACTCCGCCCCCACTGGCGGATGGCTTCTCTTTGCCTATTTGCATTTTGCCCTGCAACTCCGCGAGGGATACGAACGTAGCCGCCGCACCAGCGGGACCATCGACACCCTCCGCGACGACCCGGCTTTGCCAAACACGCCGGAACTTCACGCCCAAGCGACCAACTCCCCTTCTCAGCTTGTCGAATCCCTCGCACGCACGCTTCTCAAAACTGGTTCACACGGAGGCACGATCTACTGGGGCAACAATGGGTTTGCGATCGACCACGCCTTGGCGCACCCCGACCCCGCCGAACGTCTTCGTGGCATGACAACCCTCGGAGTGCAATGCGACTTTGCTCGCTTCGCATTAGCGCACGATCAGGTCGAATGGGACATTTTCCGCAGTGAAATACTCGAAGCCACCGGATGGACCATTCAGCGTCTCTGGTCTCCAGCGCTCTTTCGCGATGTGCCGGGGCAGACTCGCATCACGCTCAAGAGAGCTGAAGACGTCGTGCGTCAGTCTGATCTCACGTCGTAACCGCTTTGAAGCGGAACACGCTCGAAGCAGTCAAACCGCCTTGGTCCGAACGCGATTCAGAACCGTCGTCACCTTCACCTCCATGCCCTTAAGCATGCCCGCCAGCAATTCCCGGTTCGGCGCGTAGTCCATCGCCAGACTCATCGGCACCCACTCGCGCCTCACCAGGTCCGCCAACGACTGCGTGAAGTTGTGCATGCCATCTTCGCGAGTCGAGATGATGGTCGCGAAATCGCTTTCCAGCCCATCTCTGATCTTTTCACGCACCACGTGATTGCCCAGCAGCACTTCTGTCGCTGGCACCAGACGGAAACTCACATCATCCAATGTTGGCAACAGACGCTGCGCGCAGATCGCCTGCAGCGTGTTGGCCAAGGCGCCACGGATGAAGCTCCGCTCATCGGGCGGAAAGAACTCAAGCATGCGGCTAAAGGCCTGCGTGGTGTCGGCGGTGTGCATGCTGGCAAAAACCAGGTGCCCCGTCTCCGCTGCCTGAATCGCCGCCATGATCGTGTCACGATCGCGCAACTCACCAATGAAGATAATGTCCGGATCTTCGCGCACGATGTACCGCAACGCCGTAGCGTAATCACTGACATCAATCCCCAGCTCGCGCTGACTGATGATCGAGCGGCTCGGCACAAACCGGTATTCAACCGGATCCTCCACGGAAATGATGTGCTCAGCGCGGCTCTGATTAATGTGCTCCAGCATCGCCGCCAGTGTGCTGCTCTTGCCGCATCCCGTCGTCCCGACCACCAGCACCAGCCCTTCACGCACGCTCTCAACAATCTTGGCGTACACCGGCGGCAGGTGCAGATCGGTGAACGACGGAATATCACCCTTCACGCGTCGAATCGCCGCGTGCGTATATCCACCTGCCTTGAACAGATTCACACGAAACCGCTCACCATCGCCCATGTTGACCGCAAAATCAATATTGCCAAACTGCTCATATCGCTCACGAATCGCATCGGAAAGCAGCGGATCAATCAGGTGCTTGGCTTCACCCGGCGTCAACGCCTCACCCGGCACGTGCTTGAGCACTCCCCCGATCCGGTAGTACGGTGGCAACCCCACCTTGATATGCAGATCCGATGCATCAAGCTTCCGCATCGAAGAAAGCAGACGTTGAATGGAAACGGTGCCCGGCAACATGAACGCTTCCCCCTCCCGATCTGCGCTGCGCAGGGAATCCGCGCAGGCACCTTGAGGGAGTATCGGCCTTCATGCTCGATCCTCCCCACAAGCACACTTTTCCGCCATCACGCCTACGTATTCCGCACCACGCAGGCGACGTGGTTTACATTCACTCCTGTCGGACCGGTGAAGAACTCACCAGCCGCCTCTTCGAGACACGAAGAAGCATCGTGCCACTCACGGAACTCTTCCAATACAACCCCCCGGTTTCGGGATTGGCTGACCATACTGCTCGAAAGCCACCCGCCTGCATAGGGAGAGTTCCCGTCCTGCCCATCCGTTGAGAATCCCCACGCGGTTGCACTCACTCCACACACCTCAATCACTTTCGCTAGCGCAAGCACCAATTCCTGACTCGGCCCACCCCTGGCATCAGGCGCGGCATGCCTCGCATCCACCGTCGGTTCACCCCCCAACACGATTCCTTCACCGCTTTTCAGCCCCCGGATCGCGTGTTGTAACCGCTTTGCAATCTCCCACGGTTCGCCGCGCACTTCTTGCACGCATTCAGTGATCCGAATCTCCTGCATCACCAATGCAGTTTTCAGCGCATGAACTGCGGTCGCATTGCTGATCAGCACTTCATGCCTGACATTCAAGAACCGTGAATCTCCCGCCTTTGGCGTTTCATTCGCCTTATTACTCACATGCTTAAGGACACTCCGAAACTCTTGATCCAACCCAAACTTGGTCATCACCCCAGCGGCATCACCACACGTGCTCGCATCCGCAACAAACGGCCCCGAAGAAATCACATCCAGCCGATCGCCCAGCACATCCGACATCACCAAAACTTGTGTGGACTTTGCAATCCCCGCTAACCGTCCGCCCTTCATTCCCTCGCAGTGCTTTCGCACCGCGTTCAACTCCTCAATCGTCCCTCCCCCCCTACGAATCGCGGCATACACCTCATCCAATTCCTCTCTCCTCAAGTCACCCATCGGGCTCACCAGATACGCCGACGCCCCGCCCGACAACAGCACCAACACTTCGCCCATCGGTCCATGTTCACGCAACCACTCCAGCACCCGCGCCGCATTCGCCTGATTTCTCGCGGTCGAAACCGGATGATCCCCCTCCAACACCAGCGTCCCATCTCGCTTCCTCAGCTCACCCATCCGTTCGTCTGGCCCCATCACGCAAAGCGGCACGCCCAAGCCCTGGCTCCCCAACGCTTCCAAAGCTCCCTGCGCCATGCCCGCCCCGGCCTTGCCCATCGCCAGCACCGCGTCCGGAACATGCGCTGACGACCCTCTTTGTAAAGCCCCTCGCACGCACCCTGCCGGATCGCAAGCCCGCAGAACACCCCTCAACAGCCCTTCTGCCCATCCTCGACTGCCGATTTCGTCCATGTAGCCAGCGTACCAAACCGACCACAATCCCCGTTTCCGAGCGGAACTCGCCGCTGCGGCATCTGTACCATGTAGGAGCACGATCCGGCTCCCAACTCCTCACCTCCCAAGGGTGGATCAGGAATGACGTCCATGAAGTCCTCTCCCGCAAAGTCACTTCTCGCTTCGCTTCTCATCACCGCCGCGGCATTCCCCGCCCTGGCCGACGATCCGGCGACCAACCCCTCCACCACCCCCAGTCCCGCTCCACGCAAGCGTCCCGCTCAGCCCGCCCCCTCGACCACCCCAGCCAAACCTGCCGACAAACCCGTTGATCAACCGACAGACACGCCAGCCGACAAGCCGACTGACAAGCCAGCCACTCCAAACAAACCCACCCCAACCAAGCCAACCCCTTCAAAGCCGGCTCCGACCAAACCAGCCCCCACAACTCCGGCACCTGCCGCCAAGCCAGCGAAGCCCGCGGCTCCTCTGCCGATGGTGAGAAAAGAACTGGTGGAACCAGGTCCCTATTTGGAAAGGTCGTCGCCTAAGGATCTCATCTTCCGCGCTCGCGTGCAGATTGGCGGCATCAGTTGGACCGAATTGGTCGCCGACCCCAACGGCGGACCTGCCAAGCAGATTCCCCGCAAGGAGGAAATCGCTTTCGATCAGGCGTGGATCGTTTACCCGATGCTCAAGCAAACCGGCACCAGTCGCATGCCCGAAGAAACTTGGAAGGGCTCATTCCGCATTGGCGACGCCATCGCCACTGAAGAAATCCAGGTGATGAACGGTCTTCAATCCGGCTCGCGCTACGCCAAGATGGCGCTTGGCGCTGGTCGCGCCAAGACCTTTACCTTTGAGATTGAACAACGCACCACTGCCTACCGCGTGAAGTACTACGACGTCGAGGCCGATCAGGTGGCATGGCCCAAGGGTGGTTGGCCCGCCGCCGCAGCGAGTTGTTTCACTCCACAGATGTATGTTGACTATTGGCCTGACGACACCACAGGCATGGCTCCAACTGCTGGCTCAGCATCGGCAGTGGGAGCGATGGTGGATGGCTGGCTCGCCAACGCCAATCTTGCCTCACCACGCGATGCCTCACCCAATCAACTCGCCAAATTCATCGCCGGCCAGGTCGTTCGAAACTTCCAGGTCGTCAATCAGGTCTTCATCACCAATCGCGTGAATGCGATCGAGGGCGCCAATGTGCTCCCCCTGACCGAGGTCGTTCGCACCGGCCGAGGCAGTTCTTTCGACATCTGCCACATCCTCGTTGCGTGCTATCGCCATGTCGGGCTTCCCGCCCGCCTTGTGGTCGGCTACCAGAAAGAAGGCACTGGCAAAACCTTCCTCACCGCCAAGGGTGCCAGCGCGCAGATCCGTCCCTACGTGGAATGGTGCCTCTTCAATGAAGACTTTGAACCCACCAAGGCCAGCGTGAATTGGGTTCCCGTCGACATCGTGGACATGCGTCGAACCATGCCGAACCCGCCTTCGCTGGACAAGCCATGGCGTTGCTTCGGTTCATTTGA
This sequence comes from uncultured Phycisphaeraceae bacterium, assembly GCA_964441555.1. GTDB lineage: Bacteria > Planctomycetota > Phycisphaerae > Phycisphaerales > UBA1924 > F1-120-MAGs238. The sequence goes on along the minus strand of CAYTYD010000060.1, from coordinate 1,253 downwards.
CGACACCAACGAGTGCTTCCCGTTCACTTTCCACCTGCACCCGCCGACGTCTGTCCGTGCCTATGGCTCGCCAGGGTTCTGGGGCTGGATGGTCGCCCCCACCCAACCCCTGTCCGCCGAGCAATCGCTTTCATTCACCGTCACCAGCGCGCCAAATATCGGCGGTCAACCCACGCGCACCGACGGCGACTGAATCACCCACATGTCACTACGGCAGAAACGTGTAATCCGGAGTTGTGTTCACCACGCCCGGCGGCACGTTCAGCCTCGCTTTGGCGTGCAGATCGCAAAAGAGCAGGTTCGCCTCCACGCGATTTCCTCCATACCACAGCGACCCGCGATCACCACCCTGCTGATAGTTATAGATCGGATGTGACCCCACAGCCCACGTCTTGCTCGGCTGAGTCAGAAACGGCTTCTTTCCACCACCGAGTGGCACCAGCGTCGCATCCTCTTCGCTCGTCAGCGTGTGGTCGTTTAACGTATAGCTCGACCCCACAAGCTCGTAATAGGACTCCACCCGTCCCAGAAACGGCACGTCTCTCGCGCCCTGATCCACGGGCGATTTGAACTCCGGCATCTCGACTCGCTCATCATCCGCATCCGACGGCACGACTCGCGAGGTCACATACCGATTCAGAGGTCGCCTCTCCGCCCCGATGGTGTCGATCCCATACGCCGGGAGTTGCCCCTTCTTGCCGCCAAACAACGCTCCAATCACCGACTCGCCACCCTTGGGCAGAGGTCCCTTGGCCTGAGGCAGCACGTTATCAAAATCGTTCTCGTACAGCCCCAGACCGATGCCCAGCTGTTGGAGCTTGGCAGCGCACGCCGTCGCCTTGGCATTGGCCCGCGCGCCAGCCAATCCCGGAAGCAAGATGGAAATCAAGACCGCGATGATCGCGATCACCACCAGTAACTCGATCAGTGTGAAACCGGGCCGCGCTCGCACGTGGACATCTCCGCTTCAATTCAAGCCGCTGTGCATTAGGCAGGTTCGCCCGTGACCGGATTGTTGAAGTGCTTTTCCTGCACGGGAACAACCGCCGCGAGGATGTGCTGCAGTACGCGAGCGGGAGAACCGATCGCATCCACGGTCTTCACAATTTCTTTGGGATAGTGATTCAGGACCGGATACGTCTCCTGCTCATACACATCCCAGCGCTTGCGGATCACGTCTTCCTTGGCATCGTCGATGCGATTCTCCATCAGCGCGCGGCGACGCAGACGCTTGATCATCTCTTCCTTGTCGG
>CAYTYD010000059.1:0-14639 GCA_964441555.1 uncultured Phycisphaeraceae bacterium | reverse complement strand
GCTGGCAGTTTGCCTGGCCTGCGATCAACATCGCGCTGTGGGGGCAGCGGTGGTGGGGGTGAACAAATAGCCAAACGTCCAAAAAACCAAATCGCGAAAGAAGAAGGCACCTTGTCCAGTGACAAAGTGCCTTGATTTGGTCATTTGGGATTAATCGATCTGGCAATTTGCGGCAATGCCGCCTTACTTCTTGCCAGCGGCCTTGGCGGCCTCAGCGGCAGCCGCGGCGGCGTCAAGCTTGGACTTGCGGGCGGCGACGGCCTTCTTGCGGGCTTCGCGACCCTTGGTCCACTTGGAGACATCGATCAGCGAACGCTTGGCGAGCATGTCGGCGATGGTTTCAGAGGGCTGAGCGCCAACGCTGAGCCAGTACTTGACGCGGTCCTCAGCAAGCTGAACCTGCTTGGAGACGTCCTTGGCGTGGGGGTCGTACCAGCCGAGATCCTCGATGATCGGGCCATCGCGACGGGTGCGCTCATCCATGACGGCGATGCGGTAGAACGGACGGTTGTGACGACCCTGACGCTGCATGCGAAGACGAACCATGAATGAGAACTCCTGAATCCGATCAAACGATTGGGCGAACTTCAACAGCGGACGCCCGATGCGCTGGGTCGAGATATTAGGCGGTGCCGGTGCCGCAAGTCACGCCCTGAGGCAAGTTTGTTTGGCGTCTGGAGGGGCGATTTGTGCAGATGATCAAACGAGTCGTGCTTGCAGCAAGTCTTCTTTGGGGTTCAGTTCTGGGCGGTTGCATGCAGTGGGGGAGCGCAGCAGACTCGGCGGTCGTTGACCCTTCCCTTTCACTCGCCCCGATCTAGGGGGAATGGGTGATGGACCTCAGTCCGGCCCAGGATGGGTCGTACACCAAGTCGCTTGTGATTGTGCCAGATGCCGATGCACCAGGAAGGCCGGCGACGACCTTCACAGGCACCGTTTATGACGGGTCACCGTTTGAAAATGGTCTGACATTCAACATCGACAACGGCGTCGTGTTTGCCTTTGTCAGCGATGAGAAGGGTGACATGGGCGGACCGTACTACTGGCTTGGACAAAAAGTCACTCGACCGGCGAACTCCTCTGTGTCTGAGGCGCTCACCGGTCGAGTGCGATCTCTTGCACGAAATTTTGAGATGGGCTGGAGCGCTAGTCGCCCCATTCGGTCTCAAACCCAAACTCAATCGCAGCCAGACGCAAAGTCGGCGACGAAATCGAGGTAGTCAAAGAAGTCGACGACAGTGTCGCCGTTGTAGTCTGCGGTGTCTTGGTTGGCCGAGAACGCGGCGACAAAATCAAGGTAATCGAAGAAATCCAGCACGCCGTCTTCGTTGAAATCGGCATCGCAGGATGAGCCGCCAAGGACGTAGGTGTCAAAGCCGAGACGCCATCCTTCGGGGAAGCCGCCACCGTTGAGGAACAGCGGTTCGGGATACAGCGGTGGGCCAGAGTTCGGATCAACGTATGAACCAATCATCCAGCATCCCTGACCGTTGCCGACGACTTCCATGACGAACGGTGAACCTGCCGTGATGTTGAAGTTGGCGCTGGTCATATCGACGAACGTGGTCTGGAACTGGCTGGTTCCGTCCCACGTCAGCGTGGTGTCTACCACGGCCGCGTTGGATGATGGCGCTGCACCATCACGAATGCGCATCGTAAATGTGCTGCCTGCGGCCTGCGCGGTGTATGTCACTCGGATGCCTTCCAGTTGGCCGCTCACACCGGGCCGAATCTGGGCCTGCCAGATCAGGAAGTTGGCATCAGCATTGAACTGAGCGCCAGTGCCGGAAAAGGGGTTTTGTGGACTGGATTGATCAAGCGTGCCGCTTTGCGCCATAGCAGGAGCAGCGGCAACAAGTGCGAGAAGGGAAAGGGACGACAAACGCATGAGTACCTCCCGTTGAAACCCCGCCCCGCTCTCATACTACCAGATTGTGGCGTTCACACAAGGGAATTTGACCGGGGCAAAGACCCTAGATCATGACTTTTCTCACAGTTGCACAAGCGTTTCTTCGGGTGAATTCCGAACAAGTGCATTTTTGATCAAAAAACTAGGGGTGGCTGCAAGGTTCTAGCCCGTTCCGGCAAATCAGTGTGTGGATCGCTTTCCGCGATCCGCGTTGCGGCCTTTGGGTGAGTCCCCTCGTCGCAGCCACAACAACTCAACGTCGTCCCTGCGTGCGGCCGTGCCGCCACGCATCGCGATCCCATGGAGATTGAAGATGAGCAAGACCCTTTCCAACCTCGTGTCCGCTTCGTTGGTGTTTGCCGCAGCCAGCGGCATTGCGCACGCCCATCTTGGCGGTTTTGAAATCAAGGACGGCTATCAGCCGTTCCTCAATATGGTGCAGAACTACAACGCCGGTCAATACGGGATCAGCAGTGGTTATGTTGCCATGGCGCCGGTCGCAATCACCCCTGGCACTGGACTCTGGCACAACATCAATGGAGGATTCTCTTCCGGCGGATCGATCTCATACGCCAGTGGACATCAGTGGTACGACCGCACGTGGGTCAATTCAGGTGGCACATCTGGTCAGATGTCTGATCAGGCCCTCGTTCTCACCACTGGCCACGAAGGTCTCACCGGGCCGGCATTGAAGTACAAATACGACATCGATGCACAGGATCTTGGTGGCGTCAACCCCCTCAGCACCGGCAGCGCCATTGTCACCACATCCTTCTGGGTTCGCGGCATGATGGACCCGGGTCTGGTGGGCACCGGTTACTTCGGCAACGAGATCACTTTCGAGGATTCTCTCGGCAATGTCGGATTCCGCGTCGGCCTCACCAAGACCTCCGGCGGCGACATGGTCACGTATTGGAACGGCACATCGATGGTCGTCACCACCATCGGTGGTTCGGCATCGGTGTATGACCGGTGGGATATCGCCTTTGACCTCGCGACCGACACTGTGACCGCCTCGTACTTTGACTTCAGCACCAGCACCACCACCAATCTGGCCATCGGCGTCGCGATGCAGAACGCGATGAGCGATTACTCGCATCTCACCTTCCGCTCGACTCCCGGCGTCACCAACGGCAAATTCTTCAGCGTCGATGATTTCCGCTTCACCACCAACGTCCCCGCACCCGGCACCGCGGCACTCGCTGGTTTCGCCGCCTTGGGCATCGCGCGTCGCCGCCGCTGATTGATGCAGGGTCGTCGTCAGCCCCCAACAAAGTCACACCACTTCAGCCCGCTGGGATGCACCCCTGGCGGGTTGAGCTTTTCTGATGTGTACCAAGATCTCAATGGCCCCGGTGGGACTCGAACCCACACGCCCTTTTACGGACTGCGGATTTTAAGTCCGCTGCGTCTGCCATTTCGCCACGGGGCCGCGTGCAACTCTACGGGTATCGTTCCTCACTGTCCCGCACGCGCCCCTCCCATTGTCTGTACCTGAGAGTTCAGCCAAGGCCACCCATATGACCACCACGCCCTCCGAATTCGATCTGATGATCCGCCGCGAAGTTCCCATCACTGCCGCCGAGTGCTGGCGGGGCTGGACCACGCCCGATCTCATGCTGCGCTGGTTTGTGCCAAAGCCCTGGTCGTTGGCTTCATGCTCAGTCGATCTCAAGCCGGGCGGTGCATTCTCGACCGTGATGCGATCTCCGGAAGGGAACGAGTTTCCCAGCACTGGCTGCTATCTGGAGTTGATTCCCGATCGTCGCCTGGTCTTCACTGATGCACTTGCTCCCGGCTTTCGTCCTAAGGGAGAGCCATTTTTCACCGGCGTTCTCACCTTCGATCCCACACCCACCGGTTGTCTCTACACCGCGCTGGCGATGCATAAGGACGCCGCGGATCGCCAGAAACACGCCGCCATGGGGTTTGAGCCCGGCTGGAATGCCTGCCTTGATCAACTTGTCGAGCTCATGCTGTCGTTGCGATCCCGCTGAAACGCATCACGCCTTGGCTTTATGGATCAGCACCTTGTCGATGCGCGTGCCATCCAGATCCACAACCTCAATCACGCGATTCAGCCACTCGACCTTTTCCCCTTCTTCGGGAATGCGGCCAAACAGCGCGAGCACCAATCCCCCTGCCGTGCTTACATCCGGCAAGGCGCTTGCCGCCTCCGGGCTCAGGTTCAAGAGCGCCACCAAATCGTGCATCGCCATCCGGCCATCCACCAGCACCGAACCATCCTCGCGCTTCACGGCCCGAGGCGCGGCTTGCTCACCCTTGCGGCTCACATCGCCCACCAGCGCGCTCAGCACATCGTTCAGTGTGATCAATCCCTGCGTGCCGCCGTATTCATTCACGACAAACGCCACGTGGTTCTTGGACTGCTGAAATTGATCTAGCAGTTTGAGCACCGGCATCGATTCGGGAACAAAAATCGGCTTCTGCAGCACCGCGCTCACATCAAAATCCTGCTCCATCAGCAGGCCATACGCGATCAGATCCTTGATGTGCACCACGCCAATCAATTTATCCAAATCCCCATCGCCGATCGGAAAGTGTGAATAAGGGCTCGTTCCCACCAGCACTTTCAGCGCCTCGGTCGGTGTGCCGCGATCAATCCACACGATCTCAGGTCGCGGCACCATCAGATCCCGCACCGTCAGATCACCCATGCGAAACACCCGCTGAAACAGCTTGTGCTCTTGGGGCGTGAAAACTCCGGTCGTCGCCGCCCGCGACACCAGCGATCGCACATCGTCTTCAGAAACATCATCACTCGTGCTCGGGCGAATCTGCAGCAGTGTCAACAGGGCATCAGTCGACCAACTCAGAACCTTCACCGGCAACGCGGCGACAAAACTCAGTACGCTCAAAGGGCGCGAGATCGTCGTTGCCACCGCCTCGGGATACGCCAAGGCGATCCGCTTGGGCACCAATTCGCCAAAGACCAGCGAGAAATACGTGATCAGCAGCACCACAGTCACCAACGCGATCGTGTCCGATTGCTTGGCCACCATCGGAAAAGTGCTCGCAATCCACTCCTGCACCGGGCCCGAAAGCCGATTTTCACCAAACGCCCCCGCCAGAATGCCAATCAGCGTGATCGCCACCTGCACCGTGGAAAGAAACTTCGTCGGCTGCCGAGCCAGGGCCAACGCGGCAAGCGCACCCTTTGATCCCTTGGCCGCCGCCTGTTGCAAACGCGATTGCCGACTGGTCATCATGGCCAATTCGGCCATGGCGCACAGGCCATTGAACAGCAACAGGACCACCAGGGCTATGACGGCGACAAGCATGAGCGACACAGAATAGGGTCAACTTTCCTCGCGTGAGCGGGCCCCAGGTGGGCTAAATTCTGGTGTGAAATACGTCATCATCATTCCCGACGGCGCTGGCGATCTCCCTCTCGATGAACTCGGCGGGCAGACTCCCTTGCAGGCGGCACGCATGCCTCGAACTGCCGATGTTGCGCGTCACGCTCGCATCGGCGCCGCCGTCACCACGCCGCCCGGGTGGGAAGCTGGCTCCGATGTCTGCTCCATGTGCCTGCTGGGCTACGACCCACGCCGCTATCACACCGGCCGCGCACCCCTCGAAGCCGCTGCTCTCGGGCTCAACCCAACCTCCAGTGATTGGATTTTTCGTCTCAACCTCGTCACCGTCGGGGAGCTCGGAACTCCGGACGACGGCCTGATGCTCGACCACTCGGCAGGGGCGATCACCGATGGTGAAGCCCGCGTGCTCGTCGAAGACCTCGTGGCACATTGGCGCAATGTCGAGCCCGCGCTCTGCGATCGACTGGCTCTCTATCCCGGTGTCAGCTATCGCAACATTCTCATCGATTCGGCAGGGCGCGATTATGCCAAGGTGACGTGCACGCCGCCGCACTCCATCCCCCGCCAGCCCTGGGCCAAATCGGTCCCTTCCGGTGGCGATGGCGCTGGTGCCGCGCTTCTGAATCGCTTGATGCAATTGAGCCGCGAGTTCCTGCCAACGCATGAAGTCAACTTGTCACGCTGTGAACAGGGCCTGCGCCCCGCCAACATGGCTTGGATCTGGGGGCAAGGGACACGCCCCGCCATGCCGACTTTTCAGGAGGTCTACGGCCTGCGCGGCGCGATGATTACTGCAGTGGACTTGCTGGCCGGTATCGCGGCGTACATCGGCTGGGACCGCCTTCCCGTTCCCGGTCTCACCAGTTATCACGACAATGACTACGAAGGCCAGGGCCGCGCTGCCGTCGCGGCCATCGATGAGTACGACATCGTCTGCTGCCACATCGAAGCCCCCGATGAATCATCTCACCAAGGCGATTGGAAAACCAAGGTCGCGGCCTTGGAAGCGATCGACCGTCACATCGTCGGTCCCATCGTCGAAAAGCTTCGCACCTTTGGTGACCCCGAAAAGGATCCCACAGCGCAGGGCTGGCGACTTCTCATGCTCCCCGATCACTACACCCTCGTCAGCACGCGCAAGCACGATGCGACCCCCGTCCCGTTCCTCATGGCCGGTTCTTGGGTCCGCTCACTCGTTGAACGCCCCTTCACCGAAGCCGCGGCACTCTCCAGCGATGTCCGCATCGCCGATGGCAGTGATTTGATGGAGTACTTTTTGCACTCGGGGAGGGTGGGGAGGGCTTGATTCATCCGTGTCTGCTGAAAGTAATCACATGAAGCCGGACGCTGTAATCAAGATTCGACTCAAGACGACATCTGAGGGAGGGCGCCAAGGCCCACTAGTAATTACCAGAGGGGAGTATGGATGCCCGCTTCTCGTGAACGATGACACCTTCGACTGCCGGTTTCTCGTTGAAGATCAAACGTAGAGCCGGGGGGTACATATGAGATTCCGATCAAGTTCTTGCGTCCTGAACTTGTGCTGCCAAAGCTCTCGGCAGCGACCCAAGTAACGATCTGGGAAGGCAAGACAATCGGAGTCGGAGAGATCGTGCGTCTCGGAACTTGAGAACATCGACGACTTCGCGTGTAAGGAGTGTTGGTGAGTAATGAACGACGTTCGGCAAGCGATTGACTTGCTTAGGGCAGAATGGGCAGATCCACGTGAAGCAATTCACCGCGGAGAGAAATGCCCAGTGCTGTTGAATTGCAGGTTTGATTTTGAGCCAGCGGAAGGGCTCTCCGCCTTTCCCTTGAGCCTGCCCAAAGATGTCGTCCAATTTTGGCAGATCGCCAAGCAGGCTTGGTTGTTCAAAGACAACCAATACGGACAATGGGGCATCGAGGTGCTAGCGCCTTCGCATGCAGTTCTTGAAACGTCACGGCAAAGGTCTGCAAGACCGAAGGACTTTCTCGATACAGACTTGGTACTCGCAAGATTCTGCGGCGACTCCGACTTAGTCTTGATCGCATGCAATCCGGCTTCGCCAGATTGTGGTGTTGTCACCATCGCAACGCCCCTCGATGTTCGAAATGACTGGCCGATTGTGGCACGTGATTTTGGAGAGTTCTTGACTCGATTGGCAGTGGCGCAGGGTGACAAATATTGGGAGAGTCATGTCTAGCGGCACAGATGTGTTGCTTACCCATCTCATTACTAATAGTGCAATTGATTGAGTAGACATACATGGTATTTCAGATTCAAGGAAGAGTTGCGATGGCACACGGAAACGCTGATGCACAGACTGAATTTGCTCAAGACGTGGTTCGCAATCGGGACCATGCCTTGTATTGGTTAAGTCAAGAGGTTCAAGGCCGCAACGCCAAATGCCCCCATCGCGATCTGTTTCGATCTCTACCGGAATCGGTTCAACTCGCGGCGTACGAGATCGGCCGAAGTGCAGTGGATGAGGCGATTGGTGGCCTTTTGTGCTCTCTGTGGAGTGATGATCGGTATCAGCTCCTCTACAAACACGACGATGGATTGGCACTCGATCTGAAACGGATGTCTGACGGTTGGCACGGCGACTTCATTGGCTTTGGCACCCATGGAGGTTGGATTCATGAATACTCCCAATACGGAATCGAGTTTCCCAGAGGCGGAATTGAGGACTGACTCAACGTCGCAAGGACCTATAACTACTCCGCTTTCTACACTCCGGCGTGCAATCCCGTGGGAACCTGCCGCGTTCTACTCGATCAGAGTCAAACTCGCCGATTCAGGACGGTGGGATTGCCGTATGTTGATGGATCGACAGCCGACCCGATCGCGATCAAATCGCGAGTCGGTTCAAAGGGAGTAAGGACCATGGCTCGCAATCGCACGCTTGCACTTCTCGTTCTCGTTGCTGGCACATGTTTCTCAGCATCCGCGCGGCTCGATGATCCCAATCCCCTCTCCGGCCCAAAGGTGAATGACACCGGTGTTCCCGGTGAGTCCAAGTCATTCACCAATACCGAATCCAAACTCAGGTACGAGAACCGCATGATCTCTGACAAGGTCTTCAAGGAGACCATCGAATACATGCGCAGTACCTCGGTCGAAGCGTCACTCCGCCTCACCGATGAGCAGATGAAGACCGTCCGCGAGCAGGAGCAGAAACTCCAGACTCAGCGTCGCGACTACCTCACCAAAAACAAAGAGACTATCGGCAAGCTTCTCGCCGATGCCGGTGTGAAGAACGCCGATCTTTCCAGCGAACGCGGCATCCGCCAGGCCATCGAGAAGGTTCGCAACTCTGCCGAAGACTTGCGCAAGAAAGATGCCAAGAAACCGGACGCTGCAAAAAAGCCCGCAGAAGATGGCAACGACGGCATGATGCACGATGAGGCGATGGGCGAGAAAGTTGCCGGTGCCAAGGCCGCCGCAATCCAGCATCTCGCTGAGATTCGCAAGAACTTTCCCAAGTCTGAGGATGCCCACGCCGCCGTATGGGCCGTGATGACAGATGCACAGAAGCCGGTGGCAGAGGCCAAGCTCAAAGAGTTGATGGCCAAGGAATCCGAGCAGAAGATGCTCCCCGGCGTGCAGGATCAGGTGCAGCGCCGCATCAAGAACGACAAAATCAAAGAGCAGCAGAAGAAGCGCGAAGAGAAGAAGGAACTCAAGAAGGAAGAGAAGAAAAACAGCAAGTAAACGCTGCGAGAGCAATCACACCGCTGGCAGCAAAACCCTGAGCCGCTGTGGTGCGGCCAGCACACTCACCATGCCTGTTTCCATGTGCCACGCCTCGCCATCCATCTGGCTTGGAGCGTTTCCTGCTTCAACTTCAATCTGCTGTGCTTGCACATAGCGCACACCCGGGTCATCCAGGTGATCGCGCAGCCAGCTCGCCGCATACCAGCGCAGCGCACCCAGCATCGTCTCTGCCGGAAAAAAGACCACATCCAGCTTGCCATCCTGCATGCACGCTTTGGTCGCCGGGTCCAGACGTACCGCGTACTGCCGACTGTTGGCGATCACCAGCATGCCGACTTCATTCCTCACGATAGATTTGCCATCGGCATGAATCGTCAACGGCCGCAGCGCAGGTCGGAGCATTTCACGGATGATCGGCTTGCTGTATGACCAATGCGAGATCGGTCCGCGGCGTTCTGTGTTCAATCGATGGATGATCGACGCATCGACTCCCATGCTCAACATGATCGCAAAGTCATGCTGTGATCCACCACGCTCGGTTCGGCCTAAATCTATGCTTTGCGTGCGCCCCAATTGCAGCGAGCGACGAATGCTGTCAATATCCCGACGCATGCCGAATTGCCGGGCAAACAGGTTCTCCGTTCCCATTGGAATGTGATAAAGCGCAGCGCTGCATTCACTCGCCGCATGCAGTGAGTGATGTACAGACCCATCGCCCCCTGCAACCAGAAGCGCACCTGCACCATCTGCCGCGATTCTGCTGGCATCGACGCTCGCGGCGACATCCGCGACTGTGAGATCGTGGCCATCCTCATGCAGCGCATCCATCAGCGGCGGAATCAAAGCCGCCGCTCGGCCTCGTCCACTCTTGCTGTTGAAAACGATGCCGACCTTCATCGCAACTCCGACTCGTTACCAGGGAAGTGGTTTGCCATCAAAGTTCAGAAACGATCCCGATGCCACATCGCGTCCCTTGTCAACCACACTCAGCATGGATTTCACACTCTCTTCCGTGCTCAGCGTCGCGTTCGGTCCGCCCATGTCCGTCCGCACCCACCCAGGGTGCATGCACAACGTGTGAAAGCCCAGCGGCGCAAGCTCCGCCGAGAGTGAACGATTGAATTGATTCAAGGCCGCTTTGCTCGCGCGATATCCGTAACTCGATCCACCGGTGTTGTTGGCGATGCTGCCCAGCTGGCTGCTGATGTGCACCACCTGTTTGCGTGTGCCGCGTTTCAGTCCCGGCAGCAGCGCCTTGGTCACCAGCATCGGCGCGATCGAATTGATCAGCAGAACCCTGGCCAACTCTTCCTGCGTGCAGTCGGCCAGTGATTTGCTCGTTGAGCTCACGCCGGCGTTGTTGATCAGCACATCGATGCCGCGATCGCCCAGAGCTTTGGCAAACTCCGCGATCGATGCTTCGCTCGCCACATCCAGCGCATGTATCTCTGCGCCGGTGTCCTTGAGTTCAATCGCCCTCTCCACCTCGCGGCAGGTGGCGATCACCGTGTCGCCTCGAGCCCGAAGCTGCTTGGCGAATTCCAGACCGATACCACGATTGGCGCCAGTGACGAGATAGGTTGATGCCATGGTGAATGGTTGGCCAGCTGCGGCGTGCGGGATGTCCCCCGTTTGCGAATCTTGCGAGTATTGCCGGATCAGCAGTGACTAAGGTTTCGCCATGCGTGCGATTGGATCTGCTCGTTCTTGCTGTGGTTTGGTTTCCGTGGCGGCGATGGCTGCCGCGCTGTGCATGGTGGTGGGGGGGTGTGCGACCCCTGCGCGGCCAAACGCCGAATCACGCCAACGCGCGATGACACTCGATGCGCAACCCTTGGATGGTGAGTACGAAGTCGCGATCTCTGCGCGGTTCTTTGGCCCCCTGCGAGCGAGGATGAAGGCCGAAACACTGCCGACAAACGTTCAAACTGCCGCAAACGTGCAACCCACCGCACGCTTTAAGGCCAACACCACGCCGGGAGTTGCGTGGAATCTGATCGGTGGCATGCCCGGCGCACTTGGTCCGGTGATGATGCCGTTCATCTTTCCCAGCGGCATGCTGCTGTATTGGGAATCGGAGACCCCGCTCGGAACGCAGCCAGGAAAGGGCAAGATCGGTCCCTCGACACTGGCTTCTTTGCAAGCCACAACTGCCTACTACGGGCCGGATCGACCGGTGGAGATCAGTATCGAAAACAGCGGCACCATCATGGTGATGGAAGTGCGCAAACTGACAGAAGAGCAAACGCTGCAGCCGTTCGCCCATCCAGATTACACGGCGATGGTTGATGCATATGGCCGCGAGTATGCAGATGTGAGTGGACTGAAGGAGGGTGCTGACTCTCAGGCGTTCTCGAAATACCTGAGCACCCTGCGCGCGGCGGCGGCAAAGGCCAAAGACGATATTGAATTCGTCTTTGCATTGGTTCTGGCGTGGCGAGATCAGAAAGAGTTTCCCATGCCGGCGATCTTCCGGCGTGTGGATCGCGAAGCGGAGAGAAAGTTGTTTGCCCGCACGCAGGGTGAACAGCAGCCGTTGAAGTTCACGCGCGATGACGCCACAGGTATCGTCACGGTGGAGGTGACGGCGTTCATCGATCCGGAACAGGTGGACAACCTGATGAAGGAAGCGCTGGCCACCAGGCCCAAGGGGATCGTCCTCGATCTTTCCAATTGCACCGGGTTTGAGTCTGCCGCGTTTCGCATGGCCTCGTGGGTGCGGAGTGAGCCGACGGAGCTTGGAATGCTGTATCCCAAGGAAATCGCACCCAGCGAGATTCCCGGCAAGGTCAGGTCGTACACGATTTCCTCGTTGGAGAAAGCCAAGGAACTTGATGCGGCTTTGGACAAAGCGGCACAGCGCACCGCCGCAAGTGCCGGGCAACCCCTGGCTCTGATCGCAGAGCCGGAATCCAAGGCGTTTGCCGGGCCGATCGCGGTGGTGGTGTCCAGCCGGACGGCAAGTACAGCGGAGATGCTGGCCCACTCTCTGGCAGCGACGGGCGCGCCGATCGTGGGTGAGACGACCGCCAAACGACCCACGCTGGCAAGAGAGATCGATCTGAACGTGCCGGGTGCCGAGGAGTGGATCGCACGAATTCCGCGATTTGACTATGTTGGTCCCAACAAGGACTTCATCAAGTTGACGGGTGTGCGGCCCACACACAACAGCAGCAAAGAACAGGCGCTGGCATTTGCAAAAAACCTGGTGCAGCAGGGGACGAAGGTGAAGCCAAACGATGCCGAGCCGCGTGGACCACGAGTGCCTGCTCCCGATTCGTACTACTGAATCTCTAACGCAACCACAGTCCGGGATGCCGGCGATGTTCATCGAGCCAGGGTTGAGCGGCAGCCGAGAGCAGGGGAATGGCGCGGCCGTTGTCAACATCTCGTTCACCCTTGACGCATTGCATGACGACGCGAGAAACGTCGGCTGGCAAGAGGCAGGCATCAGGGGGAATAACTTCATCAGTGAAACTCGCGCGCAGCATGTCAGTCTCGACCGCACCGGGACAGATGGCAAAGGCGCGTACGTTGTAAACGGCACCTTCCTTGGCGGCGCTGACGGCCATCATGGCCAGTGCCGCTTTGGACGCGGCGTAGGCGAAAAACCCTGGGAAGGGATCAAAGACGGCCATACTGGCGATGTTGATCAGGCAACCGCCACGCTGCGCAACCCAGGTGGGCCACGAGCGGGCGGTGGCACACGCCGCGGCAAGGGCGTTGGTGTTGAGCGCGGCAGCGATGTCGTCGCGGGTGATCTGGCCGAGTGGGCGCACTGTGCCTACTCCGGCGTTGTTGACCAGCACATCCAAGCTTCCAAAATGCAGGACGTGATCATCGACGAGTGATTCGGCGGCGGATGGATTGGACAGGTCGCACGAGACGCAGCGGATGATGGAAGTAGGGGGGCAAAGCGATTTTGTGGTGTCGAGGGCTTCGGCGCGTCGACCCGCGAGGGTGAGGGAGTAACCGGCGCGACAGAGATCGAGAGCAATGGCGCGACCGATACCGGAACCGGCTCCGGTGATGATGGCGGAAGGTACACGTTGCATGGTGGAGCGTACTCCTGACATTGTGGTCCATACCCTCGGGCATGAGCCCCTTCAAGGCGTTGATCGCGTTGGCATTTGTCGTGATTCTGGGTGTGCCGTTTCTGGCCAAGCCCCGAGCGGAGAAGACCGCTTCGGCGGGGGACGAACGGACACTGGTGATCATTACTCCTCATGTGCAGCAGATTCGTGATGAGTTTGCTCGTGGGTTTGCTGATTGGATGGAGCGGACGACCGGGAAGCGCGTGCGCATCGTGTGGAACATTCCGGGGGGGACCAGCGAGATTATCAAGACGCTGCAGGCGCAATACACGGCGGCGATCAAGAACGGAGACATCGCGCCTGATGGAAGCTGCAAGCCGGGAGTGATCCCCATCGATCTGATGCTGGGGGGTGGTAGCTACGACCACGGGCGATTGAAGCGTGGGGTGGCGGTGAAACTGGCAACCCCATCGGGTGAACGCGATGTGAACATGACGATGAGTGTTCCGGCTGGGATCGACCCCAAGCAGATGGTGCAGTGGTTTGGCGAAAATAAGATCGGCGCGCAGACGCTGTATGAGCCGGAGCAGTACTGGATCGGCACAGCGCTCTCCTCGTTTGGCATTGTGTACAACCGCGACATGTGCAAGGCGCGAGGTTTGGCCGATCCGACGGGATTTGAAGACCTGACCAAGCCGGAGATGTACGGATTGGTGGCGCTGGCCGATCCGCGGCAGTCGGGTTCGATTGCGACGACGTTTGATGCAATTTTGTCGGTATATGGATGGGAGAAGGGATGGCGGGTGCTGCGGGAGATGACGGCGAACACGCGGTACTTCACGAACTCATCGACCAAGCCACCGATTGATGTGGGGCAGGGGGAGGCGATCGCCGGATTGGCGATTGATTTCTACGGCCGGAATCAGGCGGAACAGATTTCACTGCCGGGGCAGGACCCGGCGACAGCGCGGGTGGGGTATGTGGACCCCAAGGGCGCTGTATATATAGATGCGGATCCGGTGTCGGTCTTGCGAGGTGGGCCAGAGCCGGAATTGGCGCGGCAATTTGTGGCGTATTGCCTTTCGGATGAGGGGCAAGCGCTGTGGAATCTGCCCAGTCAGCGCGATCCGCGCGGCGGGGGAAACCCGACGGTGACAGTGGGAGGAAAGAGTGTGCGACTGGGGCCGGAGGTGAGCAACCTGCGGCGACTGCCGATCCGCCGCGAGTTCTACTCCATGTATGGAAAGTACATGACGGATCAGGTGGATCCATACGCGATTGCGAGCCAGAACCTGCCGAAGGGATGGCGCGATGCGATCGCGCCGATGATGGCGGCGTTTGCAGTGGATGTGATGCGTGAGCAGAATGAAGCATGGAAAGCTCTGTTAGCGGCGCGGAAGGATTCGGGATTTCCCAGCCAGGTGCGGGCGGAGATGGAGGCGGCGTTTTTTGCATGGCCGACAACGACCTTGGAAGATGGAACTGTGCTGCCTTTTGATGAGAAGAACATCAAGACGATTTTGACGGCGTGGAAAGACGCGGCGAAGAAGAATCCAGGACAGGTGGCACGGTGGCAGATCGGGTACACGAGTTTCTTTCGCGAGCAGTATCGAAAGGTTGTAGAGTTGTCAAAGCAGGGTGCGCTCGTGGATGTG
>CAYTYD010000058.1:0-14714 GCA_964441555.1 uncultured Phycisphaeraceae bacterium | reverse complement strand
ACCAGCACCCAAGGAGATTCCTTGGGAGTGGAGAAGGCGTGCAGCGACACCTTCCCCCTGTCAAGTGTGCATCATGGATCGGTTTATGCCAACAAATTCGCGCCAGGCGGACCAAATTGTCCTCCGCAAGAGCTCGAAATAGTCCTATAACTGCAGCGAAATCCCAAAAACACAACCGCCCGGGGGTCGACCGGGCGGCTGTTGGGAATCAAGTTGAACTCGTGAGGAGTTCTAGGAATTAGCGGCGGCGGCGAGCAGCGACGAAGCCACCGATGCCAGCCAGAGCGAGGGCGCCCGGGGTGGGGATGATGGTGATGGTGGCCGAAGCAGTGGCAGCCGAGAGCGAGCCGATGGAGAATGACCACTGGAAAGCGCCGGTCCAATCGCCAGGGCCGAAGGGAAGGCCGGTGTTGTTGAGGTCGTCGGCGTTGGGGTCGTTGAGGATGCCGCGGATACCAGCGAACGAAGCAACCTGATAAGCGTCGGTGCCTTCGTAGTTGGCGCGCCAGCCGGTGTTGCCACCGTCGGTGACGCGGATGATGTTCACGCCGTTCAGATCGGCAGAGTCGTTGCCAGCCGACGCGTTCATATCAAGATCAGCGTAGTTGAAGAGGTTGAGGGTGAGGGGGTCAGCCGAGGTGTTAAAGACCGTGCAAGTGGTGGTCAACACACCGAGGCCGTTGCGGATGCTGGTGACGCTGTACTGAACAACGGCATCGAAGTTCGCAGTGCTGAACTCGAGGCGAGCGGTGTTGCCGCTGTACGACCAGTTGCTGGCGTTGTTGAAGGCGGTTTCGTTGGAATCGCCCTGAACACGGAACCACCACCAATTCTGGAAGAGGTGGTCGGGATTGCCGGGGCCACCGACGCTGAAGTCAGCCAAGGGCTGATCCGAGGCGCCAGTGCCAACATCACCGAGGGTGAAGCTGCTGAAGCCCTGGGTGACCGTGCCACCCGAGCCGCTCTGAGCCAGAGCCGTAGAAGCCAGCAAGAGGCCAGCGGTTGCAATAAGAACGTTCTTCATCTCTATCTCTCCTCCCAATTTTCCGCGCCACCTCACACGGAGTGCCGCGGCTCTCTCTCTGTATCTCGAAGTTTTGTGCTTACCGGCGATACGTCGCCGGGCGGAACAGCACAAAACCACAAGCCTTCCCAAGGGAAAGTCCCTCAGATGTGAAGTATTAAACACTCTTCCTTCACACAACGCAAGAGGTCAGGCGCGGATTTGGAGAAGTATTTTGAAAAGTGCAACCAGTAGTTTCCCTAATTCAGGCCCCGCTATGGAATAGTCCTATAACAACAGACTTGTCTCCTCCCCGAACGGGGGTGCGATTGAGACAGTTACCCAAATTAACCAGCGATTGCACCTAGGTCTGATAAAAGAATTTTACACCCGATCCGCGCCGAACCCAATCGACAGAACGCACCAGCAGACTCACCAGTACCATCGACCGCATGCCTGTGATTCTCAGATGGTTGATGCGACTTGGTCCGATGAACCCGATCGCGCAGCGGCTTGTGCAGAACGGCTCACGCCGAACAAAGCACTTTTACCTTCGCGCGGCGTATGTCGCAGCGCTGATCTTGGTGTTGCTGTGGCGCCTGTTGTATTCGACTACGAGCTCGCAGGGATCGCTGGATTACCGCACGCTGGCAGCTGCCGGGGCCACGGCGTTCACGTGGACTGCATATCTGCAAGTGGCTTTGATCGCTTTGTTGGCGCCAGTGTTCATGGCGGGCGCGATTGCGCAAGAGGCCAATCCGAGAAACTGGGACATTCTGCTGACGACTCCACTGACTGCTGCGGAGATCGTGCTGGGCAATTTGTTCGGGCGGCTTCTGTTCATCCTGGCCTTGCTGCTGGCCAGTTTGCCTTTGTTTGCGATCACGCAGTATTTCGGAGGGGTTCCGGGCCAATCGATTTTTGCAAGCTATGCGATTGCCGCGAGCGCGGCGATTTTCGTAGGAAGCGTCGCGATCGCGCTGTCGGTGTCGCGATTGGTGGGTCGGCGCGCGGTGTTCACGTTCTACATCGCGGTGGTGACGTACCTTGCGATCACTATCGGACTGGATGTGTGGATCAACGCTCAGCGGGCACAGGCGAGCGTGACGTGGTTTACGGCACTGAATCCGTTTCTGTGCCTGAGGGCCTTGCTGAATCCAACTACATATGCAAGGGCACCCGAAGGAAGTCAGGTCGGGCTTGCGGCATGGTTTCTTGAGAGCCCGGTGACGACATTCTGTGCGGTGAGTCTGCTGTTGAGCGCGATTCTGATGGTGGCTTCAACCATCACTGTTCGTCTGGGTGGATTGCTGCAAGCGGGTAGCGAATCCAGCGGCATGCCGTGGTATCGCAAGTTGCTGGGTATGCCTGCACAAGATGCTGAGCATCGGGCACCGCGGGGCGTGTGGACCAATCCGATTGCGTGGCGCGAGGCGGCGGCACGAAACGCAACGCTGGGCAGAATCGTGGCGCGGTGGTCATTCATCGGACTGGGTGGTTTGCTGGGATTGGGCCTGATCGTGATGTTTCACATCGGAACCCTGGATTCCGCCGGATTCCAATTGGCGCTGATCACCGTGGTGATGAGTGAGCTGGGTGTGATCGTGCTGGTGGCTGTGAATATGTCGGCAACGGCGATCAGCCGCGAGAGAGAAGATGGAACATTGGATCTTCTGCTGACGACGCCGATCACGCCGAGCCAGTATTTGACGGGTAAGTTGCGAGGGCTGGTGGCGTATCTTCTGCCGATGCTGGCTGTGCCATTAGGGACGCTGCTTCTGGCATCGATCTACACACTTGTGGGTGGTTTGGGGCGGGATGGGGGCGTGATGGTGGCGAGCACGGTGCTACAGAACAAAGTGGAGTTGCCGGTGGTGCTGCCCGAGGGGGGATTCATCGCGCCGCTGGCGGTGATTCCGTTTGTCGCGTTCTGCGTGATGGTGGGATTGCAATTCAGCTTGAAAAGCAAGGGAACGCTGGGTTCGGTGGTTGCGACCTTTGGCGCAGTGGGAATCGCGGCAGGAATTCTGGGTTTGTGCGCGTGGAACGCCGCGTCGGACGTTCCGGTTGCCGGACCAGCGATGGCGGGATTGTCACCTGCTGCAACGCTGTTTGCGATCGTGCACCCGTCGGACATGATGTTGAGCACGTACAACAACTCTGGCGGGGCGAGTGCACGCACGGCACTGGTAATCGGATGCCTGCTCGCGGCGCCGGCGTATGCCGCGTTCATTTATGGCATTCACGCGAGCATGGTGCGGAACTTTGATGTGACGGTGAGAAGGTTGGCGGGTAACAAATGAGCTCGGAAATTTGATTTCGCTCACTGAATCGGCGAAGCATTATTGAATTGAGCGAAGGCCTCGATCGCCTGCTGGAGAGATTTCTGATCTGCGCGGCCGCCGCGTCCCGGCTCATACCAGATCGCTCGCACCTTGAACGTTCCGGCACTGCGATCCAGATCGGGGTCGATGCGAGCGATGAGATGCTCGCCACGCAGGACAGGAAGCACGAAATAGCCGTACTTGCGTTTGGCGGCGGGTGTGAACGCTTCAAAGCGATAGTCAAAGCCAAAGAGACGTTGGGCGCGGGCTCGATCGCGGATGATGGGATCAAAAGGGCTGAGGATGCGCGTGATATCTGGCGGCGGAGCACGGTGGCGTTTGGTCTTCACGATCTCGGGGAGTGCGAACGACGGGCGAGTTTGGCCGTCCGCAGTTTCGACATGCACGGCGACAATCTCGCCCCTCTTGGCGGCGGTGATGCACCACTGACGGGCCTGGGCGATGCTGATGGCATTCCAGAAGCGAGCGATTTCGGTGGGTGTGGCGATACCAAGCCGCGACATGGCAGAGTCGCATGCCCAGTGGATGTGTTCGTCGATGACGGGAGCGGTGGCTTGGTGCCATTGGGGATGAATGCGTGATGTGAAGTCGTAGACCTTATGAAAGTTCACTCGACGCGGGACCGTGAGTTCGCCACTGCGCCAGAGGAGTTCGAGTGCGGCCTTTGCGGGTTTCCATTCCCACCATGTGCCGCGCCGCGCGGAGGGATCTTCAAAATCTGATGCCAATAAAGGGCCTTCAGCATTGATGCGAGCTCGGACCAGATCAATCACGGCGTGACCATCGGGGCCCAGGCGGGACTTGATCCACTTGGACCAGACGACACGGTCGAATCGATGTTTCCAGTGCGTAAAATGCTCAATCGGGATGAGAGATGCATCGTGGGTGAAGTGTTCGAAGAGATCGCCTCGCGATTGAAGGGCGTCGAGAAATCGTGGCTGGTATCCGTGATTACGAGCCCAGAGGATATGGTGGTGAGCGCGTTCGACAGCAGTAATTGAGTCGAGCTGGACAAAGCCCAAAGCGCGGACCAGCTTGAGTGTGCGTGCGGGGGAACAGGAAACCGCTGGATCAGTGTTGAACAAGTGCCTGGCGAGAAAATCGCGGCGTGCGACCTGGATTGAGATCGTGGGTATGGATTGAGTTTTGACGCTCATGGCACTGATCGTGGACCGATGATGGCCATCATCCGTCCGGTTCGCCCGGCATCGCGGCGATGGGAAAAGAAAAGTTCGGGGCTGGACACCGTGCAATGTGGGAGAATGTCAATCGCCGTTGCACCCAACTCGCGGGCCTGCGCACCAAGCGAGGCCTTCAGATCGACAATCGACTTGCCGGGTGTTGTGGGATGTGGTGAGAGGAATGTGTTGCCAGGTCCAAAAACCCTGACGAACTCAGCGGCGACATCGGGACCGACCTCAAAGTGTGCCGCGGAAATGCATGGACCGATGGCGATGTGAAGATCGCGGGCACCCAGCGATTGCATGATCTTGATCGTGGAGGGAAGCGCTCCCGCGATCACGCCTCGCCAACCGGCATGGACGGCACCAACGACGCGACCATCGGCGGAGGTGAGCAGAACGGGCGTGCAATCGGCGACGCGTACGGCGATGAGCCGCGAGGGATCGTCGGTGACGAGGGCATCGGCCTTGGTATCCAGAGGGGTCGGATGGTCGGGTTGGCCGGATCGGACGATGTGCACCGCGGCACCGTGGACTTGGTGGACCTCGACGACGCGGCGATTGGCAGAATTCAATTCGCGGGCGACTGCCACGATGTTGGTTCGAATGTTTGTTGAAGGATCTCGTTGGTCAGTCGGCAGATCGCCCGGGTTTCCGAAATTCAGAGATGAAAAGATGCCACCGGAGACTCCACCCTGGCGGGTGGTGAACGCGTGCGGCACGCGGCAGGCGAGCAAGGTGCCGGAAAGGATGAGCTTGGGAGCTACGGCCGTCTGATCAGACCTTGAAGATGTGGTTGACGGGGCGCTCACGGGCGAAACCATAGCGACGGCCAGTGCATCCAAGATCAGTACTGAACGAAGTATCGTCGACGCCCCACTCGCGCTCAAGAATGCGACCGGGTAAACTGGGGCCACCCCCTTGAGGATCTTGAATATGAAGACTGTGGAAGCGACAACCCTGCTCGAGAATCTGAAGTGGCGTTATGCCGTGAAGAAGTTTGATGCGACCAGGAAGATTCCGGATGCGACGTGGAAGGCGTTGGAAGAGACGTTGGTGTTGGCTCCGTCGTCGTATGGGTTGCAACCGTGGAAGTTCTTTGTGATCAAGGATGCCGCGGTGCGGGCCAAACTGCGGCCTGCGAGTTGGAACCAGAGCCAGATCACCGACGCCTCGCACTTGGTCGTGCTCGCGCGTAAGACGGAAGTAACGGCGACGGATGTGGATCGGTATGTGCAGCGGATCATGGCGGTGCGGCAGGCCCCGGCATCGTTGCTGGAGGATTACCGGCAGATGATGCTGGGTAGCGTCAATAACCCTTCGGGATTGCCGGGGGGAAGCATGGACACCTACACCCGCAGCCAGGTCTACATCGCGCTGGGCTTCTTCCTCTACTCAGCAGCGCAGCTTGGCATCGACGCGTGTCCGATGGAAGGGTTTGATGCCAAGCAGTACGATGAAATTCTCGGCCTCCCAGCGCTTGGATACAACGCGACAGTCGTGGCGACCGCCGGGTATCGCGCTGCGGACGATTGGCTGGCTCCCCTGGCCAAGGTGCGCTATGAAGCCAAGGACATGATTCAGACTATTTGATCACTTTTTGCTGATCACTTTTTGGATTCGTGGCAACAGCGATCGATGACCAGGCAGCAACAGATGAGCAGGACATCATCCTGATCGTCTGCGATGTCGATGGCGTAGTGGTCCGTCAAGGCGATGATGGCCTTAGAAATTGTCGCCACCGGTCCGTTGGAGCCAGATATCGTGTACTCGTAATCAAAGAGACTCCCCTTGGCCTCTAGATCATCGGGGCCGGGGACGTCAATGGAAAAGCGGCAGCGAAAGAGCGTGAAGAGGTGCTTGTGCACCGTGGTGATGTGCCCGCCGCACTCGATCTCGTAGGTGGTCCCAATGCTGAGCAGGCGGCGACGGATGGTGGCCACGGTATTGCCATCCGCATCACGCACATCCAGGGCGTCGCGAATGGTGAAGACCTTTCCGTCGACAAAGAGAACATCCCGGCCGTCGGAATCCTGAACCGAGAAATCATCACCCAGGGCAAAGATCTTTTCACGCACGATGTATCTGCTCATGGCAGATCATTCGGGATGGGGGTGGGCCAGTTTCGAGGGTTCGGAGCACGACTTTGCCGATCTACCATGGGAACATGTCGGCAGCCCCTCCTGACCCCCAAGACACTGGATCCAGCGTGAAAGAAACCATCCTTTCCCTCACGATCTCGTTCGTCTTTGCGTTTGTCTTTCGCGGCTTTGTCGTGGAAGCGTTCATGATCCCCACGGGATCAATGGCCCCCACGCTGATGGGTGCCCACATGCGCTTCCAGAATCCTGAAACCGGGTACAACTGGCCGGTTGGGCCGTGGGATGTGCAGAAAGACAACCAGACTCCTTATGCCCAGCAGGGTCATTCCAAACGCCCGGTGGTGGTCAACGACCCGATGTCCCGCGACGTGATGGGCGGCAGCACCGGACTGACCGGCGTTCGTCCAAACGCTGGCGATCGCATCTTTGTGCTCAAATATCTGGACAAGATCTTCGAGCCCAGCAGATTTGACGTGGTGGTGTTCAAGAATCCGCTGCGTCCTGATCAGAATTTCATCAAGCGACTCCTCGGCCTGCCCGGAGAGGATGTCGCGCTGGTTGACGGCGACGTCTTCACCCGCCCTGCTACTGGCGGTGGTCCGAGCGATCAGAGCTGGACGGGAAACTCGTTTAAGATTCAACGCAAACCCGAGATCGTTCAGCGAGCCGTGTGGCAGTTGCTCTTTGACAGCGCGTATACACCAATTCCCAGCACCACCAACACCATCAATCGCGCCACCTTTCAATCACCATGGCTGGCAAGCAACAGTAGTTGGGACATGAGCCGCAAAACGGTGTATCGCTACACATCAACTGACACCACGAGGCTGACGTGGGATCACAATCGCCTGCCGATCGTCGATACTTACCCATATAACCAGATCCCCCAGTTTGTCGAGAGAAACGAGCTGTACGCATCTTTCTTCGGACCACGCCCCAGCGCCGACGACTACTTCCGCCGCGGCTCGATGTACGCGATGGTGTACCCGGTTTCGGATATCCGGATTTCGGCCAATATCAAGCCCGAAGCAGCGGGTTTGAAAGTCGCGGCAGTCATTGATGCACGCGGACATCAATTCCGAGCCAGAATCGAAGGCACCACGGCCACCATCGAGATGCGAAAGGGTGCTGACGGGGCATGGACGTCATTGGCAACCGCCAATACATCGCTTGAGGTCGGGTTAGCCACCCCCGTGGAGTTCTGGCATGCCGATCAGGCCCTGTCGCTTTATGTTGCCGGTTCACGGATCGCCTACGCGACATATGA
This sequence comes from uncultured Phycisphaeraceae bacterium, assembly GCA_964441555.1. Lineage (GTDB taxonomy): Bacteria > Planctomycetota > Phycisphaerae > Phycisphaerales > UBA1924 > F1-120-MAGs238. Next base: position 6,816 of record CAYTYD010000058.1, on the reverse strand, counting down.
CTGGACGCCCGATGAACGCCTGCAAAGCGTGGTCGGCATGGATTCGGTCAAGGCGGGCGTGTGGCAACGCGGCAAGTTGACCGCACTGAACCAGGCCGCGGGAATGACCCGCTCTCAAGCATGGTTTGAATTCTCCGGTTCAGCGCTGGAGATGTATCACGTGGCGCTGGCTCGCGACATTCACTATCAGGCGGCGATCTATTCGCCGTACAACCAGGAAACTGGCGCTGTGCACACGCGAAGCGAACAACCTGCTCTGGCGACGAATCCTCTGAGCACACTCACGCTGGGCCCGGGTGAGTACTTCTGCTGCGGCGACAACAGCCCTGCATCATCCGACGGGCGCCTTTGGGATGTTCCGCAACCATGGGTAGCACATGAGTTCAAGGATCAACCTGGCATCGTCGATCAGCGCTTGATGATCGGTAAGGCGGTGCTCGTCTATCTCCCCGGCATCGGTCGTCGCGGCGATATTCCCATGCTGGATTTTGGCCGCATGCGCTGGATTTGGTGATCGAAGTTCTCAATCGATTTCGATGCTGGCGATCGTGACATCGTCGGCAAAGGCAACATCGCCGACGGTGTTGGGCATGGCGTGCTGGGGCCCTGCGGCGATCGTCAGCGCTGAAAGCAGGCGCTCAACGTCCGTCCGCGCATCCGGCGAATCGCGCAGCGCATCCAAGGTTCTTGCCATGCCGAATTCGTCGCCGTCGGTCGTTCGCTGCTCGTGCACCCCATCGGAATACACCACCAGACGCGAGCCGGGAATCAATTCAACCACCTCGGTTTGATAGGGGAATGAACCCAACACTCCAACAGGAGGTCCGCCACTGACTTCTGGTTTGGTCGCCGGCGCAGAGCCCTGTCGCACGAGCCAATAGCCGTGTCCTGCATCTGCATAACGCAGGATGCCTGAGCGACCATCGCGAGGCGGGTCGATGATCGCCGCAAACAGCGTGACGAAGCTGCCCGACTGGACGCGATCCGACAGATATTCGTTCAGATGCTGCACCACTTGCCCCGGCTCATCGAACTGTTTCAGAAGAGCATGCAAGTGAGATTGAGCTGCGGCCATGAGCACTGCTGCTCCGGCACCTTTGCCGGCGACATCGCCCAGGAACACCCCCACTTTGCCGCCGGGGAGGGGCAGGACATCGAAAAGATCACCAGAGACCAACCTCCCAGGACGGGAGTGCATGGCGTATCGCACGCACTTGCCGCTTCCCACCTCGAATTCGCGAGCCAGGGGAGGCATGATCAGCTTTTGAGCTTCGCGCGCTGCGTGGAGCTCCATGCTGACGACTTTCTGCCGCTGTTCCAGCTCAACGCGCTTGAGATTCGACAGTGAAAGCCCGGCGAGGCGAGCCACCGCAGAGCAGAACGCGGCGGCATCCGGTTGAACATCACGCTCGCGCCCGCGAGCATCCAAATAGATAAGTGCGGTCAGCGCTCCGCCGATCATCACCGGCGCGCACAGTGCCGAGTGAATGCCCAGCGACATGATCGACTGGCCATAATCGGGAGCGCTCGCGGCAGAGGCGTCGAGCCGCACAACCCGCCCTTCCGCCGCAGCGCGAAGCAATGAGCGAGAAAGGGCAAAGCCGAGTGTGCCGGCCTCTCCGCCCAGCGTAGCAACGAGTTCCACCTGGTCATTGCCGCTGGGCTTGACGAATGCGGCGCGGGGAAAGCCGGTGCCACGAACCAGAACACTGAGCACCGTTTCCGCCATCAATCGTTCGCTGGCGGCGCTGGCGATCGCCGCGGCGTTCTCCAGCAGCAGATCAAGCTTGGCTTGGGCGCGGAGCGCCAGTTCCCGCTCGGGAATCTGTTCGACTCGCATATCCGCACCGGAATCCATGCTGGTGAGGATCGAGGTGGTGTTGCGAGAGCCCGGTTCTTCGACGTGGGTTCTGGCGATGAAAGACCACGGTCCGAAGCGAATCGAATCTCCGGAGCGGATCTCTTGGTGGTCGCCCGACTCCAGTCGCACGCCATTGAGGAACGTACCGTGGCGGCTGGCCAGATCGCTCACGACCCAGCGATCACCACGACGTGAAAGCTCCGCGTGTTTGCGGCTGAGCGTGTGTGTGTCATCGGTGAGGACGATGTCTGCCTCAGCGCTGCGCCCCAGCGTCACCGGACGACCGGGCTGAATAACGACCGGCCCCATCGCCTGAGTGATGCCCATGGCCAGAATCGGCTCAAGAGTGAGGGGATGTTCTGCTCGCGATTCAGCCATGACTGGTTCAAACGCTATCAGGGTGAGGCAGGGTCTGCCGCCGGTTGAATGCGAAAAATTCCGATTCCATAGTCTGCGATCGAGATACTGAACGAAGACTTGTTTCCGGGGGTCAGCCGCGACGGAGGCAGGGGATTGGCGAAATTGCTCAATTCCATCGCCAACACGTCGTAATTGTGATCTCCCTGCACCACATCCGACAGGTCCGCCCGGATGTCCAACGGCTTGCCGACCATGTTGACGGCGACGAGCAGAAGCTGCGCGGGAATGGCCTGACCATCCGCGCCAGTTGCGGCCTCACTCCGACGCAGAAAGCACCAGGTGCCAGGTTCTGAAACAGTGACCGGCTTGTACGCTCCATGGGTCAAAGCGCGGTTGCTGAGGCGGACATGAATCAGTTCCCGGTAGGCCTCCATCGGCCAACCCTCGCGACCCAATTGTTCCTGAACACTGCGCCCGTCGTTGTCTTTGGAGTACGCCGCGGCCTTGGCCGCCGGACTGCGTGACCAGTAATCGCTCATGGATTGTCCGGCTATGGCGTACCACTTGAAGGGTTCTCGACGCGGAATGTCGTTCGCATCGGTGCCAAAGTGTCCGGCCTTCCCCAACATCGCGATTTCGTCTCCGGCGTAGACGATCGGTGGAAACGGCGACAGCAGGTGAAGTGCCGCGGCACACCGTGCCTTCACCAGATTCTGGAATGGCGCGGTTTCAGGATCCACATTCAGTGAGGAGGCGAGACGATCCACATCATGATCACCGATGATGCCCAGGAATGTTCGTCCCGACGGGCTGATATTTGGCCTGAAACCATCGGCCGAGATCTCCCCTCCCAGTTCCTGCAACGTGCGATCCATGCTGGCATAGATCGGTGCGGCAAGCTGGTCACGAAGACCGTCGCGCATCGCGAACTCAAGGGGTTTGGTAAACGCCGCGTCGAACGGCCCGAGCAGATCCGCTCCGGTGGTCTCCCAGCGTGCTTGCTCGGCAAACGTCACAATCTTGGGGTTCACTTTGCGGAGCGCCGCTTTCCATGGCAACCAAAATGTGTCGAGGTTGTATCCCCACCCATCGGGAGTTTTGGCACCCGGCGGATTGAACTTGCTCCACACATGGTCAAGTCGGAACCCATCCAATCCATCGGATGGGTCACCATCACCGTTTGGATCCAGCCATTTCGCGCTCCAGCCAATCACCAGGTCTCGCGGCTCGGGCTGGCGGAGGTCCCACCAGCAGATGCCCATCTTGTTTCCGTCCCATGTGGTGAACGTGTATCCCTGATAGGTCTTGTTCTCTTTGTCCTTGAACGCCAGCCACGAGGCATATGGGCTCTCCGGGTTCAGGTGAGCGTCTTTGAAATACTCACTCTCAGTGGAAATGCCGTACACCACCAGATCGCAATACACCTTCAGAGACATTTCGTGAGACGCACGAATCAGGTTCACAAAGTCTTCTTCGGTTCCGAGCCGCGGATTGATGCGATCTGCGCGATCATGCTGGTAGCCGTGATAAGCCGCAGAGGGGAAAGGCGGTGTGAGCCAGTATCCGGTGAACCCCATTTCCTTGACGTACCCAAGGCCCTCGGTCATTCCTTTGAGGTCGCCGAACCCTGCGTTCTCGGGCGTCTTCTGGGTCGGATCTGATTGCCGCCATGTCGCTGGCATGATCTGGTAGAGCACTTCACCTCGTAAATCCGGGGAAGGCCCTAGGTTCTGCCCCTGGGCTTTGGCGTAACGGAACGCGAGAGCGGACGCGGCCAACCAAACAATGAGAACGAGTGCGAGACCGACCTTCATGTGACCATCGTACGGCAAGAAGGAAGCTGCGTAACGCTAAAAAACACCGGTAAAACCTCACACTTTTTGAATCAATGTCTCAAACGATAAAGCCCACGACGTACCGAAAAGGCGCGCCGTGGGCTTGGGGTTGGGGGCTGATTTATCCTGACCAATGCAGCATAGCAAGTCTTGGTTGGCGATGCAAACACATTCGACAGGAGTTTTCTCCGCAACTTTATCGGAATCGGCGTGACATGCCTCCCCATTGTTCGTTTCTCAGCTGCACGACAATCGGGAACTCTCCAGGCGTTCCCTGCGGATGGAGGCAGGTCTCTGGTCGCGTTCGCGGCTGGTTCCTTTGCCAAATTCGGCAGATTGGGACGCTGGATCACCCATTGTGGTTGTTGAACTGGGGAAGGTGCGGATTGGGGCGGGTTTGTTTGTGGTAGCGTCAGAATGCGTGGCGATTGCGTTGAAATCGCCGCTTGGTTTGTGGTACTTTGCCCGCGTGTCCGATGCTCGTGGAGCACTTTCGGTTTGGCGTCTTTCAGAAAGGGATGAACGGTTATGAGGACTTCAATGAATGTCACTGCCGCAGCTTTGCTTGCCGCGGCCGGTTGCTTTGCCACCACGTCCATGGCCGCTGACGTTCGCAGCACGGCCAATGCCCTCTCCAGCTCGCTGTGGCTTCAGCCCGGTGACGCCCAGTTGATCGCCAAGCTGGGCGCGCCAACCGTTCGCTGGGTAAACGTGCCCATGGTGACCGAACTGCAGGGCAAGATGATCGTGCGCCCTGTCGTACGCGAAGACCTCATGGCTCGCGGCATGACTCAAATTGATGCCGATGCGCAGGTCCAGCGTGCCATCGCCCGCCTGTCGCCCCTGACCTGGAACTTTGTCCCAGAGACACAGCACATCCTCATCACACTCCCTGCAGGTGTTGAAGAGAACGCGATGACGGCTTTCCTCATGTCGACCGGCGAGTACCAGTACGCCGAACCTGACTACGTGGTGTATCCGCTGGCCGTGCCCAATGACCCCAGCTACGGCACGCAGTATGCCCATCAGCGCGTCAACACTGAGCCCGCGTGGAATATCACGACTGGCCTGTCGACCAACATCGTCGCGGTGACTGACACTGGTATCCGCACCGACCATGTCGAGTTTGTTGGCCTACTTGTCTCCGGTGCCAACTCGGCCACCGGCACAGCGGTCGCACAGACGGCTGGTGGTCTGGTCGAAGACATCAACGGCCACGGCACGCACTGCGCAGGCATCGTGGGCGCCAAGGGCAACAACTCGACGATCATGGCAGGCATGAGCTGGAACAACAAGATCATGCCAGTGCGTGTATCGAACTCATCCGGCGGCGGCTCGAGTTTGGCAGCTCTGCAGGCCGGCGCCCTGTGGGCAGCTCAGAATGGCGCACGCGTGGTCAGCACTTCTTACTCGGGCGTCAACAGTGCAAGCAACCAAACCACCGGCGCGACCATGCGCTCCACCCACAACACCCTGTGGTGTTGGGCCGCTGGCAATGCCAATTCCGATCTGGGCGCGGACAACTATGCCGATGTCATCGTTGTCGCTTCAACGGACAGCGCCGATGCCAAGTCCAGCTTCTCCAACTTCGGCGCGGCCATTGATGTCGCAGCTCCCGGCTCGAACATCTTCAGCACCTATTGGGGCAGCTCCACCGCAACCGCCACGCTGAGCGGCACGTCCATGGCCTGCCCGGCCACTGCTGGCGTGCTCGGTCTGATCCGCTCGGTCAACACTTCAATGACTGCGGTGCAGGCACGCACGTTCCTCTTCAATAACGTCGACGACCTCGGCACTGCCGGCGAAGACAACACCTTTGGCCTCGGCCGCATCAACGCTGGCAAGGCCGTTGCAGATGCATACCGCACCTACAACGCCACTTCGCTCCCCTTCAGCGACAACTTTGACGGCGGCTCCCTCGCCATCAACAAGTGGTGCTATCAGGACACGGGCGTTTCCGCCTCCACTGGCGGCGTCGCCGAACCCAGCGGCACCTTCTCGGCCAACATCAACACCGCTGACCGCCTCGAATCCAACGCCATCAACCTCGCTGGCAATAGCGGTGTGATTCAGTTCAACTTTGCCACCGAAGCTCGCGGCCCAGCCAGCGGCGAGCAGCTCTTCGTCGAGTATCTCAACTCTTCAAACGCTTGGGTGAATCTCGCCACCTACACCTCCACGGGTGCAAGTGAGAACGTGTTCACATCTCGCTCACTGGTCATCCCCAACACGGCTGCCGCTCGTCACGCCAAGTTCGCCGTCCGTTTCCGGGCCGCTGGCAATGCGACCTTGGACAACTGGTACATCGACAACGTTTTCATCGGCACGCCTGGCTGCGATGCAGACTTCAATGGCGACACCACCCTCGACTTCTTTGACTACCTCGACTTCGTTGCTGCGTTCTCAACAGGCAGCGGCACGGCCGATTTCAATGGTGATACGGTCATCGACTTCTTTGATTATCTGGACTTTGTCGCCGCCTTCAGCACCGGCTGCTAAGGCCTGACTTCGTTCATTACCCATCGGCCCCGGCGCGTAGCATCATGCATGCTCACGCCGGGGCCGATTCATTCTGCGGATACTCCACCGGAATCCAATTCCGGGGCCACAGCCGCTCGGGCCTACCCCAGGGCCGTGGATCGCCTGATTGCAGAGCTGGCCCACCTCCCCGGTATCGGTCGCCGAAGTGCCGAACGCCTCGCCTTCTATCTGCTGAAAGAAGATGCCAGCATTTCGATGGCTCTGGCTCAGGCCGTCACT
>CAYTYD010000057.1:0-15011 GCA_964441555.1 uncultured Phycisphaeraceae bacterium | reverse complement strand
CCGCGGCACACCCCGCTTCGGCGCCAATCTTCGATACCCCCGAGCCCGCTCGCCGCGAAGCCGCGCGGCAGTGGCTTCAGAATCAGCGCGTGCCGCAACCCGAAACCAAGACTGATTGGGCCTCGTTAGAGCAGCGCATCGGCCAACGTTGGACATCGATCGCCGGTGCTCTCCTCTTCATCATCGGCATGGGCTTGCTCTTCACCGTCGCGTGGCGGCGCGGCTGGTTCCAGGCGGTCCCCCCCGGCATCAAGTGCATCCTTGGCGCATTGGTCGGTTTCGCCATGCTCATCGCGGCAGATGTCGTTCGCAAAAAGATCAACGCCATCGCCGCCATCGGCCTCAACGCCGCAGGACTGGGCGTGGTGTACCTCTCCACATACGTCGCGTTTGCCACCTTTCACCTCATCTCTCCCGGCGTCGCCTTCGCCCTCCTCGCGTGCGTCGCCTTCATGGGCATCGCCATCGCCGCCCGTTCGCAATTCGCAACCGTCGGCGTGGTGGCCCTCATCGGTGGATACCTCACACCCTTCCTTGTTCACACCGACAACCCCTCGCCGTGGGTGATGCCGATCCACCTCACGGTCCTCCTCGGCTTAGGGGTCGGACTGACCATGTGGCGCGGACCGATGTTCATGGCGGTGCGTGTCACTGCGCTGGTTGGAACGATCGTAATCGGAACCGTGTGGTCGATGACGGCGAGGGGCTTGCCCCTGACACCGGTATTGTGCTTTGTGGGTGCCGCGTGGGTGCTTTACAATCTGGAAACACGCAAGGCAGTGACGAAGTGGTATGCCCAGACCACCTTGGCAACAGGATCGGCGCACACCTCGGTCGCCGGCTCGCTGATGATGACCTTGTGGGCACTCGTGATTGCGACGGTGTCGCTGCGTCGAGCGGGTGGAACAGCCGAGACCCTGGATTGGTGCGTGCCCTTGCTACTCGCCGCGGCATGCGCGAGTCTGGCGTGGCTGCTGGTGCCAAATCTACGGCGATTGCTGAGCACGCCGACCACAATGCCGGAGAAGTTTGCCTGCGTGCTCACGTGTGAGTGCTTCGCGCTCGTCCCCATGGCCATTGCCCTGGGCTTCGCAGGATGGCTGCGTCTCGCGGCGTGGGGCTTCATCGCCATCGCCGCCGCCTTCGCGGCACGGCGCACCAAGCTCTGGCCTCTCGCGGCATATGCGTTAATGCTGCTCTTGATCACCATGTTTCAATTGGTGGTGGTCGAATCATGGCGCAGCGAGGTGCTGCGCGTGGGCGTGCTGGTTCAGGATGTGTACTTCAGCCGCTGGATGGCGACGGCCGCGGTGCTCGCCGGTGCGTGGCTGTGGGTGGCACGCTTGATCGGTTTGCCCGACGCAACCGAATCGTCAACGGAGAGTTCAGAACAGTCATCGACCATGCCCGCTTGGCGGCTGCCACTGGGCAGAGTGGCCGCAGTCATCGGCACAGAGCTGTGCTTGGCGCTCTGGTTTCACACCAAGACAGAGTTGAAACCGCTGACGTTCATCCTGCCGGTGGTGGCGTGTATGTTGCTCTTTGCCCGCAACCTCTGGCCAAGATTGTGGGTGGATCACACCGCGATGGTGTGCATCATCTTGATCGCTCACTGCTGGCTTATCGTGAATCGGAGCGACGATTGGTTGAGCAACGATGCGGCGGCGTTCATGCACCCCGGGCTGTGGTCGTCGTTTCTGGTTGCAGGGTCGGCTCTCATCGCGGCATGGCTGACGGAGAATCCGGGTTGGAAGTTGCCACCTCGATCCAGCCGAACGATTGTCGGATGGTCGGTGGCTGGGGGCACGCTGTTTGTGTCGACGACATGCGAGATTGCCCGCGTCGCGAAGATTGTTTTCAGCGACGAAACAGCAAGGTCATCGGCAGTGAGCGTGTGGTGGGCATTGGTCGCGATCGCCCTGATCGTGCTGGGCTTCAAGATCTTGAGGCCGTGGCCAAGACGCGTGGGTCTGGGTTTGCTCGGCCTCTCGATGGCCAAGGTGGTGATCTATGACTTGTCAGCCCTCTCCCTCGAATGGCGCACCGTGAGCTTCCTTGTCTTGGGCTCAGTCATGCTGGCAGTGGGGCTGGTGTATGGAAAGGTGTCGGCGAAGATGAAGGAGACAACTGAGGTGAATCAGTGACCAAAGCGGCAAAACGTCGCCGCCCGATCGCGAAGGCGACCTGTGGCCGATCTCTCAGAATTCGACACTCAGTACGTTCCTTGTCCGGTAATTCCTGCCGAATCCCCCTCCCAACCCCATAAACCCACCCCACACCAACCAACATCCTGCCCCATGCTGGATTGACACCCACCAGGAACCGATCTATCGTCTTGACCCTGGTGGGCAACTGCCGGGATTTAGTTACCACGCGGGTGTAGCTCAGTGGTAGAGCGTCACGTTGCCAACGTGAAAGTCGCGCGTTCGAATCGCGTCACCCGCTTTCCCAACTAGGAATTGGCCGGAAACCTTTTTGCAGTTCTGGCCTGTCGGTTGGCGATCTTCTTTACACATGGCATGCACGTTTGCAAACTCGACCTCGATGACCTGCCTGCAGGATGTCGCGTCGTTGGCGTGCTCGGTGGTTTCGAAGTCAAAATCGCTCAAATCCAAAGCCACCAAAAAACCCTTGAAGAGGGTCTTGGTCTGACACGCTGACATCCCCATCGGCCCTTCGCCGGTGATCAGGATCTGCGGGCTCGCCAGGACCTTCCTTGCGGGCCCTTGTTGTTTTTACCGCGTTTGTGTTTCTCACTTTCAGAAAGGCCGTTTCCATGAGTACTTCACCAGCCACCCCAGCCCCTGCAACTGTTGCCGCGACTTGCGAATGTCCTGAGTGCGCGGCAGCCATCACGCTTTCGCGCGTTCCGATGCGGGGTGAAGTGCTGCGTTGTGCTGACTGCGCAGTCGAGCTTGAAGTGACCTCAACCACTCCCTTGACCCTGGCCCTGGCTCCTGAAGTTCAGGAAGACTGGGGCGAGTAATCCGATTGACCATGCTGACACAACCCTTCGTCCAATTTCTGGCTTCTCTTCCGACCCCCACACCGACTTTCGGAAACTCCCATGCTCATCGCCTTGCTCCATTCACGCATCCGTGTCGAGGAACGTCTGCTTGCCGAAGCGCTCGCCGCGCGCGGCATTCAGCACGAATTGATCGACGTCCGCGAGCACACGTTCGATATTCACTCCCACGGAGACTGGACGCGTTTCGACGCGGTCCTCGATCGGTGCCTGGGGCAGTCGGAAGCGGTCGCCGCGGTCCGTTACTTCGAGATGCTCGGCATCCCCTGCATCAACCCCTCCTCCGTCATCGAGGCGTGCGGCGATAAGCTCGCGACATCGCTGCTGCTCGTGCGGCATGGTGTGCCGACGCCGCGAGTGAGGATGGCGCTGGATCCACCGAGTGCGCTGCGGGCGATCGAGGAGATGGGGTATCCGTGCGTTCTGAAGCCGACGGTGGGTTCGTGGGGACGGCTTCTGGCGCGGGTGAATGATCGCGAGGCGGCCGAAGCCCTCATCGAGCACAAGTCCACTCTCGGCGGCGTGCAGCACTCCGTCTTCTACATCCAGGAATATGTCAACAAGCCCGGCCGCGATCTCCGCGTCTTCATGGTGGGTGAGGAGGCGATCTGCGCCATCAGCCGCACCAGCCCGCACTGGATCACCAACACCGCGCGGGGCGGGCAGGCGGCGGCACTCACCGTCACCCCAGATATTCAGAACATCTGCCGCGGGGCTTCGCGGGCCTTGGGAGGCGGGTTACTGGCGATTGACTTGCTCGAGTGTCCCGATCGCGGTCTTCTGGTCAGCGAAGTGAACCACACGATGGAGTTCCGCAACAGCATCGCACCGACAGGAGTGGATATTCCGGGGCGGATGATTGAGTTTGTGTTGTCGCAAGCGCGGAACAGCAACGCTCCCGGCGTGTCGGTCACCGTGCCGCAGCGCGGACCATTGGCGGGAGTCGTCTCGGGGAGTGTGCGGTGATGAACGAGAGAACGCGAGTTTCGATTCTGGGAGGATCGGGGTATACGGGGGGCGAGTTGCTGCGGCTGCTGCTGGAGCATCTTCATGTGGAAGTGAGCCAGATCACTTCACGGTCGCAACTGGGGAACTTTGTCCATGCATCGCATCCGAACCTGCGCAATCGCACCAAGCTGCAGTTCGTCGCTCCCGATCAATTGGGGCCGTGCGACCTGCTGTTTTCGTGTCTGCCTCATGGCGAAGCCGCTCGCCAGATTGAGCACCTCTCGACGCTGGCGCCACGGATTGTGGATCTGTCGGCGGATTTCCGGTTGAGGGATGCCGCGGCGTATCGAAAGTGGTATGGGGCAGAGCACGCCGCGCCGGCGTGGCTGGACAAGTTTGTGTATGGATTGCCGGAGTTCCATCGCACGCGGCTGGCGGGGGCGAAGCTCGCGAGCGGTGTGGGTTGCAACGCGACGGCGATCAACCTGGCACTGGCGCCGCTGGCGACGAGGGGATTGATTCGGAGTGTGGTGGCGGATGTCAAGGTCGGTTCTTCGGAGGCTGGTGCGGAGCCATCGGCGACGAGTCACCATCCGGAGAAGTCTGGATCGGTGCGGAGCTTTGCACCGACGGGGCACCGGCACCAGGCGGAGGTGCGGCAGGAGTTGGGTGCGTTTGAACTGCACATGTCGATCACGAGCGTGGAACTGGTGCGTGGGGTGCTTTGCACCGCGCACGTGATGCCGACGCAGCAGTTGGCGGATAAGGACCTGTGGAAGATCTATCGCGAGCATTATGGCGCGGAGCCGTTTGTGCGATTGGTGAAGGATCGGACAGGGATACATCGCTATCCGGAGCCCAAGCTGCTCAGCGGCACGAATTACTGCGATGTGGGGTTTGAGGTAGATGCGGATTCGGGGCGGATCGTGGTGATGTCGGCAATTGACAACCTGATGAAGGGGGCGGCAGGTTCGGCGGTGCAGTGCATGAACCTGATGCTGGGATTGGAAGAGACCACGGGGCTGACATTCTCGGGGCTGCATCCATCGTGAGGATGAGCACGTGATGTGTTGACGGTGCGGATGGTTGAAGAGAGAGGGATGATGACATGCTGGTTGTGAAAGTCGGTGGTAGCGAGGGAGTGAATCTGGATACGTTCGCTGCGGACTCGGCGGAAGTTGTCCGATCTGGGCAGCGCGTAGTGATCGTGCATGGGGCCTCGCACGCGACGACGACGCTGGCGGCGGCGCTGGGGCACCCAGCGCAGTTCATCAGCAGCCCGAGCGGGCACAGCAGCAGGCGGACGGATCGGCGGACTTTGGAGATATTTCAATTGGCCTGCCGCGGCGTGATGAACCAGCAACTGGTGGAGAAGTTGCTGCGGAACGGTGTGAACGCGGTGGGGATTTCGGGGCTGGATGCGCGACTGTGGGAGGGGAAGCGCAAAGATGCCATCCGGGCGGTGGAAGATGGGGTGGTGCGGATCATCCGCGACGATTTCAGCGGTACGGTGGAGCGGGTGAACACCAGGTTGATCACGACGCTCTTGGATGCGGGGTTCACACCGGTGATTTCGCCTCCGGCGATCAGTACGGAGGGGGATCCGATCAATGTGGATGCGGATCGGGCGGCTGCGCAAACGGCGGCAGCATTGAAGGCCGAGACGTTGCTGCTGCTGTCGAATGTGATGGGTTTGCTGCGGTCATTTCCGGATGAAGCGACGCTGATCTCACGGATCGCCAAGCATGAGATTGATGGGGCGGTGCAACTGGCGGGTGGCCGCATGAAGAACAAGGTGATGGCGGCCGGTGAGGCGGTGCGGGCGGGTGTGATGCGCGCGGTGATTGCGGATGCGCGATCGGCAGCACCGATCCGGCGTGCGCTGGCGGGAGAGGGAACGGTGATCTCGTGATGCTGGATTCGGCGTGTCGATTGCCGTTGAGTGATGAGGATGCGATTCGTCTGCTGGAATGGGCGGTGGCGGTGCCATCGCTTTCGGGGCAGGAGCAGGATTGCGCTGCCGTGCTGGCGAGCGCGATGGCGCGGTGCGGCATGCGGGCGGGGATCGACGAAGCGGGGAACGCGGTGGGAATGTTGGGAGAGGGTCCGACAGACATTGTGCTCTTGGGGCACATGGATACGGTGCCGGGATTGGTGCCGCAGAGAAGAGATGGGGACTTGCTTTACGGTCGCGGGACGGTGGATGCGAAGGGGCCGCTGTGCGCGTTCATCGCGGCGGCGAGTCGGGCGGAAGTGCCGACGGGTGTGCGGCTGATTGTGATCGGGGCGACGGAGGAGGAGTGTGCGACGAGTCGCGGGGCCAGGCACGCCGCGGCGACGTATCGACCGGCGGCGTGCATCATCGGGGAACCGAGCCATTGGGATGGTGTGACGCTGGGGTATAAGGGGCGGATTCTGGTGACGTTCACGGCTCGCCGCGATGTGGCGCACACGGCGGGGCCGGATGGTTCAGCGGCGGATGCGGTGCTCGCCGTGGTCAATGACTTTCGAGAGCGTGTCAGCACTGTCGCGGTCAAAGGCACCGGCGCGTTTGACACCATCCAACTCACGGTGCGGCACATGGAGACTGTGTCGAATGGCTTTGCCGATGAAGCCCGCATCGTGGTTGGTTTGCGGTTGCCGCCGGGCATTGCGCCAGGCACCATCGCCGCGTTGGCTCACAGCGCAGCCGAAGGTCGCCACATCGTCATCACTACGGCCGGGGAGGAGACCGCCGTGGTGACCGATCGATCGAACCTTGTGGCCCGCTCACTCAGCAACGCCATTCGCGATCATGGCGGCACACCGGCCCCCAAACGCAAGACGGGGACGAGCGATATGAACGTGGTGAACCCGGTGTGGAATTGCCCGATCGCGGCGTATGGGCCGGGGGATTCGGGGCTGGATCACACGCCGACTGAACATATCTCGCTGAGTGAATATTGCAAGTCGATCAGTGTGTTGCAGGCGGCGATTGAGGCGATGGCCCGCGAACTGGCGGCAGCATCCCCCGTGCCGCTATCCAATTCTCAAGTCTGAAATCTGAGATTCGAGTCTTTGATTCGTTGCCTCTTCCGCCACCCATGAAATGGGCGCGTGTCGGTAGCCAGTTGCGCAGCATCTGGTTAACGAACCCCAACCATCTTGAGCCCGTGAAACGGGCGTTGAAGCTCCCTCTTCGGCCCGCCGCGAGTCAGAGTTTCATTCGTGACTCACCCACGGGTTTGCAGAGCCAAACCATGGCACGCATGTCCGTGACGCCCGGCTTCCTGCCATATCGGCAGCCCAAACGTGCGTTGGCAGGGTAAGGAACGTAATAAAAGCTGGGGGTTTGGGCCAGCTTGTAGATGGATGGCTTCGAATTACTGTTGAATAGGAATCTGCCTGGCACGATGTTTGCCTTGGAATTTCACCCAACATGGAGGTTTCATGGCACGCAGCAACATCGATCGCGATCAAGGCACGGAGAAGGGCAAGATTCGGGTTCTATATATCGAGTTAGAGGGTAACAACCAGACGCTTCAAGATGGACTTCGCACTGTGTCTCAGATGCTTCCGAGACCCGTACAAGTGCAAGTACCCTCGAAGTTGATACCCAGTAGCGCTGGCGCATCTCCAAGTACCAAGCCCGATCCCGGACTTTTCAATCAAGATCCGGTTGTACCTGAAGAGGTTGATGAGGTAGAGGTTGAAAAGTCTGGTGCAGACGAGCCATCAAACACGCGAAAGAAGCGCGGCGAGGGTGCGAATCGTGATAGAAATGCCGGGCTTGCGATCGTCAAGTCGCTCAACCTTCAACCCAGCGACAAGGAGTCGTTGAAGGATTTTGTTGCCAGAAAACGACCGAAGACGCAGGAAGAGCACATTGCGGTTTACATCTACTATCTGAAGCATTTGTTGGAAGAACCGAACATTGGATTCGATCACATTTACACTTGTTTCAGAGAAACAGGCGAGCGAGTCCCGGGCAACCTTCCTCAAACATGTCGGAATGCAGCCAGCCGTGGCGGTTGGATTGATACCGCGGATGCCAATGATCTCAAGCGGACGACTCGTGGAGACAATCTAGTTGAGAAGGATTTGCCGCGGTCAAACTCCAGCAGTGATAGCGAGGGCAAGTAGTCGTGCATCTTTCGATCGCTGAATTTGTGAGGATTTTGAAACCTCTTGGGTGGTCAAATGCAAAGAAGGCTATTGGTCTTCTTTGGTACCACGATTGCAAGACACCTGAGACAGCCATGTCATCAGGTGAGCTTGCGCGTTTGATGGATGATTACCTTTTGGGGAGTCCGAACTCAACCAAGTTAGCTGACGATATTCGAGAGTTGAAGCTCGCCAGCGAGGCAGCAGGGCGGTTCAAACTAAAGCCAGGATCGCGTGACCTTATTCGCAGTTGGCTGCCAGAACTGCTAGATGGTGTGCAGCCCGCTGTGAATCACGCCGAGGGATATTTGCCCGAAGCTATCTGGATCAATACGCGGGGCTACGTCGAATCAGTATGCAAACAACTCAATGGTTGCTTTTCTCACGCATACTACGATGGGGCTTTGGTTATGCTGCGTCGTCTGTTGGAAACACTGATCATAGAAGCTTATGAACATCTCGGACGAAAGTCTGAGATCGAAATTGGTGGTGGAAACTACCACATGCTCGCTGGGCTTGTCGAGCGTGCAACCGGGAAGAACACGCACCCCGGCCTAAATATTGGCAGAAACACAAAAAACGCCCTGGAAGCGGTCAAAGCGTTTGGAGATCGATCCGCGCACGACCGCCGATTCAACGCTTGTGCGGCAGATCTCACAAAGATACAAATTGACGTTCGGTCTGCGGTACAGGATTTGATTCAGATTGCTTCTCTGAAGAAGTGACCTTCCCCTCAATGCCTCCGCACCTGCACCGTCTTGATCCCCAGATTCGCCGCAGCGGCAGCCACCGCCCGCGCCACAGTCTTGGGCCCGGTCCCGCCCCGCACTTCGCGTTTGGCTAATCCCGCCTCCAGCGTCAACCACTTATACACATCTTTGCCGACGACCTTGGTGTGCAAGCGGAATTCATCCAGCGTGAGGTCTTCCAAGGGCTTGCCTGCCGCCAGCGCGTGCCGCACCAACTTGCCGACTTCTTCGTGGGCATCGCGGAAGGGGACACCTTTGGAGACGAGGTAATCGGCGAGGTCGGTGGCGTTTGAATAGCCGCCCTGTGCAGCGCGTTTGGCGTTTTCGGGGCGGAACTTGAGGGTTTCGATGACGCGGGTGGCGATGCGAAGGGAGATGGAGAGGTGGTCCATGGCATCGAAGAGGCCTTCCTTGTCTTCCTGCAGGTCCTTGTTGTAGGCGAGGGGGAGGCCCTTGAGGGTGACGAGGAGTCCGACGAGATCGCCGATGATGCGGCCCGACTTGCCGCGGATGAGCTCGGCGGCATCGGGGTTTTTCTTCTGGGGCATGAGGGAACTGCCACTGGAGACGCTGTCATGCATTTCGACGAGGGCGAACTCTTGGGAGGCGTAGAAGACGAGGTCTTCGGCCAGCCGCGAGAGGTGGACCGCGCAGATGGAGGAGGCGGCGAGAGTTTCGAGGGCGAAATCGCGATCGCTGGTGGCATCGAGGGAGTTGTCGCTGGCGGCGTCGAAGGCGAGGTCTTCGGCGAGGGTTTCGCGGTCGATGGGGTAGGTGGTGCCGGCGAGGGCGGCGGAGCCGAGGGGGCAGATGTTGATGCGGGTGCGGGCATCGGCGAGGCGCGCGGCATCGCGCGAGAGCATTTCGAAATACGCCATGCACCAATGCGCGGCGAGAATGGGCTGCGCGCGCTGGACGTGGGTGTAGCCGGGGATGATGGTGGCGTGCTCGCGCTGGGCGAGCATGACGAGGGCGCGTTGCAGGGCGAGGATCTCGCCGATGCGGGCATCGACCTGGGCGCGGGTCCAGAGGCGGATGTCGGTGGCGACCTGGTCGTTGCGGCTGCGGCCGGTGTGGAGCTTTTTGCCCAGGGGGCCGAGCTTGTCGACGAGCCAGGATTCGACGAAAGAGTGGACATCTTCCTGACCCGAGCGCAGGGGCATGCCGGGATCGCGGGTGACCTGATCGGAGAGTTGCTCGAGGGCGTTGATGAGCTTTTCACACTCGGGGAGGGTGAGGACTCCGGCGGCGGTGATGGCCTTGGCCCAGCCGATGCTGCCTGCGATGTCCTGCTGGGTGAGGCGATGATCGAAGGGGAGAGAGTCGTTGAAGAGTTTGAAGAGAGGATCGGCACCGTGCTCAAAGCGGCCGCCCCAGAGTTGGGCATTGGGTTGTGCACTGGATGACTTCGCACCGGACTTGGCCGAGCGAGGTTTAGATGGGTTGGCAGCGTGAGAATGGATGTTGCGGCGGCGTTTTGCGGGCATGGGCGAGGGTACGCAAGGAAGTACTGAGTACTGAGTGCTGAGTGCTGAGTGCGGAGCTGGAGAATTCAAGACGTTGGAACGAGTGCGGATTCGCGTGCAGTTGGCGATTGGGTGTGTAGGTTGTTGAGTGCCGCGGCGATGGAGGGGCGAGGGGATGAAACTGGACTGTGAACAGCGCGGAGTATGGAATCGACGGCAGATGGATCGGATTCGGGAGAGATGTCGGGCGTGTGTGCGGAGTCAGCGGGCGGAGGGGATGCGCCGGAAGTTTCGCGGAGCTTGGCAGAGCGGGAGGCACTGGACGCACGTTCTGAGCGAGGGCGCGCAAGAGCGACAAAGCGGGAGATGGTGGATGTGAGGAGGCGGCACTCGCGCACGATGTGGTGCTGGTGCTTGACAGCGGCCTGTGAATCTTCGGACGCATCTGAATCAGCGGTTGTGGAGGAGGGTGGGGGATCGGACGTGATCTGAGAGGTGATGAATCCGAGGGCGCTTTCGAGTGGACCAAGTTGCCGCGAAACGAGTGCGGCTGCGCTGCATTGGATGTTCTGCTGCAGGATGGTGTTTACAGCTTGGATCGCGGTGCGAATGTGGGGCTGGGCGACCCAGCCGACGAGACGCAGGAAGGAGCGGCGCGCGGGGTGGGTCTCTGGCGCGTTGGAGGTGAGATCACGCAGATTGAAGTTGTGGAGGAAGAGAAGATCGAGAAGGTCGAAATCGGAGTCGGGAATGGAGAGGAAGTTGGAGGTGTTAATGTCTCCAAGATAGGTAAATGTTTGGATGGACGCAAGGGTTTGGAAGGATTTTGTTTGGAAATAAACATAAACCGTTGCATGGCAACGGCTTACGGGGTGGTATTCATTGAGTTTTTGAACTATTCGGGCAAATACGCCGGTTCAGTTGTAGCGACCGAGGAGTTCGACGATCTTGGGCTGCTGACGCTCAATCTGAAGAGAGCGGCGCATGAGGCGGATGGCCTCCTGGCGTGCGGCTTCGTCTTTCTCGTTGGAGAAGAAGTATTGATTGAGGAGACAGACCGCCGCGCCGTTGATGGCGGGGTAGTGATTGCCATCGATCTCAACAGCACGGTTGAAGGCGGTCTTGGAGTCTTCGTAGCGACGGAGTTTGAAATAGCCAGCACCGAGTCGCTCGAAAGCGACGGCGGAGGGGGAAGTCTTGACGAGTTGTTGAAGGGTGTTGACGCTTTCGGCGATGCGCCCGCTCTTGCCGAGGGCGTCGGCGAGATTGAGGAGGAGGGGGCCGGTGAGGGGAGCGAGTTCGGCGGCCTGCTGATACTCGATCACGGCGTCTTCGTAGCGAGCGATGGCGTAATAGACGGCGCCAAGATTGGTGCGAGCGGGGGCGGAATCGCTCTTGATGCGGACAGCACGCTCGGCATAAGCGACGGCTTCGGAGGGTTCGCGGAGCTGGAGGTATGCGGTGGCGATGTTGAGGTTGGCGTTGAAATCGTCGGGCTTGATGGTGAGGGCGCGGAGGTAGGCCTTCACTGCGTCGCCTGCACGCGTGAGCAATTGCAGGGTGAGACCGTGCAGGTATTGGGCGTCGAAATTCTGGGGCTCGAGCTGGGCGGCCTGGCCGTAGCGCTGCTCGGCCGTGTTGTAATCACCCTTTTCGCGGTAGATATCACCAGCGCCCATGTAGGCGACGGTGAGAGTGGGATTGGATTCGATGGCACGTTCGAATTCGGCGAGGGCATCATCAGAGCGGCCATCGGCGAGGAGCTGATTGGCGCGCTTGACGGCGATGGTCGCGGCTTCCTTGGGGGCGCGGGGACGCGATTCCAGCGCATCGGCCAGTTGCGATTGCTGATCCTGAGCAGCGGTCTGCGGCTTGGCCTTGCCCCAGGAGGCGCAGCCAGAGAGGGTGGTGGCGGCGATGAGGCCGGTGGCGAGTGTTGCGAGTGCCCGATTTGAGTGTGTTTTGGAGTTCATCGCTGTTCCACAAGTACGTTCGGCGGATGGTATTCGCGGGTTGCCTTGCCATGAGCGCAGCGAGGCCCAGATACCCCTGAAGGCAGAGAGACCAAGAGAGATTCGGCCGGTATTGAGGGGGAACTTCAATGAGATTATCCGGAACTTGGTGTGAACCCGGGAGAGAAGGCGGAAAGTGTGCTTGACGAAGGTGGTCAGGGTCCGGCGGGTGGTTATTTGGAGGCGCGTTTGGCCGGCTTTGAAGCTGCGGGCTTCGGTGCTTTCTTGCTGATTTTTGCGCCGGCCTTGGCCACCGGCTTTTTGGTGGATGATTTCGGGGCGGGTTTGGCCGTTTTTGCCGGCTTGAGCGTCGGAGCGGGCTTGCTCACAACCATCGGTGGTGTGGGGCTGGAGGCGAGGAGGGAGCGAAGGCGGGCGAGGTTTATGGTGTCCCAGGGTGTGCCGCCACAGTCGCCGTCTTTGGGGGTTTCGAGGATCTTGGGGATCTTGGCGCAGTGGGGGTGATTGACGACGGCAGTGAAACCGGAATCGGCGAGCGAGGTCGCAGCGCATTCGCCTTCGCCGATGTGCATGTGGCGATCGAGTTTGGAGCCGAGGGTGCCTTTGCTGTCGTTGATGTGCATGACGTGGAGATGTGAGATGCCGCAGAGAGAGTCGAAGCGTTTGAGCGTGGCATCGGCAGCAGCGCGAGTGGACATGTCGTTGCCGGCGGCGTGAAGGTGACAGGTGTCGAGGCAGAAGCCGATGCGGTTGGGGAGTGCGGTGGAGGAGATGATTGCGGCGCGGAGATCGCGCAGGTGTTCGAATGCGCCGCCGATGGTGGAGCCGCCACCGGCGGTGCCTTCCAAGAGAGAGATGGTGCGGTATCCGGAGGTGGAGGCGAAGAGGATTTTGTACGCGGCGGCGATGCGGGCGATGCCATCGGCGAGCGTGGAAGTGGTGTAGGCGCCGGGGTGATGAACGAGGTAGGGAATTTCGAGTTGTTCGCAACGCTCGATCTCATCGCGCATGAGGTCGATGGATTTTTTCCAAAGGGTGTCATCGGGACTGGCGACATTGATGAGGTAGGAGGCGTGGGAGACACCCTTGGCGGGGCCCTTCCAGCCGAGACGCTTGATTTCAGATTTCCAATCGGAGACCTGCTGGGAAGAGAGGGGCTTGGCGGCCCATTGCTGTTGATTTTTGGTGAAGACCTGCACGGTGTCGAGGCCGAGCGTTTCGGCTTCGCGGAGTGCATTGCACATGTCACCGGCGATGGAAAGGTGTGATCCGAACATGATGGGCAGAGTAGGGGATCAGTCGAGGTCGCCAAGATCGGGAAAGTCGTCGGAGAGGAGCATGGAGTCGATGCGCTGGCAGACCTCGTCGACGGTAATGCGCTTCATCAGGGCCAGGCCCGATGCTGCATCCTTGTGATCAAGTGTGTCGTTGGGCTCGAGGTGCTGAATGACGCTTGCTTCGCGGCGATAGGGGCCGACGCGATCAACGCGAGTAGGACCGAAGAGGGAGATGCAGGGGCGATCAAAGCCGACAGCGATGTGCAGTGCGGCGGAATCGTTTGCGATGACCATGGCGCTGTGCCGGATGATGGCCATGAGCTGGCCGATGGTGGTTTTACCCATGCGGTCGATGACCTTGGGAGAGCGATCAGCAAGATCAAGGCAGCGACCGGACTGATCGCGTTCGGAACGTGAACCCACCAGGCAGATTTTCAAGCCGCGGCGAATGAGGTGCTTGGCCACGAGTGCGAAGCGATCGTCAGGCCAGCACTTGCCCGGCCAGCGGCTGCCGGGCGCGAGGACTGCGTAGCCATCGCTGGGGAGATCGGGATCGGCAAGAATGGCGAGACGGTCGGCTTCAGCCAGATAGAGACGCATATCACGGACAGGTGGGACTCCGGATGCGTGAATGAGCGAGAGCATGCGATCGACGGTGTGCATGTCGGCGGAGACGGGGATGCGTTCGGTGAGACCGAGCCAACCAAATTCGCGAGCGTCGGCAAAGCCGATGCGTCGCGGAGCGCGAGTGGACTTGGCGATCATTCCGGAGCGTGCGAGACCTTGGAGGTCGTAGACGATGTCGTAGCGAGTGTCACGAAGAGAACGGATGAAAGCGCGAAAGGGGCCAAACTGGGCACGAGTTAGTTGGTGGCCGAAAACGCGGCGAGGAAACGGGATCACGTGACTCAGATCAGGATGATGCGCGATGGAATCCTGAAAGTCGTCCTGCACGAGCCAATCGATCTGGGCCTCGGGATAGGCACGGCGTAGCGAAACAAGCGCGGGGACAGTTCGCACGACATCGCCCAGGGCCGAGGGGCGGATGAGGAGGATCTTGCTGGGAATCTTGGAGGGTGAGGCCACGGGCGAACGTACGCAAGTGATTGAAACCGGGATTTAGGCTAGCGCGAACATGCGGCCGCCCCTGCCGCGGGACTGGGCGATGTAGCGTTGCAAATTCTTGCCGGGGCAGAGCGTCTGGCCAAGTTCCTTGTGCGTGTAAACGCGACCGATGGGAACGCGGTGAACACGGGCGAGTTGGCCGACGAATTGATCGAGGGAGTTGAGCTGAGCGCTGGTGGGGGATTGAACTTCGAAATTACCCAAGCACATGACGCCGAGGTTGTTTTCGTTCTGATCCTTGACGTGAGCGCCGGTGAGATACGCGGGACGGCCCTCCCAGATGCGACCGGCGGGATCGATGATGT
>CAYTYD010000056.1:0-15218 GCA_964441555.1 uncultured Phycisphaeraceae bacterium | reverse complement strand
GCGATGAAGAGTTGCACATCATCGCGGTCCTTGGTCTCGACATTGCTCGTCCAATACGACGGCTTCTCCTGACCCGTGCGCGTGAAGTGTTCATGATGCTGCGATAGATCCGGCCGTTCCCACAGCGAGTGGAGACACTTGGCGACCCAGTACAACTCATTATCTGCCCAGTTGTGGCGGTAGCCACTGGGCATCGGGCCAGCACCCTGATACATCGCATCGCACCATGCGCGGCCCAGCCACGGGCTGCCGCAGAAATGCCGCGCACCCAGGAAGCCATCACCCGTCGGCTGCATGACGCCAAAGGAATCTGGGAAACGATCGAGGAACTGTTTGGCAAGCTTGTGGGCCGGCACATTCGGATCCGGCAGCATGTCGTCGCCACCACTCACGATGATCGCCGCCTGCTTGGGCACAATCTCGCGTGCCAAAAGGTTGATCGATCCCGGCCAACCCGGATATGTATCCGACCACACGCAGATATCCGCCGGAATGTCACCCTTCTTGTAATTCTGCAAAATCGCCGTCTTGTACCCCATCTCGCGCCACACCGGCAGCACTTTGCGGCAGTTCTCAGGGCTCGCAGAGGGAATCGCAAAATAGACGATCGGGTCAGCCATACTCAGTTATCGGCGGTTCTAACACACCTCTTCATCCGTCTGTGATGCCTTTTCCCTCACTTGGGGCCCCACGAACCGTCCAGAACCAATGGAAAACACTTGCCAAGGTCCGATCACCCCTTGCCCAGTGTTCTAAAGTAGATGTGTGTTACACCGCCGCGGCGAAAGGGGCTTTCAGCTCTCGCGGCTCACCCTCAGGAGTCAGCATGTCTCACCCACGTGGTCTCTGCCCGATCGTTCTCGTGCTCGCATCCACCTTTGCGATCGCGCAGGCCCAGCCCAGCGCTTCACCCGCAGCAGAGCCCAAAGCCGCCGCGGCCGCAGCGATGAAGGTTGATCTGAATGCACCACTGCCCAACGACCCGCGCTTCACGCATGGTCAGTTGGACAACGGCCTGAAATACATGGTGATGCGCCACACCAATCCGCCGGGACGCGCGGCCATCTACATGCAGATCTCCACCGGCTCTTTGAACGAGACCGACAAGCAGCGCGGCATCGCCCACTACCTCGAGCACATGGCCTTCAACGGCAGCGAGAATTTCGCCCCCGGTTCAGTGATCAACTTCTTCCAGTCACTGGGCATGACCTTCGGTCGCGACCAGAACGCCTTCACCAGCTTTGATCGCACCACCTACATCCTCGAACTCCCCGACACCAAGCCCGAGACCATCGGCAAGGCCACGCTCTTCTTCTCCGACGTCGCCAGCAAGCTCAAGCTGCTTCCGGCTGAGATCGAGAGCGAGCGCCAGGTGATCCTCGAAGAGCGCCGCACCCGCGCCGGTGCGCAGAACCGCGTGATGGAATACGTCTTCCCGCGCCTGACCCCCGGCTCGCTGTTTGGTTATCGCATGCCCATCGGCACCGCCGAAACTATCCAGAGCGTGCAGCAGCAGGATTTCTTTGATTACTACAACAAGTTCTACGTTCCTTCCAACATGACCATCATCGCGGTTGCGGATTGCGATCCCCAGATCATCATCGACAAGATCAAGCAGGATTTTTCCGGCGCCAAGAAGGTCGCCCGCCCTGCCGATCAGGATGCCAAGGTGACCGCGACCGCCGCTGACACCGGCATCGTCGCGACCGACCCGGAACTCACGCGTGGCCAGATTCAGATCACCCGCATCGAGATTCCCCGCTCGCCCGCCCGCACCGTGGGTGAGGCCCGCCGCGATCTTGTCGAGGCGATCGCCACCTCCGCGTTCGATCGCGCCATCAGCCGCAAGCGCAGCCAGGGCAAGCTCTCCTTCCTTGGTGGCGGAGCCGGCGTCAGCCAGGTGGCAGGCATTATGCGCCAGGTTTCTCTCTCCACCAGTGGTGAACCCGCCAAGTGGAAAGAGATGCTCACCGACATCACGACCGAAGCCCGCCGCGCTGCCCTTCACGGCCTGAGCGCTTCAGACATTGAAGCCGTGAAAAAGGACATCCTCGCCGCGTCCGAACAGGATGTCCGCGAAGAGTCCACTTCCAGCAGCCGCCAGATTCTCGGCCGCGTCGAAGGCACCCTCGCCGAAGGCGACGTCGTCATGAGCCCAGAGCAGCAGCTCGACCTCATCCGCGGCATCCTTCCCACGATCACCACCGAGGAAGTCAGCAAGACCTTTGCAGAGCTCTTTGATTTCAAAACCGCCGTCTTTGCCTTCACCGGCCCCAGCAAGATCGATGGCGGTGTCATTCCTTCCGAAGCCGAACTCGCCAAGCTCGGTCGCGCCGCTCTCAGCGTTTCGCCTGAAGCAGAAAGGTCGGACTCGCAAGCCAAGGAACTGCTCTCCAAGGCCCCCACGCCGGGCACATTCAGCGACATCAATCACCACTCCCCCAGCGACGTCTACACCGCGTGGCTTTCCAATAACGTGAAGTTTAACTACCGCTACATGGATTACCAGAAAAACTCCGCCACCATCTCCATCACCCTCGCCGGCGGCGAACTGCTGGAAACCGCCGCGAATCGTGGCATTTCACAAGCCGCCTCGATCGCCTTTGGCAAGCTGGCCACCTCCAAGCTCTCGTCCAGCGACATTGACGATCTCACCGCTGGCAAGGCCGTCCGCGTCGGCGGCCGCGGCGCAAGCAACGACGGATTCAGCATCTCAGTGAGTGGCAACCCCGGGGATATGGAAACCGGCCTCACCGTCGCTCACCTGATCCTTACTGATCCCAAGATCGAGGAATCCGCCTTCAACGATTGGAAGACCTCGCAGGCACAAGGCATGAAGATGCGCAAGACCGATGTGCAGATGGCCATGATCGAAGCGCTCCCCAAGGTCATGTACGACGCCAACGAACCCCGCACCAAGCCGCTGACCCAGGAGAATCTCGACGCCATCACCCTTCCCGCGGCACAGAAGTGGCTGAATGACGCTGTGAAGAATTCACCCATCGAAGTCACTGTCGTCGGTGATATCGATCGCCAGGTCGCCATGGATCTGGTCGCCAAGTACATTGGCTCACTCCCCAAGCGTGATCGCATCGCACCCAATATGTGGGCCGACAAGCGCAAGATCGCCCGCTCCACCAACACCACGGTGGATCAGACCATCGCCACCAAGACCGACAAGGCCATGGTCATGGTCGCCTTCCCCGCACCTGATGCAACCAGCGTCGCTGACGTTCGTGCTATGGATCTGGCCGCTTCGGTGCTTTCAACCCGCATGATCGACATCGTGCGTGAGAAGGAGCAGTTGGTCTATTCCGCCCGCGCCTCACAGCGCGCTGGCCGCGAGTTCCCCGGCTTCGGCACCGTCGTCTTCGGCGCGCCCACCGACCCCAACAAGGTCGATCGACTGGTTGAGGTCGTCACCAACATTTACAACGATTTCGCCAAAACCGGCCCCACCGCCGACGAACTCAAGACCGCGCACCTGCAAGCCGCCAAGAACTTTGACAAGAACATGAAAGAGCCAAACTTCTGGCTCGCGCGTCTCACTTCGCTCACGTATCGCGGCACCAACCTCGACGACATCATGGCAGATCCCGCCGCTGTCCAGGCCACTACAGCCGAGCAGGTGAAAGCCGTCTTCAATAAGTACTACAAGCCCGAGGCCCTCATGAAGGTCATGATGCGTCCTGCCGCAGCTGCCGCTCCTGCAGATGCCGCCAAGCCCAAGGGCTGAAATTAACCTTGAGTTCCATGACTGAACCGAAACCCCCGCTCCGGCGGGGGTTTTTCATTGGCACGCTCACCATTCCTATTCTCCCGCTCAAACCGGAGTTCCCATGAAGAACCTGCTTCCCATCGCTCTTTTGGCCGCCGCATTCGCCGCCACCCCCACGGCCCTCGCCCAAAGCGTTCCCGTTGAAAAATACTCCCTTCCCAACGGATTGACCGTCATCCTCCATGAGGATCACGCTCTCCCCGTCGCCACCATCAACATCTGGTATCGCGTCGGGTCGCAGGATGAGCCACCCGGCCGCTCCGGTTTTGCTCACCTCTTCGAGCACCTCATGTTCATGGGCACCGCGCGCGTTCCCGGTGGCAATTTCGACACCATCATGGAAACTGGCGGCGGGGCCAACAACGCCTCCACCGATCTCTTCCGCACCAATTACTTCTCGTGGGGCCCATCCTCACTCCTCCCCACCCTCCTCTGGCTCGATGCCGATCGCCTCGAAGACATGGGCCTGAACATGACGCAGGACAAGCTCGACAAGCAGCGCGAGGTCGTGCGCAACGAGCTCCGTCAGGTTGTCGAAAATCGCCCCTACGGCAAAGCCGAAGAAGCCATCTGGCACCTCATGTTCCCACCCTCTCATCCCTACTACACCGGTGTCATCGGCACGCACGAAGACCTCGAAGCCGCCAACGTCACCAACGTCAAAGACTTCTTCGCGAATTTCTACGTCCCCTCCAACGCGTCACTGGTCGTCGCGGGCGATTTCAAAACTGCAGAGATCAAACCCCTCATCGACAAACTCTTCGGCACACTTCCTCCCGGCCAGCCCGTCAGCCGCAAATACACCACGCCCAAGGAGACCATCCCTCTCCGCCTCGATGGTGTCAAACGTTTCACCGCCATCGACGCCGTGCAACTCCCCAAAGTGCAATACATCTACCACAGCCCCCGCGCCTTCCAGAATGGCGATGCCGAAATGAAACTCACCGCCGCGATTTTGGCCGGTGGCAAGTCCAGCCGCCTCTACACGCGCCTCGTCGTCACCGAAGGCCTCGCCGCCGAAGTCTCCGCCAATCAGCAGTCCTATCCCCTCGCCTCACTCTTCACCATCGATGTTCTGGCTCGCCCCGAGGCCAACCTCGAACGCGTCGAACAGATCGTCGATGAGGAGATCGCCGCCTACCAGAAGTCCGGCCCCACTCCCGCCGAACTCACGCGCGAAGTCGCCTCCATCGAACGCTCCATGCTCTCTTCCATGCAAACCATCGAGCGCAAGGCCGATGCCCTCAACGAGTACGAGTATTACCTCGGCCAGCCCGACAGCTTCAAGACCGACCTCGACCGCTATCGCAACGCCAAGCCCGGAGCCATTCAGCAGTGGGCCCGGCAAACCCTCAGTGCCAACTCCCGCGGCATCATCCGCGTGCTTCCCGAAACTCCCGATCGCCCCGCCTCGCCTCGCGATGAACTCACCAAGATCCGCCCGACACTCTCCACCACCCCACTCACCCTGCCGCAAATTCAGGATTTCTCCCTCCGCTCCGGCCAAAAAGTTTTTCTCCTCTCCCGCCCCGGCTCCGGACTCGTCAATGTCACCTTCCTCTCCTCCCTCGGCGGCGGTGCCGACCCAGTTGGCAAAGAAGGTCTGTTGGCCCTCACCTCGTCCATGCTCGAAGAGGGCAATGCCAGCATGGACGCCGCCACGTTTGAAACCGCCATTCAATCCCTCGGCGGCTCCTTCAGCACCTCATCCAGCGAAGAGTCCCTCTCCCTCTCTCTCTCCATCCTCAAGCGCAATCTCGCCCCCGGCATCGATCTCTTCTCCAGCGTCCTCACCACGCCGCGCCTCGAATCCGCCGATTTTGATCGCGTTCGCTCTCTCGCCCTCGATGGCATCCGCCAAGCCGATGACAATCCCGCCGCACTCGCCTCCAAAATCAGCTCCGCCTTCTTCTATGGTCCAGACCACCCCTACGGCTCCCCATCCCGCGGCAGCGAATCCACCGTCTCTACCCTCTCCCTCGAAGATGTCCGCGCCATGCTTCACACCATGAGTGATCCCGCGAACACCACGCTCATCGTCGCCGGAGACACCACCGTCGATGAGATCAAACCTCTCCTCGACAACTCATTCGCCTCACTCACTTCCCACAAGGGTTTCACTCCCCGCGCTGTCGAAGCCGCCAAACCCGGCTCCACGCTCCGCGTGTATCTGGTCAACAAGACCGGCGCAACTCAGACCCAGATCCGCTTCATCGCCCCCGGCACCGGATTCACTGATCCCGCCCGCGCTCCCCTCGATGCCCTCAACACCATCATCGGTGGCAGTTTTACCAGCCGCCTCAACAACAACCTGCGCGAGACCCACGGCTACACCTACGGCGCTCGCTCCAGCTTCACGATGCACCCCAGCATTGGCTCATTCACCGCTGGCGCAAGTGTGCAAGCCGCCGTGACTGGAGCCGCGCTCAAGGAATTTTTCAACGAATTCGCACGGCTGACCAAGGGCGACATCACCGCCGACGAGGCCACCAAAGCCCGAGAGACTGTCCGCAACGACACCGTCAAATCCATGGCCTCGCTCGATGGCCTCTCCGGTCTCATTGCCGAGCGCCTGAGTGCCAAACTCCCCATCTCCACCATCGCAACAGACCTCGAAACTGTCGCCAAGGCCCAGGCCACCGACCTCAACGCCCTCTCCACCTCACGCATCAATATGAAGCAGGGCGTTCTCGTTCTCGTTGGTGACAAGGCCACCATCCTCAGCCAGATCAAGGATGCTGGCCCTGATCTCGCGGGCATCACCATCACCGAAGTCGATGCTCAGGGCAAGATCGTGAAGTGATCACCATTCCAATGGATTCACAATCGCCGCATGGCCGCCGCTGAGCAGGTGATACATCGTGTCTACAATGTATCACCAGCTGTGGGAGTATGTCATGATCAAGACCCTCACCAAACACGGTAACAGTTACGCCCTCGTCATCGATAAAGCGATTCTCGAATTGCTGGGCTTCTCGCCGGATGCTCCACTGGAACTCAGCACCGATGGCCAGGTGCTCACCATTCGGCGCGCCAAAGAACCATCACGCCAGAGCCGCGTGTCCAAATCTCTTTCCAAAGTGAATGCCAAACATGGCCGCGCTTTAAAGCGCCTCGCGGAGTAAACGGGGATGGAGTTTGAGTTTCTCACCATTGACGATGTCATCTTCATTCATCAGGACCAAATTGATCGATATGGTGGCGAGCATGGCCTGCGTGATGCCGGGCTGCTCGCTTCTGCCGTGGAGACCGCCCGCGCAACATTCAATGGGGAGCTGCTGCACGCCGATCTCTTCCAGGTTGCGGCGGCATACATGTTTCATCTTGTCTGCAATCATCCATTCATGGATGGCAACAAACGAGTCGGTACCGCCGCAGCGCTGGTCTTTCTCGATTGGCATGGAATCGAGCTGAACGTCAGCGATGAGGAGCTGGCCGAGTTCGTCATCGCGCTGGCCAGCAGCCAGCGAACAAAGGCACAAGTCGCTGCCTTTTTGCAATTGCACTCGCGGCAAATCCACTGATTACCCCGCCGCCCTCTCTTGCGCGCCTACTCGCCCCTTCCACGCTCGCTTCCCCGTGACATGCAGATACAACGAGTGCCACTGCACACCCATCATCATCGCTGAAGCGAAAGGATGCAACAACGCCAGTGTCACCGGATGCCCGAATCGCTGCGCCAGAATGGCCCGCTGGCTCGCGCCCATCAGAACACAGAACCCCGCCACCACCAGCACCCAGTCATTACTGAACTTCACCGTCTCCGTCGCACCGATCACCAGCACCAGCCACGGCAGCACATGTGCGGTCACCGTGCAGACGCTCAGAAACACAAGCAGTCCCACCGACCCCAGCCCCTCATACGCGTTCTTGGCAAATCCCCGCCAACTCTGCCGCAATCCCCGATACATCCTGCAACTCAAGAGCCCCGTTCCATCTACCAGATCTGTTGCAAATCCCGCCTTTCGCACCTCTCGCGGCATCTTGATCCCATCATGCATCGAATTCTTGAATCGCTCATGCCCTCCACTCGCCACATATGCCTCACGTGAGATCAGCAGAAACTGTCCGCATGCCGCGCTCGCCGCCGGGTCCAGTGTTGCCCGCATTCGCCCCATCGGCAGGTACGACAGCAAAATGAAAAAGATATTCGGCACCAGCAACAACTCTCCAAGTGCCACCGTGATCTCGCGCGGAAAAGTGCTGAGCAAACCCAGCGGCTTGCCCGACTTCGGCTCGGCATGCACCGCAGCATACACCATTCGCTTCAGGCACGCTGGCTCAAATCGCACATCAGCATCAGTGAACACCATCCACTCCGCCTGCACCTGGTTCATCGCATACTGCGCCATCCGGAAGCACGCGTGCTGCTTTCCGTTCCATCCCGCTGGCAACGCCTCCGTCGGCACACGCCGCACCCGACCATCACTCTCACGCAAACGTTCCAGAATCCGCGGCGTCAGGTCCGTCGATTGATCGTCATACACCAACACATGCAACCGCTCCGCCGGATATTCACTCCCCAGCAGCGATCGCACCACCGCTTCAATATTCTCTTCCTCATTTCGCGCTGGAATACACACCGCCAATCGTGGCAACGCGATCTCCTCCTCACTCTTCACGTCCTTGGGCGCAGTGAATCGATTCAAGTTCACCAGGCACAGCAGCAGGTTTGCCGCCGCCACCGTCACGCCCACCAGCAGGATGATCATGAGCACCGTCAACCACACCTCCGCAGCAAAATTACCTCCGCATGACTTCGCACCAACCCCGCTCTCGGCTTCACTTTCCGCCAGAATATCGGGCTCAGCCACCCATCATCAACGCCGCATGCTCTGCCACGTTCACGGGGTTCAGCCATGCCATTCCCCGTGGGGCCTCCGGAGCCATCACCACGATACTCGGCCCGATGGGTGCCCACTCCTGGGGTTGTGTGGGGCCAAAGAGTGCCAGCGTCGGCAACCCCATCCCCCCCGCGACGTGCGTCGGCCCCGAATCCGCCCCGATGAATCCACCCGCCCCTTCCAATTCCTCCGCCAATTGATCCAGCCCCGAGAGAAACACGCCCCCCATCGCGCTGAACATCGCGCGTTCCGCTGCGACAAATCGCTCCTGCTCCACTTCCCCAGCGATCACCCGCACCCTCCATCCACGCCCCATCGTCATCAACGCCCCGTGCATGGCCCGCCACATGGGCATCGGCCAGCGCTTCTCCGCCGAACCCGCCCCAACATGCATCACAATCGGCCCACCGGCCACGCTTCGCTTCCGTACCGGCATTTCTCTCCCAAATGTGCGTGCCAGTTCCACCGCCTTCACACGATTCAGCACCCCTGAAGCGTGCATGATCCGCGCTCCGGGATACATCCCCCGCGCACCCATCGTCCACATGTCCAGCGCCCCGCGCCCCGCATCATCACTCGGCGTCGCGCAGAGGTGAATCACCAGGTCCGCATCCACTTTCGCGCCAATCGCCTCACCTCTCCACAGCGCTGCAAACTCCGGCCTCTCTCCATCAATCGCCAGCACCCGATCCTCTCCCAACCTCTGCGCCAACCGTGCTTTGGAAAGATCACTGACCAGCACCACCTCATCGTGCCGCTGCGCCAGCGCCCGCAACAGTGGCCAGGTCAGCACCGAGTCTCCCAGCGCGCCGCGATGAAACACAACCGCCGCCCTCAATGCCCGCTCCCCTCTTCACGCACCGCCATCAACGCCTCATGCATCGCCAGGCGTTCAGCTCGCACCGCCCGAATCCGCGACCACCCCAGCGTGCTCATGCACCACTCCAAGGTCCGTGGTGGTGACCCTACCTCATCCCATCCACACCGCATCACCAGCAATCGCCCCAATTCCGGCGAAATCTTCCGGGCCGCTCTCCGCAACCACTCCGGTCCTTCAAGGTCGCTTTGCCACGGATGCACCGCGCGCGTCCAATCCGGCAGCACTCCGTGAGGCCTCGATGTCGCGCGCACCACCGCCTTCCCCGGCGAATTGTGCAACCTTTCCTTCACCCACTTTCCCGCCAATTTGTTCAACGCCAGCCCCACCGGCGCAGCCAACCGTCCCCGCGCCTCACCCTTGGCGTGCTGATCCACCAAGTCCGACAAAACCCCCGTCATTTCGCGGCTGATCGCCAGCGCCTCCCCCGACCGCAACCCTGTTAATGGCGTGGCAAACGCTGCCTCCAACGTCTGCATGCACAACCGAAACTGCGAGCGCATCAGCCACACTTTCAATCGCGAAGCCCAGCGCAGCATCGTGATGATCTCATCCAATTCCGTCGTGGCCGGAAAGTTCTGGTTGATCTTGACCATCAGCCGCGCCGCGCGGATGCGTGTTGCCCGATACGCCGCCACTCGTGTGGATTCCTCAATCGCTAGCGTCGCATACACACCCGCCGCGTCTTCCAGAAACTCCGCAACCTCAGTGCGCCCGCGCACCGCCAACCCCGTCTGCGCAGGTGGCGAAGCCAGCGCCGCATCAATCTGCGCATCGCTCCACGATCCATCATCCAGCGCGACCAACATCGCCAGATGTGGATGCACCAACCGCCACTGCGAAAGCCCGATGGCGCGGCGGATGCTCCCCATCGGCTTGCGAAACCGACGCGCCAGCAGCGCTGGATCAATCCCGCGATTCACCGCTCGCAGGCACACGCCGCAATCCCGCTCCGACAACGCATCCGGCTCGGTGAATCTCCCTTTCCGCCCCTGCGGCACGCGCTCCTCATCGCGCTTCAGGATCGACCGCACCGCCTCGCGGCTTCTTCCAAATCGCTTCGCCAATCGCTCCGCGGTCTGATTCAGCGTGCAGCCAAATCGCTCTCGATACACCGCCGCGCGCCGCAGCATCCGCGCTTCTGTGATCGCATCAATCCGCTCAAACCCCGCCGCACGCCCAATCAAATTCGCATTCTTTCCGGCAAACACCGCCGCATGCCCCGGCTCCACCATCAGCACCGGCTTCCCCTGTTCATCCCTCACGCGCCACGCCAAGAGCCCGCGCTTGCGATACCGATCCACCGTCTTACGGCTCACATTCCATTGCTCTGCTAATTCATCAAGCGTGCGCCATTCGTCGCCAACCCCCTTCTTCTCCAGCCGCGCCGCCTCCGTCAAATGCTCCACCATCGCCGCCAGATCCGCCAAAAGCTCCCCCCCTGCCACCTGCATCGTCTTCTCGCTTGTGCTCGGCAGTTTCAATCGAAAGATCAGCCAAGCCGTCGGGTACTCCTGCGTCGCATCCACATCCTGCGCCACATCAAACGCCGCCGTCAGCATCTCCTGCAGATCACTTCCGCCGCGCAGAATCTCGCGCGTCGCTTCTCCGGTCGCTTCTCGCAGTGGTGCCAGGTGAATGTGCGGCAGTGGCGGCATGCGTCTCTCTCACACCACTCACGCGAGCGCCGGGCTCAGCCAACGCAATTCCCGATTCGCTGCCACCCCATGCCGCGCTGCCAGATCGATAAACCGCTGCGCTGCGTGCATCTCGCGCTCCCCGATCTCATACCG
Organism: uncultured Phycisphaeraceae bacterium; assembly: GCA_964441555.1. Taxonomy (GTDB): domain Bacteria; phylum Planctomycetota; class Phycisphaerae; order Phycisphaerales; family UBA1924; genus F1-120-MAGs238. The sequence goes on along the minus strand of CAYTYD010000056.1, from coordinate 3,926 downwards.
CAACAGCGTCCCCAGATAATGCCTGGCCACATCCATCGGCCAGCGATGCAGCGGCGCACGCGATTCCACCAGCCAATCCAGCCTCGCCAGATTGCGCCGCCGCTGGCGATCCAGCAGTTCCGCCGCGTGCCGAATGCGTGAGGCGGATTCCGGATTCTCCAGCTCCGCGCTGCGGCACATCCAGCAGGCGTACACAAACGGCAGCCCGGTGAGTTCCTTCCATGCCTGCCCCAGATCGAGTTGATGCGGATAGCGATCCGCCGGTGGCGGATCCGTGATCACCTTATCGCCGATCAGCAGCACCGTCGGCGGCCACGCCTGATCAAGCGGCCCCGCAGGCACGCTGCCGTCAGCCGCGAATCGCTCACGCGCGTGAAAATCTTTCACCTCTGGCCGCGTCCCGTATCGCTCCGCCAGAATCACCTGCGCCAGCGCCACGCTGGTGTGACTGTCCGTATCCGCGTGGAGAGTCTTCACCTGCTCCCATGGCACACTTGAAAACAGTCGCACGGTCAGTGTCGGCCCCTCGCACCCGATCATGCCGCATGGCAAGAGTGTCAGAGGCACGTCCGACCGCGCGGCATCAATCACCGAGACCAGCGCCAGATCAACCGACCCATCCTGCAACAGCTTCACCAGATTGCTGGGCACGGCCGGACTGGGAGCCAGACCCACCAGCGCATCCAGCCCTTCGACCAGTGGCGTCGTGTTCAGATACCGCACATAACCAAGCCGCAGCGCGTTCATGAGGCCAGACTGTATGTGGACCACCAAAGCAAAAGGCCCGGGGCAAAGTGCTCCGGGCCTTGGGTGGATTCGAGGGTGTTGACTCAGGACGCAGTCGCGGGCTTGGGCGACGGCACATTCTCCGTCGGAGCATTCGCCGCCGCGGCTTCAGCAATCGCCGGGCCGGGCTTGCTGTCAAAGAAGAGGTGCTCTTCGGGCTTGCCTTCGCTGTCGTTGCGGCGAGTCACCAGAATCGTCGAGCCGCCCTGGAACTGGCCCGTCAGCACCATCTCCGCCAACGGATCTTCGACGTAGGTGCCGATCGCGCGACGCAGAGGACGGGCACCGAACTCGGGGTTGTACCCCTTGTCGATGAGGAAGTCCTTGGCGAGCTGGTCAAATTCCATCTTCATGCCCTGCAGCGCGAGCCGCTTGGCAACCTTCGCCAATTCGTAGTTGACGATCTGAACCAGGTCATCCTTGTTGAGGGGACGGAAGACGATCACATCATCCAGGCGGTTGATGAACTCGGGGCGGAAGAACCGCTCGATCTCCTTCATCAGCACGGTCTTGATATTGGTGTAATCCACTTCGGCCGAACGCTTCTGGAAGCCGAACCCGCCGCCACCCTTGATCAATTCCGCGCCCAGGTTGGACGTCATGATCAGGATGGTGTTGCGGAAGTCGACATTCCGCCCGAACGAGTCGGTCAGGCGACCTTCTTCCATGATCTGCAAGAGCATGTTGAAGATGTCCGGGTGTGCCTTCTCGACTTCGTCAAGCAGGATCACCGAGTACGGACGACGACGAACTCGCTCTGTCAGCTGTCCGCCCTCTTCGTAGCCGACGTAGCCCGGAGGCGCGCCGACCAGACGAGAGACGTTGTGCTTCTCCATGTACACGGACATGTCGAGGAGAATCAACGCTTCCTCATCACCAAACAGGAACTCGGCCAGGGCCTGGGAGAGCAGCGTCTTACCCACGCCGGACGGGCCGACGAAGATGAACGAGCCCATCGGACGCTTGGGATCCTTGAGTCCGGCGCGGGCGCGGCGGATGCTCTTGGAAATCGCCTTGACGGCGTCTTCCTGGCTGATGACCTTCTTGTGCAACTCGTTCTCGAGGTGCAGAAGGCGAGCGGCTTCGTCCTTCTCGAGACGGTTGAGCGGAACGCCGGTCATCTTGGAGACGACCTCGCGGATGATGTCCTCATCGACCACGCCCTCAGTTTCCTGCTGGCGGGCCTTCCACTCGCGGACCATTTCTTCCTTCTGCTTGCGCAGCTGTTCCGCTGAGTCGCGCAGTTCGGCCGCACGCTCGTAGTCTGCGGCCTTCACGGCCTCGTCCTTCTGCACGCCCAGCTTGTCGATCTCGCCTTCGAGCTCGGTCAGCTTGGGGGGCTTGGTCATGCTCTTAATGCGCACTCGGGCGCCCGCCTCATCGATGATGTCGATGGACTTGTCTGGCTGCACGCGGCCGGTGATATACCGACCCGACAGATCGACGGCTTCCTTCAGTGCGCCATCGGTGATGCGGACGTGGTGGTGCTTCTCGTAGCGGTCGCGCAGACCCTTCAAGATCTCCACCGACTGCTCGTTGTTCGGAGGATCAACCGTGATCGCCTGGAAGCGACGGGCCAACGCCGCGTCCTTCTCGATGTACTTGCGGTACTCATCAAAGGTGGTCGCACCGATGCACTGAATTTCACCACGGGCCAGGGCCGGCTTGAGCACGTTGGACGCGTCGATCGCGCCCTCGGCACCACCAGCACCCACCAGGGTGTGCAATTCATCGATGAAGAGCATCACGTTCTTGGCGCGGCGAACTTCGTTCATCACCGCCTTGATGCGCTCTTCAAACTGGCCGCGATACTTGGTGCCGGCCACCATCAGGGCCAGGTCGAGGACGACCAGGCGCTTCTCAGCCAGAATTTCGGGAACATCACCAGCGATGATGCGTTGGGCCAGGCCCTCGACGATCGCGGTCTTGCCCACGCCCGCCTCGCCCAGCAGCACCGGGTTGTTCTTGGTGCGGCGGCACAGCACCTGCACCACGCGCTCGATCTCCACCTGACGCCCGATCACGGGATCAAGGGCAGATTCACGTGCCAGTTCGGTCAAATCGCGGCCGAAGGAATCCAGGGCCGGAGTCTTGCTCTTGGCGTTCTTATTGCTGCCACCCGTCGCGCCCGAAGGCGTGCTGGACGCACCAGCCGCGGGGCCTGCGGGCTCTTCGCTGCTGGGGGTGCTGCCGCCGGATTCGCTCCGCTCGTTGCCAGCGCCCAAAAGGTTCAACACCTCTTCGCGCACTTCTTCGAGCTTCAGGTTCAGGTTCATCAGCACCTGTGCGGCCACGCCATCGTGCTCGCGCAACAGGCCGAGCAACAGGTGCTCAGTGCCGACGTAGTTGTGATTCAGGTTCCGCGCCTCTTCAATGGCGTATTCGATGACCTTCTTGGCGCGGGGTGTCTGCGGCAGGCGACCCATCGTCACCATCTCCGGACCCGCCTTCACCAATTTCTCGACTTCCATCCGCACTTTGCGCAGATCGATGTCGAGGTTCTTCAGCACGTTGGCACCAACGCCCGAGCCCTCCTTGACCAGGCCAAGGAGAATGTGCTCAGTGCCGATGTATTCATGATTGAGGCGCTGGGCCTCCTGGTTTGCCAGGGCCATCACCTTGCGAGCACGATCTGTGAAGCGTTCAAACATCTGCTTCGCCCCTTGCGAGGCCTCCTGAGGTGCGCAGTCCGGAGTTCGTTCCGTCCCACGCGAGATTCCAATCAGTTATTCGGAGCATCCGGCGGTTTGGTTCACAATCTGGTGTCGTTCTTGTTGTCCGTCCATCTTCCGATGCCGCAATCACCCCGTCGTTCCTGCGCCCCTTCTGGCACGCTCAAAATCCCGTTCAGCGGCAATCCCTCATTCGCCCATCCGACCCCGTTCCCAAGGTCGCATGCGCACACAGAGATAAGGTATCGGCAGCGAGCGGCGTGCCGGTGATGGAAACTCCCAATATCCCGCTTTTTGGGGTCCTAGCCCGGTTTCAACACCTAATCCCTCCCCCGGTTTGGGTCGGGTCGGGGTTTGCTGGCGGCTTTCTGCCGATTTGGCAGGTGCCCGCCCTTTCACCAATCCCGCCCTCGCCCATCAAACACCGCTCGTGTAGAGGGCTCTGGCTCTGGGAAGCGCACACGATCG
>CAYTYD010000055.1:0-15264 GCA_964441555.1 uncultured Phycisphaeraceae bacterium | reverse complement strand
ATTGCCTGGATTTCAAGATTGCTCTTCGCGCTCTGGTGCGCGAGAACCCGGACATCGTGCTCGTCGGCGAAATGCGCGACAACGAAACCTTCCACGCCGCGCTGCATGCCGCGGAAACCGGCCACTTGGTGTACGGAACCATCCACGCTTCGAGCACGACGCAGTGCTTCAGCCGTATTTACGGCCTCTTCGATCAGGAAGAAGTCGATGGCGTGCGCCGCATTCTGGCCTATCAGATGCGCGCCTTTGTGTATCAGAAGCTCCTTCCGACCCTGCACGAGAACATCCACCGCATCCCGGCCCTTGAAATCCTCATCAACAACGCCGTGGTGCGCAAGTTCATCCTCGAACAGCGGGAAGGCGAAATCCGCGAATACCTCCGCGCCATCGAAGCCCGCCAGCAGGGCAACATCGACTTCAACGACTCTCTGGTGGAATTGGTGGAAAAGGAATTCATCCACATCCGCGTCGCCGAGGAAGTCTCACCCAACGTGGAAGACTTCCGCATGCAGATGCGCAAGAACTCCGGCAAGGCACCAGTCGCCGGGCGGTGAATCACCGGGGTTCACTCCGGTCCGGAGCACTCCTTCTTTTCACCGAACAAATCACGATTTACCCTGCACATAGGGTAAGAACCGGACTCCCTCTTCCGGGCTTTCTGCTACCCTATAGGGTTCCGGGGCCTATCCCGGATTCCGCCCCTCGTGTGGACGGATTGACAGGGCCGTTTCGGTTCTGTCAATCCAGGTGGATATGGACCGACGCCCTCAATCTACTGCGACCTTGGATGCATCACTTCTGATCCTCCAAGGTGGCCGGGAGTGGTTTCATCGATGGATCAGCACGTGTTGTCTATGGGGCTTGTCCCCACCCTGATGTTCAAGCCCACACTCGCCGAAGCCGCGACGCTCGTCTCGTGGTGGAAGCCACTGCTCCTGGTTGCACCGATGGTGCCGTGGGGCATGATCTGCGCCAAGCAGTTTGACAAGTACATGGCCATGTTCCATCTCTCGCGCGAGAAGTGGAACCTCATCAACTTGGTCTGGGGCGCCGCGGCGTTTCTCATCGCGCTGCTCATGCCGATTCACGCCGGCTGGGGAATCTTCGTCAGCTTCGCTGTCCTTTGCCTGCTGCTTGCCGCCAACATCTTTGTCTGTCTGAATGCCATCAACAAGGACGATCGCATTCCCAAGGGCAAGGAGCTCAAGCTCTTTGACAACACCGAGGCCAAGGCCGCCGCTGCCAAGAAGTCTGCGGCAAAGAACCTTGCCACCAGCGAACTCGTGCTTCGCATGCCTGACAAGCAGGTGGTCGCCGTCCCCGCCAAGGACTCTCCGGACTTTGCCATCCGCACCGCCGCCGAATCGCTTTACCTCAAGGCCATTGCGCAGCGTGCCTCGCAGGTGGACCTTGTTCCTGCTCAGCCCGTGAATGGCCAGCCCGGTTTCGCCTCAACCTACTTCATCGACAGCGTCAAACAGCAGGGCGACGTCTTCCCCGCCGCCGATGCGGTCAAGATCATCGACCTCTGGAAGAGCGCTGCCAAGCTCGATGTCAACGATCGCCGCAAGCGCCTCGTCGGTGATTGCCGTGTGGAAAAGGGCACCGAGAACCGCCCCGTCCGCATCGTGACGATGGGCACCACCGCTGGCCAGCGCCTCACCATTCTCATTGATCCTGAGAAGCAGGTCACCCGCAAGTTCCCCGATCTTGGCCTCACCGAGCCGCAACAGACCGAGCTCGACGCTCTCATCACCGACGGGAAGGGCGTTGTTCTCCTTGCCGCTCCGCCGGATCAGGGGCGCACCACCACGCTCTACACGATCGTTCGCAAGCACGACGCTTACACCAGCAACGTGCAAACCGTTGAAATGGAAATTCAGGCCTCCCTCGAAGGTGCGCGCCAGAACAAGTTCGAAGCTGGCCAGGCCGATGGCCCTGAATACTCCACCATGGTCCGCTCCATCCTCCGCCGCGACCCCGATGTCGTCGCCGTGGCCGAGCTCCCCGACGCCAACACCGCCAAGGAAATCGCCAAGGCAGATCAGGAACGCACCCGCATTTATCTCTCCATTTCTTCTGAAAACGCCCTCGCCGCCATTCAGGGCTATGTGCAGGCCGTCGGCGATCCCGATCTCGCCTCCAAGTCTCTTCGCGGTGTTGTCGCGCAGCGCCTCATCCGTCGCCTCTGTGGCAACTGCAAGCAGGGGTATCAGCCCTCCCCCGACATGCTCAAGAAGCTCGGCCTCCCCGCCGACAAAGTCCCGCAGCTCTTCAAAAAGGGCGGTCAGGTCCTGCTCAAGAACAACAAGATGGAGACCTGCCCCGGCTGTGGCGGCGTGGGCTATTACGGCGCAGAAGGCGTCTTCGAAGTGTACATGCTCTCCGATGCTGCTCGCGCCGCCGTCAAGGCCCGCGACTTCAACGCCCTCAAGGCCGAACTTCGCAAGAAGCAGCTCCCCAGCATCCAGCAGGTGGCCCTTAAGAAGGCCGTCGACGGCATCACCAGCGTCGAAGAAGTGATGCGCATCTCCGAAGCCCCAGCACCAGCCAAACCCAGCGCCGAAGCCAAGCCCTCGGGCGCGGCTGCGGCTCCGGCCTCCGCCCCGGCTTCCGCTCCGGCGGCAGCCCCCACCAAGAAGTAACCCCCGTTTCCCGTGACCTTTTACCGCCTTCAGGAACCAAAGTAAACCCGAAGGTACAAACAAGCATCAAGTCGACGGGATTCACCCGTCTTGCGGAGTACGCGGCATGATCGTTTCTCTGATTGCCATCGCCATTACTGCCTTGGGCGGATACATCTGGCTCACGCGCGGGTTCTACTCCGCGTTGCTCAATCTGGTCTGCACGGTTGCCGCGGGCGCCATTGCCTTCGGCCTGTGGGAAAGCGTCTCCTACTTCCTCCTCGATGCCATCAACGATGGCTTCCTGAAGGACTCGGCTTGGGCCCTTGGCCTCGTGCTGCCCTTTGCAGTCTCTCTGGCGATCCTCCGCGTGATCGTCGACGGGATCCTTCGCGCCAACGTGAAGGTTGTGGCACCAGCGGATTACGTCGGTGGCGGCCTCTGCGGAGCGCTCTCGGGCCTCATCGTCGCTGGCATCACCATCATCTCCATGGGCTTCCTCCGCGCAGGTACTGACTTCCTTGAAGCAACCAGCATCAAGCAGCAGCCCAGCGGCATCGTCCGCGAAAGCAGCTCTTTCTTCCCTGCCGATGCCTGGACAGGAAAGTTCTACTCATACCTCTCCCGTTCCGCCTTCCATTCCAGCACATCTCTGGCCAGTCTCTATCCCAACATCGAAGATGTCCCCGCCTCCATGCGCATTACCGATGGTGAAGGTCGCGCCAAAGCCATCATGCGTCCCAACGACGCCGCCATCGTCACCACCTACACGGTTTCCGGCGGCAACCTGAAGGAACTCCTCACCGACAAGTGGCGCGAACGCGCGAACTCTGGCCCGCAGAAGGTAAAGATGGTCAGTGGCGAGGATTACCCGCAAAGCAGCAAGATCTTCGGCACCGTGGTGAAATTCGAGTCTGGCTCATTTGAAACTTTCGGCCAACTCGTGATCGGTAACGGCGCAGTCCGCATGCTCGGCGAAAACGCCAACGGCGAAGCTCAGGATCTCTACCCCATCGCCGTCGCAACAACCGCAGAGGCCATCGACGAGAAGACCAAAAAGGCCAAATACGGCCGTTTCGCCTTTGACTCCAGCGGCTTCTTTGTTGCCAGCAAGGGCGGCTCTACCGAAGTCAAGATGGCCTTCGAGTTTGTCGTCCCCAACGATGTCACTCCCAAGTACCTCTACATCCGCAACATTCGCATTCCTGTCAATGCTGAACCCGAAACCAAGTTCACCTCTACATCCATGCGCGACTCCGCCATTGAAGGTGGCGGCATCTTCTCCAAGGGTGGTGGCGGTGGTGGCGAGCTCGACAAGACCGGTATGGTGCTGGTGAAGTTTGCACCGGGCAAGGAGGCACAGACTCCTCCCCCCAACATGCAGGCCAAAAACACGACAAGCTGGACGCTGCAGAAGGGCAGCACCACCGGCCTCGAAGTTCTTGACGAAGGAAACCTCATCGTTTCCGGCGACGGAACCTTTGGCATCGACATTCTCAAGCAGATGCAACGCAGCGGCATGGATCGCAAGCTCCGCGTTGAAAAGCTCCAGGGCACGGACGACACCGTCATCGTGCAGTACGACCTCTCTCCCAACACTCCGGGCACGCAGGTGCACCTTGCTCTTCGCACCATTCAGGAATCCAACCGCGATTCCGATGCCCCCTGCCTTGTTGATACACAGGGCAATCGCTACGCCGCAGTCGGCTTTATGTACGAAGATCGCGAGCTCTGGCGCCTCCGCTACACCCCCGGCAAACCCCTTGAAGGCACCTCGGAGATTCCTGCAATCTCTACCAGCCGCCCTGATCAGAAGATCACCCTGATCTTCCGCGTCAGCCGCAACGCCGCCATTCAGTACTTCTCTGTCGGCAACAAGGCCGTAGCTGAATATCAGCCCATCTACACCTTTAAGGAAATGCAGAGCCGCTGATCGTCTCTGAATCAAGCTCAATAATGAAAGGCATCGAGCATTACTCGGTGCCTTTTTTATTTTTCGTGCGTGCCGTCTTTACCGCTTCCGACGCATCGCGAGCAAACCCGCCATTCCCATCATCGTTCCGCCCGGCGTGGGGATCAACACACCATTCGCGTTCAACGTGCTGGTGCCGCTGATCGAAGACTCGATGCGGCTCAACGTCAGATCCATCAGCACGTTGGCCGTGCCACCCGGCGGCAGCACGGTCGGCAGGGCGAAGGGCTGCTGAGGCAATGGCTGATTCACATCCTGCCCATTTTCAAAGGTCACCGGCTGCACGCTGGTGATGCTTGCGATGTTTCCCGGCCCGAGGGTGATCGTGCCGCTGATCAGCATCGCGCTGGGCGCACCCGGCAGATCAAAAACGTTTCCCAACAGATCAAAGCTCGCCGTCAGCGTCACGATCGGCGCTACCGAAAATTCAAAGACATTGGCATTCACCTGCGTCAGCGTGCCTAGGGACCCTGGCCCAATCTGCGTCACCGTCAACGCGGTCACCTCTGCCTCGCCGAAAGGAATCGTCACCGGAATGCCGCCGGGATAAGTGCTCGAAGGATTCCGCGTGCGAAACGATTCGTAATTGAAGACCACGCTTGCTGGCAGCCGCAACCGCCCCGAGGCCAGGTAATCCGCGACCAATCCATTCATGCTTGCCGTGCCGGCCTCCGCATCAATCGTCAGTGCGAATCCGCCGCTGGTGCGGCTCGTTGTCGTCCCCGACAACTGCCCTGTCACCCCCACATTCACCGCGACATTCTCAGTCGCTCCGAATGAGCCGAACAGCCCGGGCTTGGTGCGCGTGCCGTTGGGATTCGTATCCGCGTTGTAATCGCCGATCAGCGTTCCCGCCGTGACGATGCGATTGGTCACTGTCGCATTCAGACCACTGGTGGGTTGATCAATCTCAAACAGGTACGCCAAGGGAGCCGCGCTCGCGAGGGAAATCCAGCTCAATCCTGCCGCCATGCCACACACCACACTCAGGTTCTTCATGCCTCAAAGGTGCGCCAGCGTTGTGAAAACGCCAGCAAAAGAGGTATCGGACATACAAAAACCACGAGACACACCAGGAGTGTATTTTTCTCGGACGGTGCTGCGTCAAGTCAAGGAAAAGGCCCACCGAATTGGTGGGCCTTTGTGTGCTTCACTTTGTGACCGAAGTTTCTCAGCTCTTGCGGCCGATGACCCAGCCCAACACGGCAGCGATCAGGGTCGCACCCAGCGCGACGCCTGCGATGGCCATCATGTTGCTGCCCAGAGTGTCGAGGAGCGAACCGCCACCACTCATGGCCAGCAGCACCGCGACCAAGCCGACAGCCAAGGCCAAGATCATGCCCAACGCCGCGCCGCCCACCAGACCCGAGCCCGCACCGTCGTACGGCTCAGCCATCGCGGCCAGCAACGGAGCAGGCGTCACCGCCTCAGCGCTCGTGCTGGCACCTTCGAACATTTGATCACCAGCCGGGGCAGCAGCGGCCGCGCCAGCCAGACCAGCGCCTGTTCCATACGCATCGTTGATAGCGTTGACGCCGAGTGCAGAATCGCCACCTTCACGCGTGGCATCCAGCAATCCGCTGCCGCCGAGTGCCGATCCACCAGCCATCGACGGCGTCACGCGCGTCACGGCAGAGGGGTCGGCCTCTTCAGTCATTTCCGCCTCGAAAATGCTGATGCCCGTCTGCTCTTTGGGGTTGGAATCCACCACCGGCATCGCCGAAGCAGATGCCTGATTGGAGACAGGAGCAGCATCCAATTCGCCCGAATCAGCCAGTTTCAGAATGTCAGCCATGCTGCTGCCACCCTTCGAGGCACCACTGCCTCCGGCCGAGCTGCCGCCAGCGACGCCATACGACGAGCCGCCAGACTCGGCCAGCAGATCAACCTGCTCGGCCTTGAACATCAGGCGATCACGATCACGAAACTCGGACAACTGTCCGGTCTCGACCATTTGCTTCACTTCGGCCTCGCTCTTGCCCAACTTGGCACCGGCCTCTTCGATCGTGTAGAACATCTTGGCCATGAACATCAACTCCTGGGTCACCCCACCACTATCTACCGGCGAACAGACCATCCGTCGCACACGATCGGCTGGTCGTTCGAGCGAACCATCCTAGCGATATTCTCTTCGCCTCGCCCCCACCCGCAACCCCCAACCCTTCCCCCCGCATCACGCACACCAAAAGACCAATACCTTCCCAATCTCGTGACAACAGACCCTTCCAATTCCCAAACTGCGTATCTTCCCGCTGACTCCGCTGGGGGGCAGAGCTTGTCTCCGCGGCGGCTAGACATCTCCAGCGATCGGGTTTCCAGTGTGGGCACGCCGCGTGTGCCGCATCCTCCGGCACCCATCGAGGTGATCGACATTTCCCTGCCGACCCTTCCCAGCGCCTTGGACGGCGTGCGCATCCTTCATATCACCGATCAGCACGTCCGCCGCGGCCGCCCCCTTACCCCCGACCTTCGCTCGGCCATCCTCGCCATCGAGACAGTCACGGTCGATCTCGTCGTGTTCACTGGCGATTTCATGACCAAGAAAACCGATGCACCCAGCGCCCTGCAATCACTGCACACGCTTGCACAATCCTGGCGACGCACATCACGCCCGCCACCCGCCTTTGCCATCACCGGCAATCACGATTCCGCACGCTTTACGCAATTGGCTCGAGAGGCCGCTGCGCAGGGCCAACTGCCCATTCACTTCCTGGGCCCCAAAGGACACATTCATCACCTTCCTGGGCGAGACGGCTCGATCCATCTTCTGGGTTCATCTTTCCCGGAGGATCTCGTGGACATTGCGCTTCACATTGATCCATTTCATCCCACGTGCTTCCCCCTCACGCTCGCTCACTATCCCACAGAGATTTATGCCGCGGCGGCGCTGCAACTTCCCCTCATTCTGACTGGTCACACGCATGGAGGACAGTTCCGCCTCTCTCCTCGCCACATTCCCCACACATCATGCGACATGCCCGGCCGACTCGGCAGTGGTATGTTGCGGCTGAAAAACACTCTCTGCTGCATCTCACGCGGCCTGGGCACCGCCATGATCGATCTGCGCGTGATGTGCCCGCCGCAGATTCCTCTATATGTGCTACATCGCGGCCCGCTTCCGTTGACGCATGATCTGAATCACGTCGTGAAGGTCATGGAGTGGTAGCAGTCGAAGCAGAATCGCAGGTGACCGCTTCTTGATCGGCAGTACGTTTGCACACATGACCAGCCGCCATAATCAGGCGATCCGCGGATCCACCCAGCGATACAACACATCAACGACGAGATTGAACAGAATCAGCATCGTCGAATAGATGAGCACAACGCCGATGATCAGGAAGAGATCCTTGTTCTGCACCGCATTCACGAAATGCTGACCAAGACCCGGCACTCTGAAAACGCGCTCGACCACAAAGCTCCCTGTCATGGCCAGTGCTGTCGCAGGGCCTAAATAGCTCAGCACGGGCAGAAAGGCGTTCTTGAGCGCGTGCCGCAGCACTACATCGCGTTCCTTCAATCCCTTGGCCCGCGCTGTCCGCACGTAATCACTCTGCATCTCCTGCATCATCCCCAGCCGCGTCAATCTCGCGATGTATGCCGCGAATCCCAGCGACAGCGTGAGTGACGGCAGAATGAGAGCCCGCAATGTCCCCCACTCTCCCACCGGCAAAATGGGCCACCACACGCTGAAGGTCAGCAGCAGCAACGTGCCGATCACGAACGTGGGCAGACTGATCCCGATCAATGACAACCCCAGCGTCAGCGCATCCACCACCGATCCCGGCTTGATAGCGCCGATCACACCCGCACCCACACCCAAGACTGTGGCCATGACGATGGCAAGAAGCCCCAGAGTCATCGACACGGGGAGCGACTCGGCGATGATCTCATTGACTTTGCGGTCGCGATATTGGAGCGATGGTCCAAGGTCAAAGACGCGGCGTGTCGGCACCGGCAAACCGTTGGTGATCGCCGCTTCATCCTGCCGCGACCATTCGCCCTGCCGCTCGCGTCCTTGCTGCGTGATGCCCAGTTGGGCATCGAACCAATTCCACCCGGTCGCGCTCGCGAGATAGCTGCGATAAAACGAGCCGAACGAATCCAGGTTGTATTGCGCCCGCATCTGCTGGCGAACTTCCGCTGGCGGGCGGCGAGCTTCGGGGCCTTCCAATGGATCACCGGGCACGGCCCATGCCAGCACGAGCGTGAGGGTGTAGATGATGCCGACGATGAGGGGGAGTTGCAGAAGCCGCGATATGCACAGGCGCGGGATCGGATTCACTGGCGTGCTCCTGATTCTGCCGCTGGCGATCGTGGCGGCAAGGTCTGGACTGCGTCACTCCCCTTGCCATCAGCAAACACATCCACGCGGAACATCTGCTGTTCACTGCGCGGATGAGCGGAAATTCCCGTGAACTTGTGCGGATCAAACATGTAGAAATTCAGATAGTTGAAGACCGGCAACGCGGGACATTCATCCTCCATCAGCATGCGCTCAGCGCGGCTGTGAATTGCGAGTCGTGCCGCGCGATCAGGCGCATCGTCGGCCTGATCCATGAGCTCTTCAAAGTGCTGGCTGGCAAAGTGTGTGTCGTTGTTGCCATCACCATCGCGGTACAGGTTGAGAAACGTGGTGGGATCACCATAATCGCCGAACCACGAGCCGCGGGCGATCATGAAATTTCCACTGCGAAGATCATCGCGCAGGGTCTTGATCTCCTTCTGATTCAAGATCACATCGACGCCCAGGTGCTCGCGCCAATTGCGGGCGACGACCTGGGCGATCAGGTCATGCCCACCCTCGGTATTGAAGAGCATCTCAATGGTCGGCAATCCTTTACCACCCGGATATCCCGCTTCTTTGAGTAGTTCTCTGGCAAGCTCCGGATTCATCCCCAATCCTGCTGGAGATTCATATCCGCCAATCGAACCGGGAGGGATCAACGTTCGCGCCTCTGGCTCTCCGCTTCGCCGGACCTGCGCGACAATGGCGTGACGATCGATGGTGAGTGAAAAGGCCTTCCGCACGCGCTTGTCTGCGAAAGGATTGGCACGGCCACCGGGGAGAGTGGGTCGGCAGTTGAAGTTGTAGTAATACGTGCCGAAAGCGGGTGTGGCGATGATGAGGTTGCGTGGATCCGCTGGAAGTCTCCGATCAATCTCGATCTCATCCAGACCCTGGGATTGCAACTCTCTCACTTGCGTCGCGTGCTCAGCATAAAACGCCGCCTTCTGCGCGAGCATCTCAGCGCGATATGGCGCATCCACATCACTGAGCCAATCCACGCTTCCCGAGCGGCACGCCAGCACCGCAGAGTTCGGATCCTCGATGGTTGGAATGGAGATCGACTGCAAGGCAACACGATCACGATTCCAGTACGTTGCGCTGCGCTCCAGACGCATTTCGCGTTTGAAGGCCCAGCGACGCAGCACGAACGGGCCGTTGCTGATGATGGTTTCCGGGCGCGTCCACGAGGGATCGACGCGAACCTGCGCTGTCGCCGCATCCACAGTGAGAAAATGCTCGATCAAGGGTGGATACACGGGCGCAAATTGCGGAAAGGCGCACAAATCAAGAAAGTGCGGCGTGGGACGCACCAGGCGCACAGTCAGCGTGCGCGCGTCGTCATCAGCGGTGACGGCCACCATCTGCGCAAATCGTGATGTGGTATCGATCCAAAGCTGTCGTGCCCGTGCAGCGCGATCTGCTGAAGCAATCCTGCCTTCGCGAACATCGATGGCAAACTGCCGCGTCGCCTCGGTGCGCCATGCGGTGAACTCTGCAGCGCCGGCGATGACCTGGAACTGCTTGATGTAGTCTGAGCCGGTCTCAGGAAGGAGCGCCCTCATCCACGCGAAGGCAACATGTGAAGGGAGAACCGGCTTGCCATTGCTCCACACAGCGTCGGGACGGAGCGTGAAGACATACTCGCGGCCGTCGCCGGAGACTGTCCTCGAAGAGGCCGCGGCGGGCTGGGGTGCCATGTCCCAGGTGAAGACGTTATTGCGTACCAGCCCCTCAAAGACCAGGCGTGAAGCACGCAGGTCCTGCATCCACGATGCGGTCTGCGGGTCCATGGTGGTGACATCACCTTTGTTGATGAAGGTGAAATCAGCGCGAGGAAGTGGGCGATCCGCGGCAATGACTCCGACGAGGAGCGCGACGACCGTGAGCAGCACTGCCGCGATCTTGAACATGGAGAACGATATCGGCTCAGACCCGCAGCGCAGGCCGCAGATTCACTTCTTCACTTCAAGAGGAAGCGGTCAGCGGTGATCTTGAACTCACTGTAAAGCTTGCCGTCCTTGCCGATCAGGCCTTCCATATCGGTGAGGACGTTGGCATCCACATCGACCTCAGCTCGGCGGAGCAGATCCGCAAAGCTGGTGGCCGCCGCCGCTCCGCCCTTGGCCTGACGAGCCAAGGTGATGGTATTTTCCGCAGCGGAAACCAAGGCCAGAGGCAGACGACGCGCGGCGCGACGGGCCTCGATCACATCGGCGGGGTCGCCGGACTTCCCGCTGGGCAATTCGCTGGATTTGGCTTTGATGATGCGATAGGTGTACGCCAGCGAATCGCCAGCAAGCGCAACGGCATCGTCGATCCAGATCGGATTCTGCTCTTTGGCGAAGCTGTCACGCATGATGGTCTGAGCGCGAATGAGAGCTTCGAGCACCGTCGCGTCCGCGAGCTTGCTACCCAGATCACGGCTCTTTGTCCCGGCAATCGTGCACAACGTGCGAAGTGCCTCAGGGCGCAGACGCTCGATCTGCTGACGCTCGCTTCCAGCAGCTGCAACGGCCTGAATCATCGCGTCAAAGCAGTGCGAATCCTTCTCAACCGCGGCCGCCGTCGTCACGGCCCGAAGCAGGTCCACCGCCTTGTCACGCCCTACAGCTGGCGCGTTGGCAGATGCCGCCTCAAAAGCCCGGCGAATGCCGAACGCAGCCGCATAGCGAATCGCCACCTTGTTGCTCTTGAGCCCGGTAAACAGCGTTTCGACGCTGGACTCAGTGGCGATCTCGCCAGCCATGCGATAGGCATTTACGGCCAGCACTTCGTCGCCGGATTTCATCAGCGTGCCAGCGGTATCGGCAACCGACTTCCAGAGTTCATTGCGGAAGGCGACACTGACATTGTTCTGAGCCAAAGGCGCGAGAATCGAATCCCGTGCCGATTTCAACTTTTCACGGTCACTCAGAAGTGGCTTCTGCTTGGAGACAAAATCGCTCAACTCAGTCTTCTGGGCATCGCTCAAGACTGGCGCGGTCGCCAACGCAGCAGGAATCGCCTGCCCGGCAGCGTGAGGAGTCAGCGTACCTGCGCTCAATGCGAACGCGAGCAACAACACTGAGGCGTAGTTCGGCAAGCTTCGGTTGGGTCGCACCGGTCAAGTTCCCTTTGGCTGGCTCTGGTGTTACCGAGTCGCGACCAACCCGTTTCAAGGTTGTGCCGCGGCACGCCCGCCCACTCGTCCCCCTCCCCGTGCAACGCACCAGTTTGACACCGGTTCGTACGCCTCAGGGTTGAGGTTCTTGGATGGGGCGTAAGGGTACCCGGTTTGGAGACTCCATGTCGGATCAAAGACGGCAAAAATCCCGAATTCATCCCAAACAAATCACTTCTTCGCCGCGTCTGGTTTCGCGGGGTCTTTTTTCGCGCCCGAATCAGGTTGTTTGCGAGGAGAAACCGTGTTCCCTGGGACACCAACTTTCATCAGGTGGGTCTGATCGCTCACTTTTCCATTTGCCGGAGTCGGCAATCCCTGCCCTGGCTGCTTGCCGGCTGCCGCGGCAGCATCCTTGGAGGTTGGCACATTCACCTTGCCAGTGACAGACACCTGTGACCCATCGGGCGCAGTCACTTTCACTTCCGGAACAACCGCCTCCGCGGGCGCTTCAGTGGCAGGAAGCGGGATGTCTTTCCCTTCAAGCAGCGCATCGATGCACGCGCCAAGGTAGGCGATCGAGGTGCCGCGACGCACGTTGCTGATGCGGGTGACCACCATGCCATCCTTGTTGATCAGGCAATAGGTGGGATACGCCCTCACTTTCATCGGAGCCACCAGCGCGTCACCCACGCCGATCAGCCCGCCCTGAGCTCCCCAATCCAGCCCTTGCCTGGTGAAATACGCGGCGGCGGCCTCGGGAGTCTTTTCGCGAATGGCAAGGGAGTAGATCTTCACGGGCTTGTCCTTGTAGCGAGCGAGTAGTTCTTTCAATTCGGCGTGTGCCGGTCGGGCAGCCAGAGACCACGTGCCGAAGAAATCCAGCACAACCACATTTCCCTTGAGTGAAGCAAGCGAGACCGGCGACTCACCGATGGGCAATTGCACGTCTGGTGCCGCTTCCGGACCCGATGGAACCGGGGCTGGTGCCGCCACGGTTTCGACTGGTGTTGCGGTGGCGGGCTCGGTTGAAGTCGCATCCGGCTTGGGAGTGGGTGCTGGATTCGCCGCACCCGGCTCGACAATGTCCGTCTCGTACCCCTCCGGGGGCGTGAGACGAAGCTCGGAGGGTTCCATGGCTTCATTGACGCGCATAGATCGGTAATTGGCCGTCACGCGACCGGCCAGCATGTCAGATTCGAGAATCATCTCGATGCGTCGGGGAATGTTGTCCGGACCAATGACCACACGGTCTTTGGTCCCCGCTCGCTTGGCCATGCCATCGATGATGACACAATCGGCTCCATCAATGGTTTCGCGGCCAGACTCCTCAAACGAAGCGGCCTTGAGGATCTTGGAAAGTGGTGACGCTTCGACAAACTCGCGAACGCGCGAGGCGCCCGCCAACTGCATCACCTTTCCCTTGGCTGCGCCACCAGGACGGCGATAGAACTTCTTCTCTGCATGATCGATCCACTCCACAGCATTGGATGTCCACGCCACCTCAAAACGCGTCTCGGCGTCCGTTGGTGTGAGTTTGCCCGAACCCGTGGCACGCACCAGCCACACGTTTCGATTGGCAGGATCACGCATCATCTTCACATCAGCAGTCAGCGTCGGCGTGTATTGAGCGATGCTCGCACCCTCGGCCTGCATGCTGAGGGTGAATGACAGGGTGTTGGCGTTCAGAATGGCGGTTGAACTGGCCTTGACCGCAGCGTGCGCTCCGGACATGCCCTCGGCAGGATCGGCCTGCAGCAAGGCACTGGCTTGTGGCGGGTGAGCGGCACCCAGTCCCATGGCAAGAGCCAGAAGGAGTGCCGGGGCGATGCGACGAGGAATTCGCGACCCGGGCTGAGGTATTGCCTTGCTTGCCTGGTTGTTGGTCATGTTCTGGCTCCGTGCATCAGCGTATCCAGTGCCGCGCCGGGGTCGGGGTGGCGCATGAGGTGTTCGCCGACAAGGACGATTTTGACGCCTGAGGCGTGAAGTCGATCCAGATCCGCCCTCGTCTTGATCCCCGATTCGCTGACCAGAATCGTGCGATCAGGCACTTCGTCCAGCAGCCCCAGCGTGTGATTGAGATCGACATGCATGCTGGAGAGATCGCGGTTATTGACCCCCAGAAGGGTGTATGAGGGGTGCGGAAAGCCGATGTGGCGGCGGACGCGCAGAAGATTCTCCTTGGAATGGACCTCCAGCAGTACCGTGAGCCGCAGTTCATGGGCCAGAATCATCATGTCGATCAATTCGCCTTCGCCCAGGCATTCGGCGATGAGCAGCACGGCGTCCGCACCGGCGGCACGGCTTTCGTACAGCTGCCATGGATCTATCAAGAAATCCTTACGCAGCACCGGAAGCTTGACCGCGTTTTTCACACGCTTGAGGAACGACAGGTGACCACCGAAAAATCGCTCATCTGTCAGACAGGAAATCGCTCTGGCCCCGGCACGCTCATACTTTTGCGCAATGTCTTCAGGGGAAAAATCATCGCCCGCGTACTCGGGTCGGATCAATCCCGCCGAGGGGCTCATGCGCTTGATTTCCGCGATGATGGCAATATCCGAAACAAACTGGCGATGGGTCACCGCATCAAAAAGGTTGCGGGGCTGGTCGGAGGCAAGCGCCGCGGCCTTGACCGTTTCCAATGAGGCGACGCTTCGCCTGTGCTCCACTTCGCGACGTTTGTGCAGGATGATGTCGCGCAGCACCGGTGGAAGGTGCTCCTGGAATTCCGAATCGGGGTGCGGCTCGCTCACAACACTCCTTGCTGACACAGCACAACACGTTCATCGATCCATCGGCCCGATTGTTAGCCGGGTTGCGGTGCTTCTGGCGTTGTGCACGCTTCCCGCCCTGGCAGTGGCCGCGCCGGTGTCAGGAACCACGGCCCCCCCTGCGGCATCCGCGACCCTGCCGCAACTTTCCCCCGCGGAATGGGTGAATCTGGCGCTGATCGTCGGTGGACCCATCATCCTGATCGTGCTCTTCATCAAAGGGTGGTTGCGCCCCGGGGGGCTTAAGGCGGCGGGAGCTCGCCCGGTCAGTGGTCTGGCATGGTGGGAATGGCTCATGGCGTCGCTGATTCCCCTTATGGCCGCGGCATTCGCTCAGCCGGCCGGAATGAAACTGCTGAAACTCACCGAGGGCGATGTCGATTCGCCGCGCGGCGCATTCCTGAAGGCCGCATGTGCCTTCATTCCCGGAACCGCCGTGGCGATTTTCCTGGCGCGGCTGATGTCCAAATCCTCTTCGGGCTCAGGATTGTCCGTGACGAAAG
>CAYTYD010000054.1:0-15294 GCA_964441555.1 uncultured Phycisphaeraceae bacterium | reverse complement strand
CGCCAACGCTTGATTGGGAAAGGTGTGATCAGCGTTGCAGGATGATGCGGACGCGCGAGGTTTGTCCGGAGACGACTTCGACGCGGGCCGCGCCACGACCGACGCCTTCTTTGGCGGCGTGGACTTCGTACATGCCAGGGCGGAGAGTGGGGAATGAGAATCCGCCAGTGGTGTTGGAGCGTGTGGATTCGATGAAGCGACGTGACATGATGTCGACGCGTGCACCAGCGACTGGGGAAAGGGTGCGATCGGGGTTGACCGTGTAGACCATGCCAGCGACAGATCCTGCGCGCGGGGGAGGGTCTTCGGCTCGCAAAGATGATGGGATAGCCATGATGGCGGCGGCGAATGCCGCGAGAACCATGACGATGAAAGAACGGCGTGGAGAACGACCAAGACCAGTCATGATGCACCTCCTACACGTGTGACCCAAGAGGCAGCATAACGAGGGTGGGAAGTGGGGATTGCACGTGCGGGAAGTAGAACGGATTGCTAACATCAGGACTATGGCAACGACGCAGGTAGCACGGGCATTTCTGGCTTCATTGGTTGATTACGCCGGGCTATTTCCCCCGGCGAAGGAATCCATGGCTGTGTCGTGCGAGAACTTCGCCCGGTATCTGCAAGGAGAGCATGAGTGGATGCTGGGGCGGTTTGTGTGCCCGGTTTCGCGTCTGAAAGAGATGTCTCAGACGGCTGCGGCCATGATGCCCGGCACGTTTGCTACCAGTGGGTACCGGGAGCATTCGCATGCGGAGCCGTGGTCGATCAGCGCTGTGATTGATGGGCCTTTGGAGCAGGATCTGGACACGATTGAGCGTTTTTGTGCGCATCACGCTGCAGAGGAGCATGGACTGGCAAGTGTTGATTGCATCGAAATGAAGGTGACGGATTCCGCGCAGGTGGATGCGGCGTTGGATGTGATTCCGGCCAATGTTCATCCTTTCTTTGAGGTGGCGGTTGATCAGGATGTGCGGGGCATTATCGCGGCGATGGCGGGGAACCAGTGCGCGGCCAAGGTGCGGACGGGTGGCACCGTTGCAACGGCGTTTCCGACCGCCGAGCAGGTGGCGAGATTCATGTTGGCGTGCGTCGCGGCGGATGTGCCCTTCAAGGCCACGGCCGGTTTGCACCACGCGGTGCGCGGCGAACAGAATCTGACCTATGAGAAGGGGTCGGCCAGGTGCACCATGTTCGGATTCCTGAATGTGTTTGCCGCAGCGACGGTGGCGCGGGTGAAGCGGGCCAGCGAGGGTGAGATGGTGGCGATTCTGAACGAGACGCGGGGGGACAGTTTTGTTTTCGGCGAGCAGGGGATGAAGGTGGGGGGATTCGAGATTGATGCGGCCCAGGTGGCAAGGGTGCGTGAGACGTTTGCGTTGTCGTTTGGAAGTTGCTCGTTTGATGAACCGGTGCAGGAATTGCAGGCGGCCAAGATCATCGATTGAAGCGTTCGCCTGGATTGGACTGGACTGTGCGCGGCTCGACAGTCGTACCCTCCCGGCATGAGCAATACTGGCGCATCTGGCAATTCGATTGGCAACCCGACGCTTGACCCGAATCTGAAGTCTTGGGCCCCCGGGGCCAATGACGAGGGAACGGATTTTCCCATTCAGAATCTGCCGTGGTGTGTCTTTGCTCGCAAGGCCGATGCCCACATCGGGCGGCACACGCATGATGACGGCAGCGTGCATGAGCATTCGCACATCAATCCGCTCTTTGGCGTGGCGATCGGCACTGGCATTCTGGATCTGCACATGCTGCTGGAGGCGGGGGAGCTGGAATCCGTCTTTGATGATGAAGAGATGAACGCGATCTCGCATGCGTTTGAGGACACATGCCTGAATTCGCTTGCCGAACTGGGCCCTGCGGTGGTGAGCAAGTTGCGTCGGGCCGCGAGTGAGTATCTGCGGGATGGCGGAACTGGAAGTGGAACTGGAGGCGGACAGCAGGCGCGGCGTTTGCGAGCCAAAGTGATCGTTCCGATGCAGGAGGCCTTGTTGCTGCCCCCCATGCATGTGGGCAACTACACGGACTTTTATGCCAGCGTGCACCACGCCACCAACGTGGGCGCGATGTTCAGGCCCGACAACGCGCTCTTGCCCAACTACAAGCATGTGCCGATCGGTTATCACGGCCGGGCCAGCTCGCTGGTGGTGAGCGGCAATGACATCCGCCGCCCCAAGGGTCAGCAGTCACCGCCGGAGGATGGGAGCTCGGGGCCCGTCTTCGGCCCCTGCAAGATGCTGGATTATGAACTGGAAGTCGGCGCATTCATCGGACGCGGCAACGAGATGGGAGAGCCGATCGGAATCGCAGACGCCCGTCAACATATCTTCGGTTTGTGCCTTTTAAATGACTGGTCGGCGCGAGACATTCAGAAGTGGGAGTATCAGCCGCTGGGCCCATTCCTCGCGAAGAACTTTGCCAGCAGCATTTCACCCTTTGTGGTTTCTCTTGAGGCGCTGGAGCCCTTCCGTTGTGCAGGGAGCGTGCGCCCCGCCGGCGATCCTGAGCCGTTGGCGTATCTGAATGACGGGACCGATCGCGCCAGCGGTGGGTTTGATGTGACGCTCGAAGTGTTGATCGTCACCGCCAAGATGCGCGAGGCGGGAGCCGCCCCTGCGCGAGTCTCCATCGGCAACCTGAAGGACCTGTACTGGACCTTCAGCCAGTTTGTGGCCCATCACACGGTGAACGGCTGCAACCTGCAACCGGGTGACCTGCTCGGCAGCGGCACCGTGAGCGGATCGGATCCGGCGAGTCGCGGCTGCCTGCTGGAATTGACGTGGGATGGTGTCGACCCGGCAACCAAGAAGCCCAAGCCCAGGAAGCCGGTGCAACTCCCCGGTGGAGAGACACGGACATTCCTGCAGGATGGGGATGAAGTGATCTTTCGGGCCTGGTGCGAAAGACCGGGGTTCCGGCGGATCGGGTTTGGTGAGTGCCGCGGAGTGATTTTGCCGGCGAAGTAACGAGGTCGGAAGAATCTCAGGGGTGCGATGTGGATTTTGCAGTGTTCGGACTTGTGTCTGTGCTCGCGCTGGCGATTCCCGTGTATGGGTTGATGCCAGTGCGACCGAGGCAGAAGTACAAGAACGGAAACTGCCAGAACTGTGGCTACTCGCGCGAAGGGTTGGGTGAAGCCCAATGTCCAGAGTGTGGGTCTGCTGGATTGCCTTGCAAGCCAACGAAAGAGCTTCTGCCCTCGCGAATTCAGCAAGCGTTGCAATGGCTTGCGCTTTGCGTGTGTGCAGCGTTAGCGATGTCACTGAGGTACACGCTGATTCGAGCGTGCTATGGCCTGTTGTATATGAAAGATGGCTTTACTTTTGAGCAGGGTTGGCGGCTGTCTCCAATACGAGAGCTGTTCGATGAAACTGGTTATGGAACGACCGCATTTGGGGTGATGATGTTGGCGTTGCCAGTATTCGCTCGAGAGGCGTCAACGCGAGTCTGCGCACGCCAAACAGCGAATTGGCTTGCGGTAGCGTTTGCGATCTCGTTGGTTTTTGAGGGTTGATAGCTATCGAACGATACGAATCGGCCAGGAGACCAGTTCCGCCCAAAGACAATCAGAACTGCTTAATCGTCTTAGGCCGCACGACTTCCGTGGCCAAACCAACCTTCTCCATCGCCCAGATTGTCCACCAGGTGGGGTCGAGTTCGTACCACTTCATGCCGTGGGCTGCGGAGCGCTGCTCGCCGTGGTGGTTGTTGTGCCAGCCCTCACCGAATGACAAGAGCGCAACCCACCAGTTGTTGCGGCTGCCTTCCTCAGTATCGAAGCGGCGGTAGCCCCACGTGTGTGAGGCCGAGTTCACAAACCAAGTTGCATGATACACGATCACCGTGCGAACGCCGATGCCCCACACCACGAAGGGGATGCCCTGCTTGAGGGTCAGTTCACCGACGGCATACAGGATGCCTGCCAGAATGAGTTGCGGCACAGCATGCCAGCGATCAATGAATGCCAGTCCCTTGTCGCGCTGCAGATCCTTGGCCGCGTCTCGGGCCGGGCGCCCTTGCGGGTCCTGAGTAAAGCACCACAGCACATGGCCCCAAGTGAAGCCGTGCTTGGGAGAGTGCGGGTCCATGTCCGTATCGCTGTGCTTGTGGTGCAGGCGGTGCCCGCCCACCCACTTGATCGGCGGTCCTTGCCAATTCAGCGTACCCAAGATGGTGAGGAAGTACTCAACGGGCTTGGGTGTCTTAAACGAGCGATGCGTCAGCAGGCGGTGATAGCAGAGGCAGATGCCAAGTCCGCCAGTCAGCCACCAGAGGAACATGGCCAGGCCAAAGGCCCACCATGAGAACTGAACAAAGAACGCCGCGCCTGCCAAGACGTGCAACGAGACAATTCCCAGAAAGTTCACCCAGTCAAACTTGCGATTGAAAAGCGATGGGGGAAACTGCAGCGGATTCAGCTCTGGCTTGGCTTCGATTTCCGCGCCGGGTGCGAGCGCGGGAGTAAGCGCGGGAGCAAGCGCGGGCTCAGCAACATTGATGCGCGGTGTGGACGAAGGATCAACGAGATTCGGCATCCGTGCCTCCAGCGGTTCACTACTGAACCCCGTGAGTGTGAGCCGGCGATACGAAATCGCGGGCAGGCCAGTTCGAGAATGGCGGAGTTTACCGCCCCAAACAGACAGACGCGCGGAAAATCTTCCGCGAAGTCCTTTATTGACAACTACTTTCACTCGCTGGGTGAAGGGCGAACATGTGCCGCACCATAGATTTTACGCGTTTTTGGCACTTCAGTGCGCGAAACAGGGGAAAACCCACTATTGCCCTTGAGCGAGTGAATATCCCTTGAGTCCATCAAAAGTGCGAAGCAATTCGTACGAGCACACGGTGAAGCTCTCGGCGATCTTGTCCATTAACGCCACGCAACGTGATTGACCAAAGCTGCCGGGCGCGACATTGTCTTTGAGTTCAAATCGAACGCGGTAGTAGTCCACACATTCGGTGTAGATGCTGCCGATCGGCCACACTTGCGTCCCGCGATTGGAGATGAGCGAGAGTTTGAAGGGCGTGTCGGCGCAGGCCCTCGCCATTTCTTCGGCCAGTGACAGGGGAGCCAGTGGAGAATCCAGATAGATGTCGCAACCGACGACGTGCGTCACCAGATTCTTGAATGTGCGGATGACCTGCTGTGCCTGCGGCTTAGGAGGACGGATGAAGCATGTGTCCGCGGCATCCGCGTCCGGTGTGGCGGGAACAGTCTTGGGCTTGCTGCCCAAGTTGTCGATGATCGCTTGGGTGAATTGTTTGGTGTTGACGCTGGGTTTGGATTTATCGCCAAAGTCGCCAGTGTGAATTCCCGATTCGAGCGTGGCAAGGAGTGCGTTCTCGACGAGGGCGGCTTCGCGTGCAAGACAGATGTGGCGAAGCATCATCAATCCGGAGAGCACCAGCGAAGTGGGGTTGGCCACGCCCTTGCCAGCGATATCAGGCGCGGTGCCGTGGACGGCTTCGAAAATGCTGATGTGGTTGCCGATGTTGGCTGAAGGGGCAAAGCCAAGTCCGCCAACAAGGCCAGCGCACAGATCGCTGACGATGTCGCCCTGAAGGTTGGGCAGAACAATCATCTGATACTGCTGGGGCTTGAGCACCAGATTCATGCACAAGGCGTCGACGATCACATCCGCGATCTCGATCTCGGCAAAATCCTTACCCACGGCCTTGAAGCGATCGAGGAAGAGCCCATCGGTCATCTTCATGATGTTGGCTTTGTGGCCGCAATGGACTTTCTTGACGCCCAGCTTGCGGGCCGTCTGAAAAGCGAAGCGGTGCACGGCATCGCTGCCTGGGGCGGAGATGAGCCGCTTGCACTGGATCATGTCATTTGACAGGCGGTGTTCGACGCCGCCGTAGGTGTCCTCGATGTTCTCGCGGACGACGCTGAAATCCAGATTGATCCCCGCTTTGGAATAAACAGTCTCAACTCCCGGCAATGTCTTGAAGGTGCGGAAGTTGGCATAGGCGTTCCACAGCTTGCGGGCCGTCACATTGATGGATTTGCCACCACCACCCTTCGGAGTCTCCATCGGGCCCTTGAAAAGAATGCCACAGTCTTCGACAGTTCGGATCGCGGCGTCGGTCATGCCACGGGAATTGCCGGTCTGGAAGACCCGCGCACCCATTTCGACCGGGATGAAGTCGACATAGTCAGTGACCTTGGCGGCCTTCATCAGTTCGATGGTGGCATCCATAATCTCGGGACCGATGCCATCTCCGGAAGCAAGAGCGATCTGCACTTTGGCCATGACGAGGAAATCCTGAAAAGGTGAAAATAATCCCGCTCCTGAAATGTGTATCCACACATCAGGTCGGGGGGCAAGGGTAGGTTTGCATCAGGATAAAGACGAAGCGCCGAATCGGGTTCTCAGCCGCCGATTTGGGGCTTGGGAAGGCCGGTTTTGTTCAGGTGCCGGTCGATCGCCTGCACGACGAGTTCATGCAGCTTGAGGGCTTCGCGATCAACCTCGTCGCGATCGCCATAGTTGACCAGCACGCTGAAAGCCACACGTTTGCCGGTGTCATTCTGAATCACGTAGCCAGAGAGGCAACGCACGCCGTTGATATAGCCCGATTTGGCGCGAACTTCGTTGCGGATCTTGATGTCTGTGAAGCGACGCTTGAGGGTGCCGGTACCAATCGTCGCTAACGAGGGAGTGAACACGGCTGATGCCTTCTCGTCATTGGCCAGAACTCGGAGCCAGTTCGCGATTGTTGATGGCGCCACCGCATTCAGGCGGCTCATGCCGGAGCCATCCGCCAAAGTGGTTGACGATGCTGCGGCAGGGCCGAGCTTTTCGGAAAGCAGCATACGAATGACCGCTGTTCCATTTTCCCATGACCCAGGTTCCTTGGTCACATGATTACCGATTCGCTTGCACAACGATTCGGCGTAGAGATTGTGGCTGTCGTTGTTGCTGCGAGTGACGATATCGGAAATGGGTGTTGAGACGACCGCGATGGTGCGAGTCTGGGGAAGGTGCTCATCCAACCCCACGAGACGAACCTGGTTTGCCGAAACCCTGGTTCCCATCGTCGTCAAACGATCTGAGATCAGCCGTCCGAAGAACAGAGCGGGCTCATGCATGGTGACGCGATCCTGCGTGGCGATGGAAAGATCGCCAGCGAGGATGAAGCGGTTGTCATCACCAAGTCGATCCAGCCGCGTGCGCTGCGGACCTTTGCCGATGGTCTTGGCCTTGTTCTCTATTTCGATCCAGGGGGCAGTGGGCTCGATGGAGACCTGCGGCGCCCTGCCGATTCCGTCTGGCGATGGGCGAAGGAAGAAAGAAATCACGTTGGTGTGAAAGTTCACGCCGGACACTTCGGCGCAATACCAGTTGCGCAATTGATCAACCGGCCAGGATGGATGCACGTAGGTGCGGTCAAAGACCCGATCGTCAATGATAATCTCGTGAATCCTAGAGGGGCCTGACTTGCGAACCGTCGCGGCCAACGTGTCAATCACCTTGTCCACATCCAGTGGCGGCGTGGCATCCGCCAGCAGTTCAGGATCTCCCAATGCCGGATCGCCCGATCCTTTAATGATGATGCTTTCGGCGGTCGTCTGAAGTTCAGTGCGGAACACAAAATCGGGCCCCAACGTCAGGATCGCTGCGCCTGAAGTCAGCAGTTTCATGTTCGATGCCGGGATCAACGGCTCTCCGGCCCGATGCGACGCGAGCACGTCGCCCGAACTCACATCCACGATGCTGATGCCGACCTTGGATTGGCCAAGCTTCAGTCCGTTCATGATCCGATCAACATCATCATCCAACGGGCCGGCCCAGCAGACAGTCGTGGTCAGCAAAGCGCAGGAAGCGAGCACGCGTGAAGTGGACATGACCATCTTGACGCAGGATGCGGCGGCAGGGTTCGGCATAATCAACGCAACTCCGAACAGATTTGGCGTGAAATCCAGAGGAGTGAATATCGGCAGTCTGCCCAGCGCCTGGTGAAAACCTGACGTCGGTTTTTGCTGACAAACTACTGGGCTGCGAGCGGTGGCAAACGTGCTTCCAGCAGCCACAATAATTCTTCAACATTGGCCTTGCTGCCAAACTCCCAATGCGCCCAGCGGATATCGCCGACAATGGTCGCGGCGGAAATGCCATCGCGAAGCCATTTGGACACTTCCCGAGAAGGCAGTCGCGACAGAATGTGCGTCGACAGGGGCAGCACCAGCTTGGTGTGCGCCGGCTGCGGTACGATGTACGCCACGATCCGACCGGCACTGTCTTTGAAGACAAGTGACCATTTCCACGAGACGCCGCACCAGGAAACAGACTCGCGAACGCCTGAAACCGCAAGAATGGAAGTGCGCAGGTGGTCAACGAGCGCAAGTGACTGCTTGCTGAGCTCGTCGCGCAGATCATTCGTGGTGGGGGTCGCAAAGCGGTCTTCCCACACCGGCTTGGGCTTCGGGATGGATAGCGGCATACACCCTCTACTAGATTATTGGCTAGCCACTCGGTGAAATCCACTGGGGTGTTTTCCGTCCGCCTTGCCCCTTCTTGCCTGCGGTAGGATGGGGGCCCGTGGCTGAAACCCTCGGGTGTGACAGGAGACCGCATGACCCAGGGGCAAACCAACCCAGTCGAATCCGCCATCTCGATTCTGCTCGTGGATGACAATGAGCAGAACCTTGAATTGATGACTGCCTACATCGAGGAGCTTGGATGCGTGATCCGCATTGCCCGCGACGGCGTCGAGGCCTTGGAACAGGTCGCGGCTCAAAAGCCCGATCTGATCCTGCTCGACGTCATGATGCCCCGGATGAGCGGCTTTCAGGCCTGCAAAAAACTCAAGTCTGATGAATCAACCAAGGACATCCCCGTCGTCATGGTGACGGCGTTGTCCGAGGTCAGTGATGTCGAGCACGCGGTCGATGTCGGTGCGGACGATTTCCTCTCCAAGCCGGTGAATCGGCTTGAACTGTTGACACGCGTGCGGTCGCTGCTGAAACTCGCCAGCGCTCGACGCGAACTCAAGCGAGCCATGGATGAGATCAAGCGACTCTCAAACTGAAGCTCAGCACCCTTGGCTGAACGCGGCGACGAAATCCAGATAATCAAAGAAGTCGATTGAGGTGTCCGCGTTGAAATCCGCGCCAGCGTCACCGTTGCTGAACGCTGCGACAAAGTCGAGGTAGTCAAAGAAATCGATGGAGCCGTCCGCGTTGAAATCTGCAGGGCGATAGGTCTCAAATCCGAACGCCAGCGGAGTCGAGTTGGTGTTGCCGCCGCTATTGCTTGCGACGACTCCCCAGTAATACGTCTGGCAGGTGGTGAGCAGGCCGGATGGAATCTGCTGCGATGTTCCGGCGATGGATGTGGTGTAGATCGGCGAGGTGAGTGAAGGTGACAGCGAAACGGTTACGGCATAAGACACTGCGCCAGTCGCCGCGCTCCATGTCAACGTGGGGGTGAGGGGCTGTGTTGCCGCACCGTTCGCAGGGCTTGTCAGGTTGAACGCGCCCGGCGCGACCGGGGCAGGCAGAATGTAATCGGCAATGATGGGACGGTGGTCAGAGGCCAATGAACTTGCCGTGGATGGTGCGGTCAGACCGACCAATTCCGTCGGATACGTGTTGGTGTTCATCGAACCGCTGACAAAAAGCACCGAACGACGCAATGTCGCGATGGAGTCCTGCCAGGCCAGATAGTCCAGCTTGCTGCTTCCCTGCGTGTTCCGCGTGTTGGAGTTGAAGATATCACGGGAATCGTCATACAGCATGTCGCTGCGATCTCGATCGGTGCCGTCGCCACTCGTGCTGGCGGCCCGCGTCATCCACACCGCCGGTCCGTCGCGCCCGTTGGTGTTTTCGTCCTCGTTCCAGTCTCCTCCGATGATGACCGGAGTGAAAGCGTTTAGAACACGCGTCGCTGCAGGGCCATCAAAGATCTTGTTGCGCGGGTCGGGTGTCGCGCCGCCGCCGCCGTTGAAGAGATAGTCAATGTAATACGCCGTGTTCTGAGAGGCCGCCAGGCGATCGGCATAATCCTGCGTTGTTCCGCCAGATTTCAAGTGCGCGCACCCCATCACCAGATCGCCCGCGTACAGAGCATCCGGGAGATCGATTTCGGCAAACGCAAACCCGCGAATCCCACCGTTGCCGCCGGGCGCGTACAAATCCGCCCCACAGAAGAATGTCCCCACGGCAGTGCGTGTGTCGCCAGTGAGATCCGTAAATGGATAGCGGCTCAGTATGACGTTGCGATTGAACCCATCGGTCTGATCGCTCACATACACGTACGGCAGGTCATACGTCGCGGCATACTTCTGCACATACGCCGTCACCGCGGCGTTGGAGCGAAAAGGATCACTGCCGCCACGCAGAAACAGTCCGATCGTGGTCGTCAGGTTAATGACTGAATCCACGCCCGTGCCGGTTCCGTTGCCGTCGTTGTCGCCCACTTCCTGCAAAATGAGCACGTCCGGCTTCATCGCGGCAACGATGCGTGCTGCGGCACACCAGTCGTTCAGGCCTTCCACCTTGGTCGTGCTGCTGCTGCAAATTGTGTCCCAAATGTTCCATGTCATCACGCGCAGGTCGCGGGCATCGGTCTTGCCGTACTGGCGACCCGCAGGATTCCACTGCGCGAGCGCAACCGGCGAAAGGGCAAGTGCAAAGAGCAGGGTGGTGGCGTGAAGTTTCATGGCAGGTGAATTGTAAAGGTGCAGTCAATCTGGAATTGAGGTGGAGAGGAAATTACAGCGTCCGAAAAGACAAGCCCCCGGATTCCTCCGGGGGCCTGTGATGGTCGTATCAGATCGGCTTAGTTGCAGCCGGTCGAGAAGGCGGCGACAAAGTCGAGGTAGTCAAAGAAGTCGATCACGGTATCGGCGTTGAAGTCCGCGATCGGATCGTTGCTGGAGAAGGCAGCGACGAAGTCGAGGTAGTCAAAGAAGTCGACAACGGTGTCGGCGTTGAAGTCGGCCGGGCAGGTCGGAGGAGCTGCTTCGACGTCGGCTCCCACGTACAGAACGACGTGATAGGCCTCGTCGCGGCTGTTGGGATACTGCGGGCTCGTGCCGGTGGGGTTATCAAAGAAGCCGTCGGGACCATCCACGCCGTTCTCATCGCCGATGTCGTAGATCACGGTGGCATTCAGCACAAGGCCACCCAGAGCCTTGCTGTCACTTTGGGCGAGCGTCGAAGGATCGGTGTTGTTCCAGGCCTTCTGCATGCCCGAACCAGCCCACAAAGAGCCGGGGCTGATCGCGCCGTTGGCGGCGGTGCCGCTGCCGACATACGCCATTTCGAGGAAGGTGATGCGGTAGTCACGATCCGAATTCTGACCGTGAATCGTGGTGCCGGGCTCGAGGACCAGTTCGAGGCGCCAAGAGTGATTGGCGGGGTTGTACACGCCACGGATCAGCACGGTGTCGAAATCGCTACCGCCACCGGGGAGGCGGTTGAAGAGTTCCGCGCCAGCCAGGAACCAGCAGTTGCCCTTGCTATCAAAGACAGGGTTGGAGATCGAGGGGCCGACGGGTGAAGCGCCGGTGACTTCGATCAGGTTGGCGAGGCGACCGATTTGGGTGTAGGTCGAACCGTCGAAGGAGTAGATCGCCTTGCCACCGTTGACCGAGCCGATGTTGTCAAAGTCGGTCCAACCGACGATGCCCCACTGAGGAGTGCCACCGGGCTGAGTGGGATCAAACTTGGCAGCCACCAGCGCGTTGCTGGGGTTTCCGGCCAGAAGCGTGTTGTAGGTGTCTTCATACACCACGGCAGCGGCCATGGCGCTGGTGTCGCTCAGCTTGCAGAGAGCGACTTGGCTGCCGGCGTTGAAAGCCGCCAGGCCCTGATAGTGACGGAACACGCTCATGCCCGCAACGGCCTCGCCCCACACATAACCATCGATGTTGTCGACAAAGTTGCCAGTCGGACGACGCAGCAGGCGGGTGTTCGACACCGCGCCAAGGTTGCTGACACCCCACACCGAGATGCTGAAAGCGTCCTCAACGCCGCTGGTCGCGGTGTCGCGCATCAACTGAGCGCCGGTGCCGCTGGTGCCCGCGAAAAGACTGTCCGAGAGATAGGAAATCGAGCCGCGACCAATCTTGCTCGCGGCGTGCGCTGCCGTGTTGGCTTGGCCTTCAGCCATGAAGAAAGTGTTGAAATCAGCGGCGATGAACTTCGGCGTGCCGGAGTTCACAGCGGCAGGAATGTTCATGACGCCGGTGATGGTGGTGGCGTAGTTGTCCTGGGGCTGGGCCGTCGCGGTGGTATCGGTCGCATCGACGCCAGCTTCTTCAGAGACGATGTTGGGATTGCTGTTGCGGGTGGCGAGGTTGACGCGGAAGACGTTGTTGCCGAGCAGGCGATCAGTCTGGCCAGCGGGAACGCTGTTGTTGTCTGCTCGGAAGTACGCGTAGCCGCTGGCATCGACCGAGCCGTTGCCGAACTGGGCGGTTTCGCGGTTCAGATCGGCGGAGATGCCGGTGTTGTAACCGTTGAGGTTCGTGTCGGCGGCCTGGACGCGAGTCACGTACAGACGGTTGGGCTCAGACTCGTTGAAGTTCACCACCGCGCCAACCACACCCTTGTAATTGCGGATGAATGCCGAGTTGGCGGGGTCAGGGCGCTCGCTGCCGTTGGCCACGCCGCTGATTGCGAACTGTGAAGTCGCCGCAGGGCCAGCAACAGTGGTCACCGCGCCGCTGTTGCGGTCAGAGATACCGGCGCCGGGTGTGGTCCACAGGGAGTACGAGGAGGAGAAGGCGGGACGGTCAAGCAGGACAGTCTGGCTGATGACGCTGGCGTTCCAGAAGCTGTCAAAGAAGGTATCCGTCGCGTTATCGAGCTTGATGCCCTTCATGATCGGGCCAACGCGGAACTTGGTGCCCCAGGAAGTCGTGATCTGGGTCAGGTCAACCACATAGGCCGACTTCTGAGAAACACCGCTCTGCCAGTGTTTCAACGCATCACCCGGCATGCCGTTGCCACCATCAAGGTTGGCAGACACGCTGTCCTGAGCAAATGCGGCAGTGGAAGCGCCAGCGCAAGCCAGCAACGCGATCAGACGGATCTTCGAGTTCATTCCTTCTTCTCCTTAACAAAGCGACGTTTGGGACCAGATTGAGTGACCGATGGCGCGTTCACGATCGCAAGATCGGGAACTCTCCGTCAGATGCGAGTGCCATGCGTGAGGGGCTCTCTCTCCTCCAGCGGGGCGCTTCACAACTCATTGCAACCCCTCCGTTTGGGGTGGGGACGGAATGATACCAGCGACCACTCCAAGCACTGTTCAAACACCCATCCGGACAGGTGAAGTTTGCGCGAAGGGAGTGTCGGTTCGGTGTTATTCGGACCTGGCAACGTCGAGTCAATAGCCGCTGCAAGGGGTTACTTGTGGAGCTCGGCAATGGCCGCTGCCATTTGCCCGGCCACTGCCGTGTTGCTTTTGACCAGTTCCAGATTGGCTTTCAATGTCCTTCCGCCGGAGATCTGGTGCAGTGCAGCGAGAATGGCTGGCGTTCGTTGCCGGGCTGACGCACCAGCAGCATCCGCCTGCACCTCTGCTTGGCTCAGCCACA
This sequence comes from uncultured Phycisphaeraceae bacterium, assembly GCA_964441555.1. Taxonomy (GTDB): domain Bacteria; phylum Planctomycetota; class Phycisphaerae; order Phycisphaerales; family UBA1924; genus F1-120-MAGs238. Next base: position 1,728 of record CAYTYD010000054.1, on the reverse strand, counting down.
AGCCAAACTCTTGAGCATTGAGTTCGCTGGCCTTCGGAATGGGGTTGCACACCACGATGCCGCGACCAGTGCGCGCCAACTCGGCATCCACGAATCGTGCGAGCGAGCTCGCGTCCGCAAAGGAAGCATCCAGTTCAAGCTTCACTCGTGGCAACGAACGCAAGTAAAACGCCGGGAACTCCTCGCACTGAAATCCTACAACCGGAACCCCCAAGGTCTCCAGCATCTCTCGCGTAGCGGCAACATCCAGCAGCGATTTCACGCCGCTGGTGACGACAGCCACAGGAAAGCGAGTCAAGGCCATGAGATCCGCGGAAATGTCCAGCGATTGACCAAACCCTTTATGCACTCCCCCGATGCCGCCGGTTGCAAATACGCGGACTCCCGCTGCCGCCGCCAACTCCATCGTCGTGCTGACCGTCGTTGCGGCGTGCGCACCGGACGCCAGCAACACACCGAGATTTGATGTGTTCGACTTGGCTACCTTGCCACCGGCAAGAAGCATCTTCAGCTCTGCATCCGTCATTCCCACCGTCGGCACACCATTGACCACACCAACCAATGCCGGATGTGCGCCAGCGTTTCGGACGATGCTGCTGAGGGCATGGTGCAGTTCCTCGGCCTCCGATGTTGGCACCCCATGCAGAAGAAGCGTGGTTTCCAGGGCCACCGCAGGTGAAACAGCTCGCGACGTGATCATCATGGCAGATCGTATATGGATGAAACCTAGCTACAGATGGCTTACACCACTTTGTTCGGCGGCTCCTGGCCACTCAGAATCGCCGCCGCGTTTTCACACACCATCTGTGCCATCAGGGCGCGATACTTGAATTCGGCACTGCCGATGTGTGGTGCCAGCACGCAATTGTCCAGAGTCCGCAACAGAGGATGCACTACCGGCTCTTTTTCAAAGACATCGAGTCCAGCCGACCAGATCTTGCGAGCAGCCAGCGTTTGGGCCAGCGCCTCCTCATTCACGATCGGACCGCGCGCTGTGTTGATGAAGATCGCGGTCGGCTTCAGCAAGGAAAGCTCACGGGCTCCGATCAGCCCGCGAGTTTCAGGTGTCAGTGGAGTGTGAATGCTCACCACATCTGCTGTCGCCAGACCCTCATCCAGCGAAAGTCGCTTGGCTGACAGTGGGGCGAGTTCAAAATCGATGTGCTGGCTTCTCGCCACATATGTGGTGCGCACGCCGAATCCCAGACCGCGAAGTGCCGTGGCGTAGCCGATGCGTCCCGCTCCCACGATGCACAATGTCTTGCCGGTGATGTCCATGCCCATGAAATCAGAAGGTCCGAATGGACCATTCGCTGGGTAGGCGTCCGATCGTGCGTATCGATCTGCTTCCACCAGCCGACGAGCGCAGGCCAAGATCAGAGCCCATGCAAGGTTTGCTGTACCCTCGGTCACGGCATGGGGTGTGTTCGTGACGGTGATCCCTCTCTCGCGGCACGCAGCAAGATCAATGTTGTCCGTTCCCACCGCAAAGTTGCAGACACCCCGAAGCGATGGGCCAGCGGCATCCAGAATCTCTTTGTCAATCCGTTCCGAAACCCAAGTTACCAGAATCGTGCTTCCTCGCACGTGGTCTTTCAGTTGATCGCGGCTCAGGGATGGCTCACCTGCCGCCTGATGGATCACGGCTCCGGGACCCGAAATCGCACCGGGCATGTTGCGGCACACGGCAATGACCTGCGGGTTGATCTCGACGACCTTGGTGGGCAG
>CAYTYD010000053.1:0-15428 GCA_964441555.1 uncultured Phycisphaeraceae bacterium | reverse complement strand
GCGCCCCTTGTCCTTGCGATCCTGACGCGCATAGCCGAAATAGGGAGTGACGACGGTGACACGAGCGGCGCTGGCGCGCTTCAGGCAATCCAGCCAGATCAACAATTCCATCAGGTGGTCGTTGACGGGCGTACAGGTGGATTGCACGACAAAGCAGTCGCGACCACGCACATCGTCTTCGAGACGGACGATCAATTCGCCATCAGGAAACATTTCCGTCTGGGCTTGTCCGCGCTGCAGACCCAGATGGTTGCAGATTTCGGTGACCAGGTGGCCTGAGCTACGTCCAGCAAAGACACGCAGGTTGGTGAGGGAGGAGTTGTCGGGTTTGCTGGTCATCTTGTCTGTGTCGTTGTTCAGGTGCGTGATGTCGATTTCAACGGGACGATGCTTGGTGCGAAGTGCCGGGGATGCCACTACTCCGGGCCGAGGGGTTGGAGTGCGCCCGCCCGCGGAAGATCCGGTCGACATGATCAAGCTCCTCAAGCGTGTTGATCGAGAGCACATCCTCAGGCGGCACCGCCTGCACGATTTCGACTTTCTGCCCTTCCTGCGACAAGAGGCCGGGGACATCGGTGAGGTAATACTCACCAGTGAGGGCGTTGCGCGTGACGCGCTCCAAAGCGCCAAAGAGTGATGCGGCGTCGAAGCAGTAATAGCTTGGGTTGACTTCCTTGATCGCGCGTTCTTCTGGTGTGGCGTTCTTCTGCTCGACAATCGCTTTGAATCGACCCTGGGAATCACGGACGATGCGGCCGTAACCCGTGGAATCTTCCAAGACCGCTGTCGCCAGCGTGGCGCGAGACTTGCTCTCTCTGTGACGGGAAAGGAGCATCTGCAACGTGGAGGGGCGGATGAGTGGGCCATCGCCACAGAGGACGAAGGTGTCCAACTGGCCGGGAGTCAGACCGGTGAAAAGATCTTTAGCCGAACGCACAGCGTGGCCGGTTCCGAGCTGCTCTTCCTGCACGGCGTATTGCACGGTGCTGCCATAGGACGCCAGCGCATCGCGCACGACTTCCTGCTTGTATCCAACGATGGCGACAATGCGATTGCAACCAGCTGCGAGGCACGCATCAACCACCGCGCGAATCATGGGTGCACCGCCGATGGGGTGGCACACCTTGGGCAGGTCAGACTTCATCCGCGTGCCTTTGCCGGCACCGAGGATGATCGCAGCGGGAGCAGAACTTGAAGCGGGCGAGGTCATGCGTCTCGCACGCGGCGTTTACCACATCACTCATTCATCGCAACGCAGAAAGGAAACTGGACGACCTGGACTCGAACCAGGAATAACAGAACCAAAATCTGCTGTGTTGCCAATTACACCATCGTCCAGTGATTTGCGATGGGGGGCGGAGCCATCTCCGCTGAGTGAATCATCGTTGCTGGGCAGTACGCCGCGTGAATACTCCGTGTTTGCTCGACTCCGTCTCCGAAGCCGATGGGGGCCATCGATCAACCAGATCGCACATGCGATCCCGGTTCGCGGCACCCGACACGGACAAGACCAGAAGGTCACCCGTAAGGCACACGCGGCAGGAGAAAGTCAGAGACCTTCTCAGGGCTGGGGCACTGGCAAGCCGCCGCCAAGTACTCCATGGTCCGCCTCGGGTGTTGCCACCTTCCGTCGGACTCGGCCCGTCGGGACAAGTGTAGAACCCTGGCCCTGATTGTCCATTCCGAGCCCGGATCCTTGGTCACCAGTTATATATAGGTTAGGATGCTATGGAATCGCCGTTATCGGACGATTCGTCGGCTGGTGTGTCCGCCGCCGGTTTCAGAGTTCTTTCCGAAACCACGTCATAGCAAGTCGCCAGTAGCCCAACCAAGGGGAACTTGGAATCGGTGAAGGGACTTGCTCCAAGGCGGCGGAGCAGAGGGTGCGTCACGGCCGGCGGCTCGAGAGGCATGCTCAGTTCGGCTAACCCGGGACCCGCGTCATAGAAACTGGTGAGGGTCTGATCCAGAGCAGGGGGGACGATTTCGGGAGCTCGCTGCACGTATACGGGCGAGGAGCCGGTGATCGAGGCTGACACCATGCGCCGCTGCCGCAGACGGTCGAGCAGATCATCCACGGGCATGCCGCGAAGGCCGAAAATGGACATGGGCTCATCGGCGAGTCGATCGGCTAGTAGAAATGCGAGACATACCGAGTGGACGCACCAGGGCTTAGGACGGGCGCAGTTGCAATCGGTGACGATTTCGTCGGCGGAATTGGGCACCAGACGCAGGTTGTGGGCGGCAAAGACCTCTTCGACCGTGGGGGGTAATTCGCCAGCGAGGAGCTTGGCCCCGTGCACGGCCTGATCGGACATGGCGGTGACGATGGGCCCCCACTGGTCTTCATTGAATGAGGCGATCTTCAGCGTTGTGGTGTAGGCCTTGAACTGCCGTCCCTGAATGCTGGCAGAGACGACACCGGGGTCAATGGTGACCTTGCGCACCTGGCCCAACGTGAGGTATTCCAAACCTTCACGGACCACGGCACCTGCCGCGGCCTGTTCAATCACTCGGAGGAGGCGGTGCGCCCCCCAGCGGCTCGTCGTGGCTTCGGGATCATCTGCGTTGACATGGCCGCCATCTTTAAGTGGCTGGAGAATGCCGGAAACGGGGCGAAGCCCGCCACGCACGCGACGAGGGTGCAGCAATTCCTGTTGCTGCTGAGGTGGTTTGCGTTGCCAATCGGGAATCCTGGACACGGGCCCTCTCTCTAAACGAGTCGCGAACTGCAAGGGTTCACACCTTCAGCCGCGCTTTCCACTCGGGAGGAAAGAAACCGCACCATGAAACGAAAAAACCTTGAATTTCGCACACATGTTCAGGTTGCAGAGGTCGCCGAATCAGCGTGATAGAAGGCATGCAACTGGTCAAAGAGGTCCGGGTGCCTTGATTGGAACTCCTGGGGATTGGCAAAATAATGCTCAGTTGCGACGGCAAAGAACTCCGCCGGGCTGGTCGCACCGTATGGATGAATGAACGTGGGAACTCGCATGGAAAGGTCGCGCCGGAGATGCGAATACTCACGTGTGAAGACCTGCTTCCACTCCTGTGCCGCTTGGAAGTCAGGCAGATTCGGGGCGCCATCCATGGCACCGTCCTGGGCATCCAATTGATGAGCAAACTCGTGATGCACGACATTGCGACCATTGGTGAGTCCGTGTGCCGCGGCTTCGACATCGCGCCAGGAGAGAATGACAGGACCACCTGAAGCGGATCCGTACAGGGCGGACCACGATTCGCCACTGGCGATGATCTGCTGCTCCTGAATCATGCCGCCAGGACCCGGCATCTTGACCATTTTGGTGAACTTGTCGGGATACACCAAAATCGTCTCGCACAACGGAAACGCCTTAGCGGACGAGTTGACGACGAGCATGCACGCCATCGCGGCGATGACGAGTTTCATGTCCTGCGTGACTTCGAGCCCGTTGCATCCTTCGAAGTTCTTGCTATCGAGAAAATCTGCAATGCGCTGACGCAGCTTGCTGCGCTCGCGTTCCTGCAACGTGTGCCACACGGCAAGATTCTGATCGAGGGCGGACTCCCACGCCGGATTGAACTCGGATGGGTGCGAGGTGAAGAGTTTGTCTTTGAGCCACGTGAGCATGTGAGTACCAGTGCGAGGGGCATGCCAAACCGCTCACTCCCTTCGCTCTTTGGATGCCTGCGACAGCAACCGGAAACAAAGTGCAGGGTGCTGTTGACACCCCGGAACGTCCGATATGCTTCTGCGAAAGGCCCTCCACGACAGGGAGCCAATTCGATTCAGGGGTTCAGGAGGTCAAAATGGCAGACGGCATTGGCGGCAACAAAATCTTCATGGTCATCGCGGCGGTCATCATCCCGCCGTTGGCTGTTGGCATCAAGCGTGGAATCAGCTGGCCTTTGCTGATTTCGATTCTGCTTTGGCCTCTTATTCCCGTCGCCATCATCTACGCACTCTGGATCGTGCTGAAAGACTGATGGTCAGGGAACTTCGGCAGTCTGATTCTCAACTTTAACCGGCACCATCTGGTCGCCGGAAGATTGCTTGCGCGCGATAGGGATCTGCACTTCGCCCCACTTGCGGCCGTTGGGCATTTCCGGGCCGTTGTAGTACAGAGCGCGGGGCTCTCCAGCACTTTCCCACTCTGTGTGCTTGGCAAGTTCGCTCCGGAGAGTCTGAACCGCCGCATCGACCATGCCGCGGGAATACACACCCTTGAAGCCCAAGGCGATGACGGTCATGGGTGGGACATCGACCACTTCGACGCGCTCATTCTCCTTGGCCACACCTGTGGGGCCAAGGTCGGTGGTGCGATAAAGGAAGGCCATGGTCCATTGCGGGGCGGCGTCTTGCTCCTTGGATTCGGTGCCATACTCCATCTCCACCGGAGAAGTCATGGCGATTTCGCGCTTCTTGATGTGATTGAACAAAGGCCAGAAGCCCACGTTCATCCCCAGATCAGGATTCGCCTGCCCCTTGACCTGAGCCCGGCGGACAAGCGGATACCCCTTGATGTCAATCGCCTTGGGTGGCGTGGGCGCCGGATACCCCTGGGGCAAAGGAGTGGTGATCTTCATGTCACCAAAGCGGTACATGTCGAACTCGATTGATTCGCCATTTTCTTCAGTGTTGGTGGGGATCGCCTCGACCTTGGCATCCATATCACCGGCGATTCGCTTGATCTCTCCAGCGGCCACGCCTTGCCCTGCCTTGGCAACAAGCCCGCCGGCATCACATGCTGCGGCGGTCGTGCACTTCTTTTCCTTCGACGCCTGCGAACAAGAAGACGGGTCTACCACAGTGTTAGCTGAAGCGAGCGAAGCAAGAGCCATCAATAGGGCAGTAGCAGTGAGGCGCGACAGCATGAAACCCTCCCTTGTCGGAGTGGTTTCGCCAGAGGCGTTGGCGTGGATTCACCGAGAAACAGACGACGATTCCAGCTGCGGTCGTTTCCGCCCAGAATTACCCGTCCAACGCTCCACACTCCGGACACGTCCGCCCCGGCAATGACCGCATGTCATACCCGCAGTAGCGGCACACGCCATCAACCAACTTCTTCATTTCTTCCTTGGAGACACCGAGTAGGCCAATTTTCACGCCCGCCGCTTTGAGCAACTTGTTGGCTCGATAGTTTTCAGCCAGCATGATGAACAGGCCAAAGACTGGCACAAAACACAACAGCCCCGCGATCACCGCCATCACGATGTTGGTTCCCACAGCGTGAGCGAGCCGAATCACTCCCACGATGATGCAGATGACCGCTGCGAAATACGCCAAGAGCAGGGGCAGCAGCAACATCTGCATGCCCTGTAACACGACACTGCCGGCCACAAAAAGGAGATACGTCGAAAAGGATGCGAGTATTCCGTAAAGCAAAAACTTCTGGGCCTTGGCCACGTTGACCAAATCCACCCGTTTCTTCCCCACCATCCCAGTGCGATGTGTTGCGTTGTCCGTCCGCATCCCAACATTTTACCAGAATCCACACCCGTACCCTCTTCCCTCAATCGCAGCAAACATCCACCCGGAGCACCTTGGCACAACCTTCATCCATCAGCCCCACCACCGCAGAGCGTCCGCTGCTGGAAATGCTCAAGATCGCCGCGCCCACCGTAGCGACGATGACCTCCTATACGCTCATGCAGTTTGTCGACAAACTGATGTGTTCGCGCATCAGCGATGACCCCATTTGGGTGGGATCGCAGGGAAACGGGGGCTTGGCGGCGTGGGTGCCGATCTCCATCGTCATGGGGTCGCTGTTCGTCATCAACAGCGTTGTGAGTCAGAATCTGGGGGCGGGTAAGCCGGAGAAGACCGCCGCGTATTGCTGGAATGGTCTTTGGATCTGCCTGGCGGCATGGGTGGTGCTGATTCCATATGGAATGGGACTCGGACACATCTTTGAGTGGATTCGCACGACGGATGGTGCAACTGCTGAGGAACTGGAACGACTGGCGCGGCGCGACGAACTTGCTACTGGGTACGGCCAGATTTTGATCTACGGCGCAGGCATCACGATGTGTACTCGCGCGATCAGTCAGTTCTTCTATGGGCTCCACAAGCCGGGCGTGGTGCTGATGGCGGGGTTACTGGGAAATCTGACCAATCTGGGGTTGAATTACTGCCTGATCTACGGCAACTTTGGTTTCCCGGCCATGGAACTGCGGGGTGCCGCGATCGCCACGGTCATCGGCACCGGAGTCGAATTCCTGCTCCCATTTGCAATTTTCTTTTGGAAACTCAACCCCACGCATCACACCCGCGCCGCGTGGCGTCCGTCGTGGGCGCACATCAAGGATCTTGCGAAGGTCGGATGGCCGGGCGGAGCGATGTTTGGAAACGAGATGATCTGCTGGAGCATCTTTATGGTGTATCTGGTGGGGAGCTTCGGCCCCGATCACAGCACCGCCGGATGGATCGCCCATCAGTGGATGACACTCAGCTTCATGCCCGCCGTCGGTATCTCAATCGCTGTCACTGCGGTCGTCGGCAAACAGATCGGCGCTGGAAAACCAGAGGAAGCCGCCCGCCGCGCCAAGCTCGGCCTCTTGCTCGCCATGATCTACATGGGATTCTGCGGTATCTGCTTCATCCTCTTTCGCAAGCAGATGGTCAATGCGTTTATTGATGACGGCACCGATCCTGCCAAGGCCGCCTTCCTCATCAGCATGGGAGGCAAATTCCTCATCGCCACCGCCGCGTTTCAACTGGGAGATGCCATCGCCATGGTCCTCTCCGGCGCACTTCGTGGTGCTGGCGACACCGTCTGGATCGGGGTGGTCACCGTCGCGCTTTCTTGGACGCTGATCGTGGGTGGCGGCGTGGCGTTGGTTCGTTTTGCACCGCAACTCGAATCGGTCGGGCCATGGATCGCCGCGGCGGCGTACATCCTGGCCCTCGCGACCGCAGTTGGGTGGCGTTTTGCATCTGGAAAGTGGAAATCGATGTCGCTGGTCAAGCCAGATTCGAGTGCCGTTTCCGCCTGAGATTCACCATCGAGCGTGTCTCAACTGGCAGCCGCCTGCTCGTCACTGGGGCACGAAGTCGGCATCCAAGCAACGTTGGAATAGCCATTTCGGATCAACATTGTCAGGTTTTGGAGGTGAGACCAAATGACCTCCGTATCCACAATTGCGACTGAGAATCAGTCTCATTCAACCCCAAATCGAACCTAGGATTGCTCGTTATGACGACTCCCGCCCTTCCCATTTATCTCGATCACGCCGCGACGACCCCCTGCGACCCTCGGGTCGTGGAAGCGATGCTGCCTTATTTCACCACGTACTACGGCAACCCCGGTAGCCGCAACCACTCCTTCGGCTGGGATGCTGAACACGGCGTTGATACCGCGCGCCAGCAGGTCGCCGCCCTGATCGGCGCGGATGACAAGGAAGTGGTCTTTACGAGTGGCGCTACTGAATCCAACAACATTGCGATTCGTGGCGCTGCGCTGATGTATGAGAAGAATGCTGCGGGCTCGGGCAAGCCCCGCGGCCACATCATCACCTGCATCATCGAGCACAAAGCCGTCCTCGATCCCTGTAAGCGCCTGCAGAAGGAAGGATTTGAAGTCACTTTCCTCGAGCCACCGGCAGATGGCATCGTCACAGTTGACATGGTCAAGAACGCCATGCGCGACGACACGATTCTCGTCACCATCATGTGGGCCAATAACGAAATCGGCACCATCAACCAGATTCGCGAGATTGGCAAGCTCTGCCACGAACGCGGCGTGGTCTTTCACACCGATGGCACGCAGTGGGTCGGCAAGATGCCCACCAATGTGGAGGCAGACAACATCGACCTGATGAGTTTCAGTGGCCACAAGATCTACGGACCCAAAGGCGTCGGCGGTCTTTTTGTCCGTCGTCGCAAGCCACGCATCCGCCTTACCTCGATTGTCGATGGTGGCGGGCAGGAGCGTGGATTCCGCTCTGGCACACTCAATGTCACGGGCATCGTCGGGCTGGGTAAGGCCTGTGAGATCGCCAAGGCGCAGATGGCAGATGATGCCGCGCGTTTGGGCGTGCTGCGCAAGCACCTGGAGGACAGCGTGACCTTGCAGCTCGATCATTGCCAGATCAACGGCCACCGCGAGAAACGCATCCCCCACCTCACCAACATCTCCTTCGGCTTTGTCGAAGGCGAAAGTCTGATGATGGCGGTGAAAGAAATCGCATGCAGCAGCGGCTCGGCATGCACGAGTGCCTCGCTCGAGCCGTCGTACGTGCTCAAATCCATCGGTGTCGGCGATGAACTCGCCCACTCGTCACTGCGCCTGTCTCTGGGCCGCCAAACTACTCGCGAACAGGTGGATTACACCGTGAACGCCGTCGTCAAAGCGGTCCGCAAGCTTCGCGAGCTCTCACCTCTGTACGACATGCACAACGAGGGGATCGATCTTTCCAAGGTGCAGTGGGCACACCACTGAAAACCTAGTTTCAAGTGCAAAGTTGAAAGCTCAAAGTCAGAAACCAAACACGCTTCACCATTACGAATCTGGAGAATCACAATGGCTTACGGCCCCAAGATCATTGAACACTACGAGAAGCCCCGCAACGTCGGCAATTTCGGCACCACCGCAGAAGTCAAGAACCGCAAGGACATCGGCGTCGGTGTGGTCGGTGCGCCTGAGTGCGGCGACGTGATGCAACTTCAAATCAAGGTCAACCAATCCACCGGCGTCATCGAGGACGCTAAATTCAAGTGCTTTGGCTGCGGCTCCGCCATCGCCAGCTCATCCCTGGCGACCGAGTGGCTCAAAGGCAAGTCGCTGGATCAGGCAGCCGAGATCAAGAACACCCAGATCGTTGAAGAGCTCTCACTTCCCCCCGTCAAGATTCACTGCTCGGTTCTGGCCGAAGACGCCATCCGCGCCGCCCTTGAGGATTACAAGACCAAGAACGGCGTGACTTCTTCAGCTGCCGCGACTGCGCACTGAACCACGCCCCTTGCCCGCACGTATTATTGATTGAAGTCAGGAGTTCACCATGTCCAACACCACGCTCCCCCAGGCCGGCGAATCAACCCAGACCGGGATCATCCTCACCGAATCCGCGGCACGCGAGATTCGCAACATCATCCAAGCGCAGGAACTTGATGCCGACAAGGTTCGCCTCCGGGTGGGTGTCAAGGGTGGCGGTTGCTCGGGCTTCTCGTACGTTCTGGATCTCACCGAGAGCCACAAGGAAACCGATGAGATTTTCGAGCAGCATGGCATCAAGATCGTCTGTGATCCCAAGAGCTTGCTCTATCTCAGCGGCACCACGGTGGACTTCAAGGACGAGATCATGAGCCGCGGCTTTGTCTTTAAGAACCCCAACGCCACATCCAGTTGCGGCTGCGGTTCGTCCTTCTCCGCCTGACCAAACTGAAAATCTCCGCACAAGACCCCCTCTGCCAAGGGGGTCTTTTCCTTACCTGCCAACAAACCCCTTGCCAACTCCCGGCAGTTTGGGTAATCTGCACGATCTTCCGGCGTTCAGCCATCGGATCGCATCGCCCCCAACCCACCCCCGCCCAGCCCCAAGAGCCAACCCCCCCCACCCCTGGAAAACACCAAGGGGTTCAGCCCCCCCAGCGTCACTCAACTCAGCGTCTTTCTCACCAACAAGGTCGGCAAGCTCTTTGACCTTGTCGAGGCCTTTGATGGATCACGGTGTCGAATCTGCGCACTGTCTGTGCACGATGCGAGTGACCACGCCGTCGTCCGCGTCATCTCTAGCAACCTCGAAGAAGCCAAGAAGGTATTGCGCGATGTCGGACTTCCCTTTACCGAAAAGGATGTCCTGGTCGTCGAGATGAACAAAGAACGCACACTCGCCAATCTGGCGATGAACCTCTTGCGCGCCGAACTGTCCATTCACTTTGCCTATCCGCTGATGCTCGGTGCCGGCCGCGCCCCGGCGCTGGCCCTGGCCGTCGATGATCTCACACTTGCGGGGCAGATTCTGCTCCGTAAGGATTTCCGCCTGCTGGGTGAGGCCGATCTTGCTGCTCCGTAAGGAACAGCACTCACGCCGCCTGACGAGCATCACCTGTCTGCTCGCCTTGCGGAAGCGCGAGCTTTTCGCAGCGGCGTGATCGCTCAAGATTCTTGAAAATCTCCGCAAGCAAGGCCTGATCCTGCTCACGCCCGGAGAGCCAGCGACTGAACCGCATGTCATCCAGCACTTCATCGCGCAAATACGCGAGTTCCTGAAGCGATTTGCCCGCTGTCAGAAGCGTGATCCCCGCCGCCACTCTTCCAAGTGTCAGTGGCTCATCCGTTCCGTGTTCGAGTTCGCTCATCAGGAAGGCGAGGTTGTCGATCCCCGGATGCATCGCTGCATTCCTGAGCATGCGATCAGCCCGGAGCAAGGCATCCATCGCCGCCACATCGCGCATGCAGCTGAATCGCACCGCCGCCAGACGCAGCATCACCTCCGGCTCATCGCCTGCCACTCGCGCGGCGGTCTCCAATCCGCGCATTCTCGTGATGTCATCCACCTTGGCAAGGGGCGTCGCCAGAAATGCCGCGGCGACTCGCGCTGCCGCACGCTCAGCACGAGTCGCGGCCACTGTGCCGCGGCTCGCGTGCTCGATTACAAACACAAGTCGCTTGAGCACATACTGCACCGGGTCTCTCCCGGTCGGATAACGCCCGAACCCGCTCTGCTTGGCCCTTGCGATTCCCAGGGCTCGCCTCCCCTGCAATTCATCCTCAATCGTCACGCGCGATGGTGACCGGCTCAGCACTGCGGCAGCTTCGATGAGCGCCCGCACCACCACCGCCTGTCCGGCATCCAACCACGGCTCGCCGTCAGCGCTCCCCGCCAGTGTCACGCGCGAGCAATCCAATCGCACCGGAAATGCCGTGACAAAGCTCAAGGGGGCCGAATTTCCCCAGTCATACCACGTCGCGTCCATCCCCCGATTCTCCAGCGTCGTGATCGTGATCCCTCCATCGCGATCACTCGTCAGCACGGCATCCAGGCCGTGGCTGCGGCACAGGCGCTCGGCATCCTGATTCCGCGGCACGCTAAACCATTCCACATCAATCGCGCCCGGCGCATCCAGAATCAATTCCGCCAATTCATCCGCGATCCCGATACCCACACGAATCGGACGTGCTGGCCAATCCGTCTTCTGCAGCCACTGCCGCGCCGACGACTCGCCACCCGCCGCGGCACGAGCCCGCACCACACGCCCAGCCATCGCCAGTGTCATCGTCCGCATCGAGCCAGTGGGCCACGGCGCACCGAGTTCCACACCGCGCGTCCGCGCCAGGGGTGTGCCCCATGCGCCAAACATCAATCCCTGAACGCCGCTGAATGAATGGTCTGTGTGAGACATGGTCATCATTGATCGGTCCGCCGGGCAAACCGTCTCATCCCTCGCCACTGAACTGCACGCTCGCTTTGCACAACTGATCCACCTCGACGATGCGGGCGGTTTGTGTGGATTACACCTGCGTCCGAGAATCCACTCCCCTCGCTGCGTCTTGCATGTTGCTCGCACGCAACGTGTCGTCGTTCAGTTGTTTCTCTGCCTCAACAAACGTCATAAGCCCACCTGCGCTTGTGTTCGGCGGGACCAGTTGGTACCATAAAAGCGGCTTGGATGCCCCTCACGCCTCGGATGGCACGCCCACGACGCTCTGGCACGCCGCTTGTTCCTTCTTCCTTCGTCAGGACAACGCTCGCAGGCGACTGGACTGACCACATTCAAAGACAAGGGGTTTCACAATGGCAGCACTTCTCAAAGTCTCTTCACACCACCACAAGATTGCCCTTCTTGCCGTGCTTTCCTTCCTCGCCCTCTGCTGAATCTTGCTCTGCTCTGAAAGCTCCGGCTTCTGAATACTCTGGCTCGCCATGAATCATCGCGAGCCAGCCCCCAAAGCCACCTCCATCGTCATTGCCACTGGAAATCCGCACAAAGTGGCGGAATTGCGTCAATTGCTTGCACCTGCGCTCTCCTCTCGCGCCATCACACTTCTGGGGCTATCTGATTTGCCTCGCCCTACCACCGAGCCCATCGAATCCGGCTTCACTTTTGAAGCCAATGCAACGATCAAGGCGCGTTCATACGCCGCGCAATCGGGATTGCTGTGCCTGGCGGATGATTCGGGTCTTGAGATCGACGCTTTGGCAGGCAGGCCCGGTGTCATCAGTAGCCATTATGCCACCAATGGCCTTGAAACCGGACTGACGCGTGATCAGCGCGATCGTGACAATCTCAATCTCGTGCTTGCGCAACTTGCCGATGTGCCGCTGGCACAACGCACCGCCCGCTTTGTCTGCGTCATGGTGCTTGCCGCACCCGATGGCTCCATCCTTGCTTCCGTTCGGGGCACCTGCGAAGGAGTCATCGGACTTCCTCCCTCTGTCCCCCGCGGCAACGCTGGCTTTGGCTACGACCCCATTTTTCTCGTCGGGCCCGAACACCAACTCACCAGCGCGGAACTGTCAGCGGATGCCAAGAACGCCATCAGCCACCGCGGGGCCGCTGCTCAGCTACTGATCTCCCAATTGAACTCACTCAATCTCTAAAGAGTGGTTCCAGCCGCCCCAGTTGTGTCATCTCGGCATGCGCTTGTATCCGGCCAAGAATCAATTCTCCTTTCCGATAGAAAATCCCTGCTTTTCAGGCCTCAGATTCGCACTTACGACTTGCAAAAACATGCTCTGAAATCCAGCAAAAACCCCGCAGCTCTCCTATAATGACGGTCCGATTTTCGGGTGCTTTTTCACCTCATGGATGAGGCCGAAAAACACTCCGATTTCGCACTCAGCTTGCGTCCTCGCGCTGCCGCTATACGTGCATCGCGATTCGCCTTGGGAGCGTCACGAACAATGGCCACCAGCAGCAACGCCCCGACCTCAACCGGCACTTCGTCGGGCCAGCCACCCGTCTCCGTCGCCGCGCCTGGACCCGCGCAGACCGTCACATCCAATCCCGGCGCAACGGGTGCGAACTACGGCGCTGAACAGATCAAGGTTCTTGAAGGCCTCGAAGCCGTTCGTCAACGCCCCGGCATGTACATCGGCGGCACCGGCCTAAACGCCCTTCACCACCTGGTCTACGAAGTCGTCGACAACTCCATCGACGAAGCCATGGCCGGTCACGCCACCACGGTCTCGGTCACGGTTCACCCAGATGGCTCCTGCTCTGTCATCGACGATGGTCGCGGAATCCCCATCGACCCAATCAAGCATGAAAAACCTGAGCACAACGGCAAACCCGCCGTCGAAGTCGTTCTCACCGTACTTCACGCTGGCGGGAAGTTTGGCCAGGAAGGCAGCGCCTACAAAGTCTCGGGCGGTCTGCACGGCGTCGGCGTCTCCTGCGTCAACGCTCTCAGTGAATACCTGACCTGCGAAATTCACCGCGATGGTAAAGTGCACTCCATCGGCTTCGAGCGTGGCCGCGTCATCCAGCCCCTCGCCCTCGTTGGGCCTATTCCCGCCAACAGCACCCGCAAGCGCGGCACCAGCGTCACGTTCCGCCCCGATGACCAGATCTTCCCCGATACTCGCTTCAACATCGACACGCTTGCCAACCGCATCCGCGAGCTTGCATTCCTCAATCCCGGTGTCACGCTCAAACTCACCGATGAACGCGTCAATACCGATGGCAAGATCTTCAGCGAAACCTATAAAGCCGAGCGCGGCGTGCCCGAGTACGTCGAATACCTCAACAGTGGTCGCGGCACCATGTGCCCCGTCGTCTCTGTCAAGAAAGAGAACCCCGAAGAGCATCTCTCCGTTGAAGTCGCTTTCCAGTATCACGACGGCTACAACGAAACACTTCTCACCTTCGCCAACAACATCAACAACAAGGACGGCGGCACGCATGGACAGGGCTTCAAAACCGCCCTCACTCGCGCCCTCAATGCCTACGCCCGCAAGGCCGGCATCATCAAAGACAAAGATCCTGTCCCCAGTGGTGAAGACCTCCGCGAAGGCATCACCGCCATCGTCAGCGTGAAGCTTCCCAACCCCGCGTTCAACAACCAGCCAAAGGAAAAACTACTCAATCCTGAGATCGAGACCTTCGTCAGCAACGCTGTGAATGACGGCCTGGAATCATGGCTTGAGGAACACCCAAGCGACGCCAAAAAGCTCTGTCTCAAGGGCATCATCGCGGCTCAGGCCCGCGAGGCCGCTCGCAAGGCCCGCGAACTCACTCGCCGCAAATCCGCCCTCGAATCCGGCTCGATGCCCGACAAACTCCGCGATTGCAAAAGCAAAGGTGATGACACCGAACTCTTCATCGTCGAAGGTGACTCTGCAGGTGGTTCCGCCACCCAGGGCCGCAACGTCGAGAATCAGGCGATCCTGCCCCTCAAGGGCAAGATCATTAACGTTGAGAAAGCGCGTCTTGACAAGGTTCTGGGATTTGCCGAAGTGCGCACTCTGATCCAGGCCCTGCGCTGCGGCATCGGTGACGACTTTGACTCCACCAAGCTTCGCTATCAGAAGATCATCATCATGACCGACGCCGATGTCGACGGCAGTCACATTCGCACGCTGTTGCTGACCTTCTTCTTCCGCCAGATGCCTGAACTCATCGCCCGCGGCCACATTTACGCCGCACAGCCGCCCTTGTACGCCATTGAAAAGGTCGCCGGACGCCAGGTCAAAGGGCAGTACGTGATCAATGACGCCTTGATGGAATCCAAGCTCACCGAACTGGGTCTGGCCCATGCCCAGCTTTCGATTCGTGATGTGAATTCCCTCGATGGCCGCACATCGCCCCGCGAAGTCAAGCGACTCAACGCCGAACAATCGCGCAAGGCCCTGAACTTTCTCGCCCGTCTGAATGAGCTCGTCATCGTCTGCGAGCGTCGCGGCAGCCGCTTCATCGATCTCCTGGCTTCCCGGGCCTCAGACCCCACGGGCAAGAACCGCCTCCCGTCCCATCGTGTGTCATGGCGAGGTGGCGACCTTTTCGCCTGGAGTGAGCACGATGCACTTCAACTCATTGATCAACGCGGCTTGAAACTCGCCGACAACGCCAGCGAGGCCGATGCCCCCAACGCTGCCAACATTCGCGAACTGCACGAAAATCGAGAGATGGAGCGTCTCTTCATCGATCTTGCAACACTCGGCCTCGATATCGCCGATTACTCCCTCAGGCGTGAAGAATCCGCCAGTGGAGACAAGCTTCCCTCCAAGTACGCCTGGGTGCTCAATCAGCCCATGCCCGAGTCGACCACGACAGCCAAGCCCGCTGCCGACGACGATGGCTCGCCAGCCGAATCAGTCGACGATTCCGACGCTCGCGCCAAGAAAACCGGCAAGGACCTTCCACGCCGGGGCGGCAACATCGTCGAGGCCGAGAACCTTTCCGCGATCGTTGATGCCCTGCACGAAATTGGCAGTCGCGGCATGGAAATCAAGCGATTCAAAGGTCTGGGCGAAATGGACGCCTCGCAGCTCTGGGAAACCACCAT